>JAQBES010000157.1:0-3156 GCA_032123755.1 Nitrospirota bacterium
GTCCAACGAGGGTCTTCTGAGACCGCGCGTTGCGCGAGCACAGTGGACTCACCGGGCCATCCCTCCCCTTGCTGGTGGACGTTCTCAGCATCCTGAGGGAAATACGAAGGGCGGGAGAAGCGCTAGGCTGCTCCCGCCCTCAAATCCAGTCAAACCGTTCAGCTACTTATTCGGCTGCGGGGTATAGCGCAGGTACGGCTTCACGGTCTTGAAGCCCTTGGGGAAGAGCGTCTTTGCTTCAGCGTCGTTCACCGCCGGAGTAATGATGCAATCCTCCCCATCCTTCCAATTGGCCGGTGTCGCTACTTTGAACTTCGAAGTTAGCTGAAGGGAATCGATTACCCTCAGTAATTCATCGAAATTACGGCCACATGAAGCAGGATAGGTTAATGTTAACTTTACCTTTTTATCGGGTCCGACAATGAACACTGAGCGAACCGTCATGTTGTCGAGAGCATTCGGATGGATCATGTCGTACAGGGTCGCAACCTTTTTCTCAGGATCGGCAATGATTGGATAGTTCATCGTCGTCTTTTGCGTCTCATTGATATCGTTAATCCAGCCTTTGTGTGAATCCAATGGATCGACGCTGACCGCAACGACTTTCACGCCCCGTTTCTTGAACTCCGGCGTAATCTTGGCGACCGTTCCCAACTCGGTGGTGCAGACGGGGGTATAGTCTTTCGGGTGCGAGAAGAGAATGCCCCACCCACCGCCCAACCACTCGTGAAAATTGATGGTCCCTTCGGTGGTCTCTGCCGTAAAATTCGGTGCCTCATCTCCTAGTCGTATTGCCATGGTAGCCTCCTCTATTAAGCCAATGACTCGACATCGCGCATCGCACTACGATACTGTCCTTCCTAGACGAAGTGCAAGAGGGATTCCGGGAATCACACAATGAGCACGCAGTATCCGAGGAGTCCGAAAGTCCAGCTGGGAGGCATCGCCCATCTCGGGCGAATCATCGACAAGATTCGGCTTCGTCATGCCGGCCAGATTCAAGACTATAACTATTTAACCATCGGCTTTGACCGGTATCTTCTCGACTTCCTCGAACTCGACGCCCCTGCATTCGAGCAACGGGTACGTGACGGAGGCACCGATACGGAACTCTTGGACTGGGTTCGCGCACACATGCGGAAGCGGTCTTCAGAAGAGATCGCCCAGTGGAACCAGCGCATCGAGACGGGCGGACCAATGGATGAGGCGGGCAAGGTGCGATTTCAACAACGACTCGAAGGCGTGGCGCAGAAGCGAGGTGTGCCAGTTTCAACACTCCCGCACATCACCACCTGGGCCGACATGATCGAGCTTGACGAGGATCGTCTTTAACCAGGACGCCTTGTATGTGACGCTCCCCGTCGCGGAGGCACGAATCTCATCCACCGTCTCGTCATCCGCCCAACCGATCAGCTACCCCCGCAGCCGAGGGCCCCGCAGCGTTTGAGTTGTCAAGTTTGCCTAACGACCCCACAAATTTAGTGAGAGGCTTCTCCAACAGTTCCGGCACTGCCGAGGGAGCTGACCGCGGGCAGGCGATGCTTAGCGCAGTGCTTCGACCTGTCCCGTCGCTCGAGCCAGATTCACGCGCGACGCATTTGCTCGAAACAATCCATCGATGAGATTGTCCCTCGCGCGCACCAGAGAAAAGAGCGCGTTGGATAGTTCCAAACTGTTTGAGCTCAGCAGGCGAAAGCGTTCTCTGGCGAACTGCACTTCGGTCACCGCCGCTTTGAGTCCGTCCTTGGCGATCTTGAGTTGCTCTTTCGCTGATGTGAGGGTGACCAACGCTTCTCGCAACTCCAGCGTGATCTGTCTCGTGACCAGGTTCATCTTGATTTCTTCTTGCAGGAGATGACTCCGGCTCTCGCCGATCCGCCCCTCACGTTGGCCACCATCAAAGAGCGGGATTGATAAGGTCACCCCCACGTTGTAGGTGCTGGTCGAATTATTAATCTGGTTCCCGATGAGCCCGTAATCTCCTTGTGCTTGCAATGACGGAAGCCGTTCCCCTTTTATTGAACTGAGGGTGAGCGTGGACACCTGGACCCGCTGCTCCTGAGCTTTTATTTCAGGCCGATTGGCGAGCGCCACATCCATGGCATATTCCTGTGTCGGGACCGGCTCCTCAGGCGCTTTGAGTTCATCGGTGAGAACAAGCTTCACATCGAAGTCGATTCCCAAGGCATTGATCAGAATCAGCTTGGTCCGCTCGATATCGCTCTTGGCCAATTCCAATCGTTGCCGCTCGTTCTCCAATTGAGTTTCCAGTCTCGCGGTATCGAGACCTGTGGCCATCCCACCGCTCTGCCGGTTTTTGATAAAGGTCACGAGTTCCTTATACAGCTCCACATTCGCCGTCCGCGCGTCTGCGGTCTCGTAATTCCGCAAGACTTCCATATAATTCAAGGCGACCGTCGCCATCGTGTCATTCTTCGTCGTGTCTGCTTCCCCTTCGGAAACGGCCAATGCCGCGCGCGACGCGCGCCAGCGCTCGATCAGACTCCAACTGAAGAGCGACTGCGACAGGGTGCCTCGCGCGTCGGCGATATCGAATGGTTGGGTGCGAGCCGGTGCGCCTCCAATGGTGCCGAGAAAGAAGGTTTGATTCGTGAACTTTGAAGAGCCAGCCAGGTTCGGCAATAACGCGCCGAGTTGGGTTCTCGAAGCTCCACGCGCCGCTTCGATGCGTTCTTTGTACAAGCGCACGTTGGGATTTTTGTCCAGAGCCGCCTCGAGGGCTTCCTTTAAGCTCAGCCTCAGTACCGGCAGCTCTGGCGTAATCAGCGGTTGCGCCTCGGTTGCCTGGCTACGTTGCGCAGACAGAAGACCCGCCACGAGGAATACCCACATAACCAGCGCGTAGATTCGCATACAATGACTCCCCTTCACCAAAAGGCTCTCGTTGCTCTGGTTAGTTTGGTTTGTTCCGTCTATTTGGTTGAACCAGACGAACCAGACAGAACACGCCGCAAACACGTAAGCGATGCACCATTGAGTGCGAATAACGATCCCCTCTATGGCGCGGCTTCTGCTCGAGCCCAGGGGGCGGCCTCACTACCCTCCAGATTTTCGTATCTTGGAATGTATGTTTCCCTTACACGGAAGACGACAGCCGATGAAGAGCCGGCTAGCGTGACTGATGAGACGCTCGCC
>JAQBES010000158.1:0-8216 GCA_032123755.1 Nitrospirota bacterium
TGTACTGAGTCAAGGAGAGGGGCCGATTATGAAGATCTATCTCGCCAACCCACGAGGGTTTTGCGCCGGAGTCGATCGCGCGATCGATATCGTCGATCTCTCGCTGAAAAAGTACGGGGCGCCAATCTACGTTCGACACGAAATCGTCCATAGCCGGCATGTCGTGAACTCGCTCCGTACCAAGGGGGCCGTGTTCGTGGAGGAGTTGGGAGAAGTTCCGGAAGGTTCGGTCGTGATCTTCAGTGCCCATGGTGTCGCTAAGTCGGTCTGGGACGAAGCGAATCGGCGGCGGCTGCATGTGATCGATGCCACCTGTCCGTTGGTCATCAAAGTGCATAACGAGGTCAACCGCGATTATACGCAGGGGTACGATCTCATTCTGATCGGCCATGCCGGCCACCCCGAAGTAATCGGGACGCTCGGACAGATTCCGGACAAGTTCCATCTGGTTTCCTCGGTGGAAGATGTCGAAAAGCTGCAGGTTGATAACGTCCACGACCTCTCGTACGTCACGCAAACTACGCTGAGCGTCGATGAGTGTCGGGATATCGTTGGCGCGCTCCATCAACGGTTTCCGCACATCAAGGGGCCGCACCAGGAGGATATTTGTTACGCGACACAGAACCGCCAGAATGCGGTGAAGGAGCTCTCCAAGCTGGTGGATGTCATTCTCGTTATCGGTTCCCCGAATAGTTCGAACTCCAACCGCCTACGCGAGTTGGGGGAACGGTGCGGGATTGCGTCCTACTTGATCGATGCCGCCTCTGACATCAATCCAGCCTGGCTCACGAACGTGCAAGCGGTCGGGATCACAGCCGGCGCTTCAGCACCAGAAGTTCTGGTCGAAGAGTTGGTGACGTACCTCAAGACGTTTGGGACCGCAGAAGTCCAAGACCTGACTGTAATCGAAGAAGATGTTGAGTTTCTTCTTCCTAAGGAACTGATCACGATTGAGTCCCTCAACAAATCTGTTGGGGCTCAGGCGGGATAACCGCATCCCTCGCCACCAGGACACTCACCAAATGTTGTAGGTCTCTCGCCCTGTGCCTACCACCGGCAGTATTTTTCTTTGATTTCCCCCTAGGTCTGTGCTACAAAATTGGGCGTTGTATCCACGTGAGTCCTCGCTAGATGCGCTACCGAAGGAGTCGCCGATGTATTTGAAATCTCTCGAAATGGCAGGCTTTAAGTCGTTTGCGGAAGCCCGGATTGAATTCCCTGATGGCGTCACCGCCATCGTGGGGCCAAACGGGAGCGGGAAGAGCAATGTCGTCGATGCGATTCTTTGGGTGCTCGGCGAGCAGAGCACGAAGGCCTTGCGTAGCGAGAAGATGGAAGATGTGATCTTTAACGGGACCGAAATGCGGAAGCCTCTCGGCCTGGCCGAAGTATCGCTCGTGATCAGCGGGCTGGATCGGATCAATGTGGATCCCTTGTCCGGTCTTTCGAGCCAGCTGTCGGAATATCAAGAACTCATGATCACGCGCCGGCTGTTCCGTAATGGCGACAGCGAATACCTCATCAATAAGACCGTCTGCCGGTTGAAGGATGTCCGGAGCATCCTGCTGGATACCAGGGCAGGGACAAAAGGGCACACCGTCATCGCGCAGGGACAAATCGATCAGATCCTTAACGCATCACCGCAAGATAGGCGCGAGTTGATCGAAGAAACCGCCGGCATCATTCGCTACAAGAAGCAGAAGGCTGAAGCGTTACGCAAGTTGGATGCGACGCAGCAAAACCTTTTGCGGGTTCGGGACATCATTGCGGAGGTGAAAAAGCAGTTGAATTCCCTTGAGCGCCAAGCGCGCCTGGCGCGCTCCTATCAGACGTTGCACCAAGAGGCCAAGTCGTTGGAGATTCAGTTGTTGACCAACGAATACCGTATCCTCCGAAGCACGATCAAGGAGGTGGAGTCCGAGTTGCAGACGTTGGGGGACCACGAATCCGAACAGTCCGCCGAGCTGGCGCGTTTGAATGCAGAACTTGAACGGATCAAGCTCGCGATTGCCATAGCGAACGAGGCGATTGGGCAGCGGCGCGAAGAACTTTCGAAGGTTGAGCAGCAACAGGCGCAGGCGCTGACGGCTGCCGAAGTCGAGCGTAATCGCGGTGAACTCTATACGCAGCAGCAGAGTCAGGGAGGCGAGGAACTTGAGCGCCTCACCCAGGAGCAGAAACAGGGCGCGGCGGAAGCTGCGGCCCTCGAGGATACGCTGGCTGCGCTCGAACGTGAATGTGCGGAGCGGGAGCAGGCATTCGCGTCGCTCGAGCAGGAGATGAAAGAGCTGACCCAGCAACGAGCCGGAGCTCTGGCTGAAGAGGAACGAGGGCGTCGGGACGTGCTCAACCTGGCGGTGTTGGTCGCAAATACCGAGCAGACCGTGGTGCAATTGGCCGTTCGTATTCAAGAGGCTGCGGATCGTGAAGTTCGGCTGGCTCGGGAGCGGGAAGACTTTCGCCTGCAGCATGTTGCGGCGACGGACAAGCGGCAGTCGCTCCAACAGGCCTGCCACGAGGCGGAGCAATTGGTCGTTGACCTGCGGCGGCAGCGGCAAGGTGTTGAGGAAGAGAGCGAGCGCGTATCGGCCGAATCGGTTGAAGCCGATCAGTTGGTATTTCGCCAGTCGGAAGAGTTGGCCGCAGTGGACTCTCATCTAAGAGCGCTGCAAGGCGTGCTGCAGGAAGATATGGGCTACGGGCGGCGAGGCGACGAAGAGTCGACTGCGCTCAAAGCCTGTAGCGGGGTTCGCGATGCCATCGCCGAGTGGTTGGTCGTGCCTCCTGGATGGGACCGGGCGGTGGAGGCGATTTTGGGCGAGCGGGTCAGAGGATGGTTCGTCGACAATCCCGCCGCGGCTTGTGCGGCGGTTGAGTTTCTGAAAGAGAAAGATCTCGGGCGAGGCACATTCATCCCCCAGCAACCTCGATGGACGACTCGGGATACGGCATCCCATCAGTGGTGGGCTGCGCTGGAGGGCCGGCCCGGTGTGGTTGGCCGTGCGGTCGATTTGATCCCTGTACAGAGCGAGCGCGAAGCGGCCCGTGACTATCTCTTCGATCGGATCGTGTTCGTCGATACCCTCAAGGACGCGATGGCATTGTGGGAACAACAGCCCTTCGCTGCTCCCGATGGACCCCTCCTCGTGACGCGCGCAGGAGAAGTCTTTGATGCGGCTGGGGTGATTACCGGTGGCCAAGCCAGCGCAACGGGAGGCCTGCTCCAACGACGTCGAGAGGTGCTTCACTTGGACGCCCAGCGCGTCTCGCTGGCGGGATGCGTCGAAGAAGGAAAGCAGCGACGAGAACGATTGCTGGTGCAGGGACAGGAGTTGCGCGAGCAGAGCCGGCAACTTGCGGAGTCGCTGCGTGATGCTGAAATGCAGGGGCTCTCACTGCGGAAAGACGAAGCCGGACTTCAGCATGTGCTGGGAGATCTAACCCAGCGGATCGATACATTGATGAGTGATGCGCAGCGAGGCTCGGCGGAGGCGCAGCGGCTTAATCAAGAAACGTGCTCCGGCGAAGCGCAGCTTGCACAGTGGATGGCGGAGAAGACCGGCCAGGAAGCTGGGCTCAGTCGTGTGCGCGAACGAGTGGAGCAGATTGATCACGCCATGCAGGGGCTTCAGCAGCGATTCACAGATGCGCAATTAGTGGCGCAGGGAATTCGGACAACCCGTGAGCATCGCCATCACGACCTCTTGCGGATTGAGCAACAGCAGCACGACGCGACCGTACGCATTGAGACATTGACGCGCCATGTCGAGGGGCTTACGGCCTCGATTGAACAGAGCCGGGTTGAACGTGAGCACCAAGAGATGCGTTGTCTCGAATTCGGTGAGTCGGCAGCCCGGGTAAAGGTTCAGCTGGTTGAACTACAAGAATCGCAGGCGCAGGACATGGCGGCGGAGCATCAGCTCGATGTCGGGTTGGAGGATGTTCGTCGCGCGGTGTCGTCTCTTCGCGAATCCCGCATGGCGGTGGAAGTTAAGAAGGCGGAAATTAGGATGCAATTGGGGACAGTCGAATCCACGCTCTTGGGAACGTACCAGGTCGATCTCGCGACACTACTCGATTCACCGGTCGTGGAGATGATATCCGAACAGTTGTCCATTGGGGAGGAGCCGATCTCGGATGGCCCATCGGCAATCAATGAAGTTGTGCTACGGGAGCAGCTGCAGAAGATTCGCGA
Organism: Nitrospirota bacterium; assembly: GCA_032123755.1. Classification (GTDB taxonomy): domain Bacteria; phylum Nitrospirota; class Nitrospiria; order Nitrospirales; family Nitrospiraceae; genus Palsa-1315. The sequence continues at coordinate 4,196 of JAQBES010000158.1, forward strand.
AAAGCTCGATCGCCTGGGGCCGATCAATTTGGCGGCCATTCACGAACATCAAGAGTTGGATGAGCGGTATCGATTCCTGACGACGCAGGAACAAGATCTCTCCACGTCCATCGGTTCGCTCAAAGAAATCATTCAGCGCATCAACCGCACCACGAAAGACATGTTTGCCGGTACCTTTGCCGAGCTCCAGCAGAAATTCAGTGAGGTGTTCGTGAAGTTCTTCCCCGGTGGCCGGGCCGAACTACAGCTGGTCGAGGTGCCGGCGGATGAGACTGCAGAAGGGCGTGGACCGCAGGAGCCGGGAGTCGACATCGTGGTGCAACCGCCGGGCAAACGCTTGAAGAGTATCACCATGCTTTCGGGTGGAGAGAAGACCTTGACGGCGATGGCCTTGCTCTTCGCGAGCTTCTTGATCAGACCGACGCCGTTCTGTATTCTCGACGAAATCGACGCGCCGCTGGACGAAGAGAACATTGGGCGCTTTACCGGTGTATTGCATGAACTCTCCGAAGGTGCGCAGTTCATGGTCATCACCCACAGTAAGCAGACCATGGCCATCGCAGACTCGTTGTTTGGGGTCACCATGGAAGAGCCTGGTGTCTCAAAAATTGTCTCGGTGAGACTGGGCAACTTGCAGCCGGCCTGAGCAGTCTGGATTGGCTAAAACATTCATACTTTAGAGGGTTTCCGCCGCTCTGTTTCTTGACGTCAGAGTAGGGTGTCTGCTATATACCCCCACATGGCAAATCTATGAGCGTGCCGCTCGTGGTTCGAGCTTTATGGGGGCAAAGCGGGTCACCCGCGTTGTCCCATCCATCTGCAGTTTTCTACAGACCAATACTACAATGAAGCTGATTCGAACGCTTCTGGATCGTCTGTCCGATAGCCTCTTCGTCTCCGTTCCGGGGAAGCTTGGGCTGGCGACCGAGCCATCCAATGTTCCGCCGCTGCGTCTGGTGTCGGACAAGTCCGTGCTATCGGCATCTGTCGACGCAGCGACACGTCGACCCACCAGCCATTCGATCAGTCAAGTGGATGCGCTCGACGACGCAGTCCGGCGCAGTCAAGCCTGGTTTTTGTCCAGACAACATGCATTAGAGGGGTACTGGGTTGCGGAGCTCGAAGCCGATACCACGCTGACTGCTGAATACCTCTTGCTGCGGCGGTTTCTCGATCGGGTCGATCCCGAGCGAGAGCGCCAGGCGGTCCGCTATCTCCGTGCCATGCAATTGCCCGATGGCGGCTGGCCGATTTTCTACGGAGGGCCTTCGGAGATCAGCGCCTCCGTGAAAGCCTATTTCGCCTTGAAATTGAGCGGTATTTCGGCAGACGAGCCTTCCATGCTTCGGGCGCGTGACAGTATTCTGGCTATGGGTGGTGTCGTGTGCGCGAACGTCTTCACGAAAATCACTCTGGCGCTGTTCGACCAGTATGATTGGAAAGGCATTCCGAGCATGCCCCCCGAAATCATGCTCCTGCCGAAGCGGTTCTATTTCAATATCTACGCCATTTCCTATTGGTCTCGTACCGTTTTGATTCCCTTGCTCGTGGTCTTTGCGAATCAGCCCGTCTGTCGTATTCCTCAGGAGCAGGGTATCGACGAGCTCTATGTCGCCCCTCGATCACAGATTCGCTATCGTGACGTGCCACCTTTCAATAAGGATCAACGGTGGTTCACGCCGCATAATTTCTTCGTCCAGCTGGATAGGGTGCTGAAACTGTACGACCGGATGCCACTGAGTTGGTTGCGTGAAAAAGCCTTGCATAAGGCTGCCACCTGGATGTTGGAACACATCAAGGGCAGCGGTGGGCTGGGGGGGATTTATCCGGCCATGGCGAATTCGATCGTAGCCCTTCGCTGCCTCGGTTATCAGGTCGACGATCCATTGGTGCGGAAGGCGCTCCACGAAATCGAATCGCTGGAAGTCTACGACACGATATCGGTTGGCGATCAGCGCGTTGAAACGCTGCATCTTCAGCCCTGCCACTCTCCAATCTGGGATACGGCATTGCTAATGAACGCCTTGATCGAAACCGGGATGCCGCAGGACCACCCATCACTTCAGAAAGCGGCTGCATACTTGGTCTCTCGCCAAACGAAAACGGTTGGAGATTGGAAGTTTTCGTCTCCCGGTGCGGAGCCGGGAGGCTGGTACTTCCAGTTTGAGAACGAGCTTTATCCCGACGTGGATGACTCGGCAGTGGTGTTGATGGCGCTGTCGAAACTCCGGCTGCCTCAGACCACCGAGTTACAAGATTCCATCCAGCGGGGGACGCAATGGGTACTCGCCATGCAAGGGTCCGATGGCGGGTGGGGCGCATACGACAAGGACAACAATCGTATTGTCTTTAATTATATTCCATTTGCCGACCACCATGCCTTGCTTGACCCGAGTACGTCCGATTTGACCGGACGCTGCCTCGAGATGCTTGCGGCCTTGGGCTACGATCAGACGCACCCCGCGGTGGCGCCGGCTCTTCGATTCCTCAAGCGAGAGCAGGAGACCGACGGCAGTTGGTACGGCCGATGGGGCGTCAATTATATCTATGGCACCTGGTCCGTCCTAGCTGGTCTCCGTGCGATCGGAGAGGATCTCTCGGAGCCCTATGTTCGGCGTGCGGTTGCCTGGCTGGAGTCGATACAGAATCCCGATGGCGGGTGGGGCGAGTCTTGCCTGTCTTACGGCGACCCTGCCTGGAGTGGGAAGGGGGACAGTACGCCCTCTCAAACGGCCTGGGCCATCATGGGACTCATGTCGGCCGGGATGACCGATTCCTTCAGCGTCGCTCGCGGCATCCAATATCTGCTTCGCCACCAAATGAAGGATGGTTCGTGGGAAGAAGTCCGCCATACAGGCACCGGATTCCCTCGGGTGTTTTATCTCCGCTACCATTGGTACTGTCGGTACTTCCCGTTGTGGGCCTTAGCGATGTACCGGAATCTGCGGACGCGCGGGAAGATGCGGGCCGATGAAGTACGGCAGCACGTACTCGCGTCCGGGTGTCATCGAGCCGATCGTTGAACCGCCCGCCGACGTCATCCACTGGCGCAGGGCAACTCCTCTCAGGATCTGCGGTGAATCCCATTGCCATCTTTGCCGCGACGCGCTGGGAACTCCAGGCCGTTCGGCGTGCGCTCGCGACGGATCGTGTGGCGACAATTGCCGGTGTTCGCTGCCATATTGGACAGCGCGGGGATCGTACGTATTGGCTCATCCAAACAGGCGTCGGCCCCGCTGCAGCCGGCACTGTTGCGGGAAGGGTGTTGAAGGCACAGGCGATGTCACTGGTCATGTCCACGGGTTTTGCCTGCGCGCTCGTACCGGCTCAGGTGGGAGACCTCATCGTTGGCACAGCGGTGTCTTCTGTAGCTGGTGAAGGAACCTGGACGATGAGGGATGATCGTGTATTATGCGATGAGGCCGTGCGCACAGGCCTGCTTGTTGTGGCGCAGGATGCGGGGTTGGTCGCACGGGTCGGAACAGTCGTGTCATCGGGGACCGTGGTGTGGCAGGCAGAGGAGAAACGCCGGCTGCGTCGTCTGACCGACGCGATCGGGCTCGATATGGAAAGTGCCGCGGTGGCGGCGGTGGCTCAGGAGGGAGGCCTTCCTATGGCGATCGTGCGGACGGTCTCCGATTTGGTAGATGAAGATCTCCCTCTTGACTTCAATTTGTTTCTCAGGCCCACTGGCTGGATAAAAGGTATGCAGGTGCTCATCGGTCGCCCCTCGAGCATTGAGGGGCTGAATCGGCTGCGAAAGCAGAGTCGGGTGGCTTCGGGGCGGTTGACAGAATGGTTTCAGTGCTATGCGGAGACAGACAGTGAATCTCTTTGACCGTCCAGGTATCTAATGACGAACGTGATCGAACAGCTGGGTGCGTGGGCCATCATTCGTGTACGGGAGATGGGCCGCATGTTGTTGTTTCTGCTGTCGGCGTTTGCCTGGCTGGTGCGGCCTCCATTTCGATTCTATCAAATCATTAAGCAGCTTCATTTTATCGGGTATAAATCCACGTTT
>JAQBES010000159.1:0-6163 GCA_032123755.1 Nitrospirota bacterium
GGAAGGAAATCCACAACCCCATCCAGCAGCTGCTGAACACCCTTGTTCTTGAAAGCCGATCCGCACAGAATAGGAGTCATCTTCATCGAAATCACGCCAGCTCGAATGGCTCGACGGATCTCCTCTTCCGTTAAGGGCTGACCATTGAGATACTTCTCCATGGCCTGTTCGTCGAATTCAGCGACCGCATCCAGCATTTTATCGCGATATTCCTTGGCTCGACCGAGCAGATCGGCAGGAATTTCGTCGACTTTATACTTGGCGCCAAGCGTATCGTCGTCGTACACATAGGCCTTCATGGTCACGAGATCAATCGACCCTCTGAATTCAGATTCTCGGCCGATAGGGATCTGAATCGGAACAGGGTTTGCTCCCAACCGATCGATCATGGTCTGGACGCTGGTATAAAAATCTGCGCCGACTCGGTCCATCTTGTTCATGAACGCGATCCTCGGCACACTATATTTATCGGCCTGCCGCCAGACCGTCTCAGATTGCGGCTCAACTCCCTGAACGGAGTCAAACACCGCCACAGCCCCGTCGAGTACACGAAGCGACCGTTCGACCTCAATCGTAAAATCGACATGCCCCGGGGTATCGATGATATTAATGCGATGGTCTCGCCAGAAACAGGTCGTCGCAGCAGCCGTAATCGTAATGCCGCGCTCCCTTTCCTGCTCCATCCAATCCATCGTCGCCGCGCCTTCGTGAACCTCACCCATCTTGTGTGAGATCCCGGTGTAGTAGAGAATACGCTCAGTGGTCGTCGTCTTACCGGCATCAATGTGAGCCATGATGCCGATGTTCCGAGTTTGTTCTAACGGTGATTGGCGTGCCACGTACTTCCCCTAAAAATATATATGCCGCAACCCGAGCCAGTGGAACGCTGCGACTTACGAGCACCCGCGTGAGCGGATCGCAGCACGGCTCAGCTGCAGCACAGAACGACGCTACCAGCGATAGTGTGCGAATGCCTTGTTGGCTTCCGCCATCCGATGCACGTCTTCCCGCTTCTTAACCGCCGCTCCCGTATTGTTCGACGCATCCAGCAATTCAGCAGCAAGCTTCTCTCGCATGCTCTTCCCGCCGCGCGTACGGGAATACTCCGCCAACCATCGAAGCGCCAGCGACATCCGGCGAGCCGGACGAATTTCTACCGGCACCTGATACGACGCACCGCCCACCCGACGGGACTTCACCTCAACGACCGGCTTCACATTATCAATTGCCGTCCGAAATACTTTGAGTGGATCGTTGCCGGTCTTCTCCTGAATGACATCGAAGGCTCCGTAGCAAATGCGCTCGGCCGTACTCTTTTTGCCACCCGACATCAAAATATTCAAAAACTTCCCGACGAGCTTATCCCGATATCGCACATCAGGGAGAGGATCGCGGTGGTCTAAAAATCTAGTTCTTGGCATGTGCTATTCACTCTCTCAATACCAACGGTGATAATCTTCCTACTTGGGACGCTTCGCTCCATACTTCGAACGACTCTGCTTTCGATCAGCCACACCGACGGCATCAAGGGCACCTCTGACAATGTGATAGCGCACGCCCGGCAAGTCCTTCACACGGCCACCGCGCACGAGCACGATGGAATGCTCTTGGAGATTGTGACCGACACCAGGAATGTATGTCGTGACTTCCATCCCGTTCGTCAACCGGACGCGCGCGACTTTCCGCAACGCCGAGTTCGGCTTCTTTGGCGTTGAGGTATAGACACGAAGACAGACGCCACGTTTTTGCGGACAGGACTTGAGTGCAGGACTCTTGGTCTTCGCCTGCGCCTTCTGGCGACCTTTTCTGACTAGTTGATTAATCGTTGGCATTAGTACTTCACTCTCATCATAGGCACAGTTTGACCGTCTTCCTTAACTATTCAAGGGTAGAGCCGGTCGATTGTAGTGAGCATTGATCGCGGTGTCAAGTCTCCCTTAGGACCGTCTACATTATGAGCGCGCGGGCTCTCCCGATCCCGTCGCCACCCCTTCGTGCGCCAGCGCCGCTGCATCCCCCTGACCAACAATCACGGGCTCAGGCTTGGGGCTAATGACGAAGGTGTCCCGATACTCTTCGAAGCCGGTTCCAGCTGGAATCAAGCGACCGACGATGACATTTTCTTTCAGGCCCAACAGATTATCAACGCGCCCGTTGATCGCGGCTTCCGTCAAGACACGTGTGGTCTCCTGGAATGAGGCTGCCGAGATAAAGCTATCAGTAGTCAATGCTGCCTTGGTAATCCCCAGCAGGACCGGCTTCCCAAGACCCGGCTGCCCACCCTTCGCTACCACTCGCTCATTCTCTTCATCAAATAACATCTTGCTGACTTGACTGCCTGGTAAAAATTCCGTATCGCCAGGATCTTCGATTCTGACCTTGCGCAGCATCTGCCGCACAATGATCTCGATATGCTTGTCGTTGATCGTCACACCTTGCAGCCGGTAGACATCCTGTACTTCATCGACGAGATACTTTTGCAACTCGTTCGGGCCCAACACATCAAGGATGTCGTGTGGATTGGCCGACCCATCCATCAACGGCTCACCGGCCCTGACCCAATCACCCTCATGCACATTGACATGCTTGCCCTTGGGGATGAAGTATTCTTTCACGTCACCCATCTTATTATTGACCAGCACTTTGCGCATACCCTTCACGAAACCATCGTACGAAACTTCGCCGTCGATCTCGCTGATGACGGCCGTCTCCTTCGGCTTTCTGGCCTCGAACAACTCAGCCACGCGAGGTAGACCTCCCGTAATATCTTTTGTCTTGGTCGTCTCCCGCGGAATCTTGGCCAACACATCGCCGGGAGTAACCACAGCGCCTTTTTCGACAAAAATATGCGCCCCGACCGGAAGCAGATAGCGCGCCACGTTAGCCACCGCTGCAACCTTGGCAGTCTTCCCCCCCTCATCCTTGATCGACACACGTGGCCGTAACGTTGCGCCACTATGCTCAACGATGACTTTGCGGGAGAGGCCGGTGACTTCATCGAATTCTTCCTTCATGGAAACACCTTCGATGATGTCTCCATACGCCACCTTACCGCCGACCTCAGTGAGGATGGTCAGTGAGTACGGATCCCATTCGACCAATTTTTGGCCCACCGCAACGCGACCACCATTTTTAATCTTGATTTTGGCGCCGTAGACAACCCCGTACTTCTCGCGCTCACGTCCCGTCTCATCGACAATGGAAATCTTGGCGTTCCGATTCATGACGACCCATTCACCCTCTTTATTCTGGACCGCAATCCCGGCGTTAGGGAAGTCGGCATTCTTCTTGGCATCGAAGCTCATGAACTTGATAGTGCCCGCATGCTTGGATTCGGTCACCGTCTGCTCAACCACTTTGCTCGCCGTTCCACCGATGTGGAACGTCCGCATGGTCAGCTGTGTTCCCGGCTCACCGATCGACTGTGCCGCAATGACACCGACGGGCTCGCCTTTTTCGACCAACCGTCCGCGGGCCAAATCACGCCCATAACACGAGCGACAGACCCCACGGCGTGACTGACAGGTCAGCACCGAACGAATCTTGACGTGGTCGACCGCAGCTTCCACGATCGCCTTTGTCCGGTCCTCGTCAATCTCCTCATTGAACGACACGATGATCTCACCTGTCACTGGATCACGAATATCTTCTGCAGCCAACCGTCCCAACACCCGCTCTTCGATCGGCTGGATGATTTCACCCCCCTCGACCAATGCGCTCACCGTGATGCCATCGGTGGTGCCGCAATCGATTTCGTTGATAATCACATCCTGCGCGATATCCACCAAGCGACGCGTGAGATAACCGGAGTTTGCCGTCTTCAACGCCGTGTCGGCCAATCCCTTACGGGCACCGTGCGTCGAAATAAAATACTGCAACACCGTTAGTCCTTCTCGGAAATTAGCGGTAATCGGGGTCTCGATGATTTCACCGGAGGGCTTCGCCATCAATCCGCGCATACCACCCAACTGGCGGATCTGCTGCGAACTTCCTCGAGCACCGGAATCCGCCATCATGAAGATTGGATTGAAGGACTCGGCCTTATTCGGATCGCCACCAGCGCCCAATTCCCTCATCATTTCATTGGCAATCTGCTCAGTCACATGGGCCCAGATGTCGATCACCTTGTTATAGCGTTCGCCGTTGGTGATCAACCCCTCGGCATACTGACGTTCGATTTCTGTCACCTCGTGCTGAGCCTTCCCCAGCAATTCTTGTTTCTTGGTCGGAATATGCATGTTGTCGATACAGATCGAGATGCCGGCACGCGTGGCATACTCGAACCCTGTGTCCTTGACCTTGTCGAGGAACGTGACGGTCTCACGGTGCCCACACTGGCGGTAAACCGTATCGATGAGCTTGGTCATTTCCTTCTTGGTCATGAGCTTATTCGCGTTGGCGAACGATAATCCAGGAGGGAGCACATCCGACAGGATCACTCGCCCGACGGTGGTCTGAACGAGGCTTCCCTCAATCCGCACCTTGATCCGCGCATGCTCTTCCAATTCTCGCGAATCAAACGCAATGCGCACTTCCTCCGGTGAGCCGAACACTTTCCCCTCTCCCTTACATCCTGCGCGCTCTTTGGTCAGCCAATAACAGCCCAGCACCATGTCCTGCGACGGCACCGCAATCGGCTTGCCGCTGGCAGGCGAGAGAATGTTATTGATCGACATCAGCAGCACGCGTGCCTCGACCTGCGCTTCGACCGACAGCGGAACGTGGACCGCCATCTGGTCACCATCGAAGTCAGCGTTGAATGCGGCACAGACCAGCGGATGCAGCCGAATGGCCTTGCCTTCAACCAACACAGGATCAAACGCCTGGATACCGAGACGGTGCAACGTCGGCGCACGGTTCAACAGCACAGGATGCTCGCGAATCACCTCGTCAAGCACGTCCCACACTTCCGGCCGTTCTTTTTCGACCAAGCGTTTGGCACTCTTAATCGTCGTCGCCGCGCCTCGCTCCTCCAACTTGTGGAAGATAAAGGGCTTGAAGAGTTCGAGCGCCATCTTCTTGGGCAACCCGCATTGATGCAGCCGAAGCTCGGGCCCCACGACGATGACGGTTCGGCCTGAATAATCGACCCGTTTACCAAGCAGGTTTTGGCGAAAGCGCCCCTGCTTCCCCTTCAGCATGTCGCTCAACGATTTGAGCGGCCGCTTGTTGGGTCCACGAATCGCGCGACCGCGACGGCCGTTGTCGAAGAGCGCATCAACCGCTTCTTGCAACATCCGCATCTCGTTTCGGATAATCACGCCCGGCGCCTTCAACTCGATCAGCCGCTTCAGGCGATTGTTCCGATTGATGACGCGGCGATACAGATCGTTCAGATCCGATGTCGCAAACCGTCCACCGTCCAGCGGCACAAGTGGGCGCAATTCCGGTGGGAGTACCGGAATTACATCCATGATCATCCATTCAGGCATGTTTCCAGACTTGCGGAAGGCCTCGATGACTTTCAGCTGCTTCGCATATTTCTTCTTCAGCGCTGCGGAAGCCGACGTTTTCGCCTTCGCCTTGATCTCATCCCACTTGGCATTGATGTCGATCTTGCGGAGCAACTCCCGAATGGCATCGGCACCGATACCGACTTTGTAGGAACCGGGGCTGTATCCAGATTGGAGCGAGCGAAGCTTTTCCTCCGAGACCAGCTCCTTCTCCGTCAAATCCGTCGATCCTGGATCAACACAGACATAGCTCTCGAAATAGAGAATCCGCTCCAGTCCTTTGAGGCTCATGTCCAGCAAGGTTCCGATCCGACTCGGCACGCCCTTGAGGAACCAAATATGTGCGACCGGTGCCGCAAGCTCGATATGGCCCATGCGCTCCCGGCGGACTTTGGACTGAATGACCTCGACGCCGCACTTGTCGCAGACAATGCCGCGGTGCTTCATGCGCTTGTACTTGCCGCAGTTGCACTCCCAGTCCTTGATTGGACCGAAAATCTTCGCGCAAAACAGTCCGTCTTTTTCCGGTTTAAACGACCGGTAATTGATGGTCTCCGGTTTCTTCACTTCACCATAGGACCACGACCGAATTTTTTCGGGTGACGCGATCCGGATCCGCATCGAATCGAATGAAACCGCATCACGCGGCTTCTCAAATAATGGATAGACGCCTTCCAAAGTAGTGACCTCCTCTGATGCCGACCTCTAGG
>JAQBES010000160.1:0-2679 GCA_032123755.1 Nitrospirota bacterium
GCACGGTGATCTTTGCGCGCGACGGCTCCTCACGGGTCTTACCGATCTGCATATCTTGAATGTCGAAGGTGCCCCCCATCATCAGAATCCTGTCCAGGACCTTCGCGAGGATCAACGAATCGATGATATGGCCTTGGAGCAGGACGGTTTCTTGGTCTTGCATCATAGGTCAGACTCCAACAGTGGCAGGCGCTGTACAGATTCTACCACCCAGTTTCGGCCGCTGCAGATCAGATCCTGACTATGCACCGAAGACTCTCCTCCTCCTGATTTCTCACTCGCTTTCAATTCTTCTCAGGGTTGGCTGGGATGATCCCCACGCAGGCTGCTCAAAATGGCCGTCCAACAAGGCCGCAGGCGAGAAGAAACCGGAGGCGTAGCCTCTTGGCTACGTTGAGGATTTGTTCGAGCCGAGAACGAAGCTTGGGAACAGACGCGTCTCGGCGCGCCAGGGTCGGGCGGGTGAAGACGTAGGCATTTTCAGCAGCCGATTACTCACTCTTCATGAGCTCGCGTAGCACGCTGGTCGCATAGGCGCCTGGTGGAAGTGAAAAGGAGAGTGTGAGCAGCGGCCCCTCCAGGGCCCACTCCAAATCGGCAAGGGGGATTCTGAGCGAGCGCCGTTCACCGCGAAACCCACAGTCCTTCGCGGCTTCGGTGAGACTTTCCGGCGTGGCCCCGCTCTCAGCGACCACGGACCGTTCGATCTCGCCTGGTTCTCCGCTGGCCCATGAAACGCGCGACCCAAACAAGATGCCGGTGGGGCTGATCTCGAACCGGTCGGCTCGTGGTTGCTCCTGCATGACGTCCTCGACCAGAAAACAGGCGCCGTTCTCCATTTTCATCGCCCAGTCCCCAACCAAAACACGATCGAGTCGATCGAGTCGTCTTGCCAGCATGTCATTAAAGAAGTGCGATTGATACGCGTTGAGGTACCACATGCGCTTGGACCGGCTCAGCCTGTTCCGGCGAGCAGGGTCCACCAATAGTTCGGCTCCGATCTGGTAATTCTGTCCGCTTCGCCCTTGCCGTTGCGGGCCGAAATAGTTCGGCACGCCTCGTCGCACCAGCATGTCCGTCACCAGGGGCACCGTCTCGCGGGCGTGCGTGGCGACATCCCGGAGCACCAGCCGAAAGTGATTGCCGGCATGATGCCCCGGACGCAATCGATTGCGATGCCGGCCCAGCACTTTCACAGACAAGAGTTGCTCGTCCAATTTTAGGCGATCCAGCCGTTCAGGCGTAATGCCTAGAACCGAGACCATCTGCGTGGTCACGGCCCGGGCGTCTTTGAGGCCCGCCACTCCAATCGCTTGCGCTTTCACGCCTAAGACCGAAGACAGTCGCAGGACGAGATCCGGAGTCGAGAGCAGGCGTTTTCTGATTTTTATGTAGAGATGTTCACCCTCTCCACAGGGGAGATAGAGCGGACGTTCCTCGACCTGAAAGTCTTCCGGGATTGTCCGCATCTGTCCGCCGATGCCTGGCAGTGTGGCGGTCAAGAAAGGCATGGTCATGATGCAATAGGTCCCTTCGTCATTCGCGCGTGATCGCCCTTACCACTCAGTCAATCTTAATAGGGGTGAGACGACTCGCATGGTATACTTTTCCCATGTTATTTCGCCCGGCCTACCGCCGAACGAGCTGTCCGGAAAGTCATCCTGTAATGGCTCAACAGTTTAAGGCCTGCTTGTTAGCGGCAGGACTGTTCCTCACCGTTCTGATGGGTGCTCTGTTTCCAGAGAAATCGTCGGGAAGAGAGAATGCGATTTTTCAACAGTTCACCCAGCACATCGGACGGCAGATCCACAAAGACAAACAAGCCTTTGCGCAAGCGAACCGCTGCGTCTCATGGTTTTATAAGACGAAAAAGACGCCTCCCCCGGCCGTGCAGGGAATCAGCTGGAACGCCACTCCTTCGTCCCAGTCCGAAGTGGATTGTCTTCGCATCTATCCAAGCGGGATGGACGATGCGCGAGCTGATTTTGCCAAGTCACAGACGTTGCTCTCGGTCAGTCTGACCTTCTACGAATTCGCCTTGGTCGCCGACCGGAATGATGATGCATTTTACAGTCCCACCGAACTTCAAGACTTGCTCCGCTCCCTCACTCTCTCGTACCATGAAAGGGATCCAACCCCGAAGCAGGTCATGGCACTCACAGAGCGGTTCGACAGCTGGTACCGCAGTCGCAACATGGACGCCTTGATGCAAGGCATGAGCGATCTCTATGAACGAGGCTATCGCGTGAGCCCCTCCGATCGCGTCGAGCTGGATCGGGTGATGGGATGACGCGACGCACAAGCTCCTGGCCCGATCGAGCCCGTTCCTTCATCGGATATTGTCTCAGCGAACCCCTCTATCGGCTCTTTAGTCTCGTGCCCCACTGGGAAGCCGGACTCTCCACACATGAGATCTCCCGACTCACCTATGTGCACGGCCCCCTGGCCGGCCGGCGAGCCGTCCACCTGAGCGATCTGCATCTCGATCGCTATCAGCCACGGCATGATCTCATCGTCGCCGCCATCGGCGAACTCCGCCCCGACTGGATTTTTATCACCGGCGACCTGCTCAACGTGTCGGAGGGACTGCCGCATGTGTTTCGATTTCTCGCCGGCTTGCGGGAAATTGCGCCGGTCTTCGTCACTTTGGGCAACCATGATCACTACAGTGGCGTGCCG
>JAQBES010000161.1:0-4662 GCA_032123755.1 Nitrospirota bacterium
AGTGCCTGCAACGGTTGCGGCCACTCCTCCCGGGTACACTCCGCCGCCTCCGGTCAGCCCGCCTGCCCCATTCGTGCCTCTGGCGGACGCACAGGACTGCACTGGATACGACAAGTGGCCCTACGGCCTTCAGGAGCGCACGGGCTATGCCGCCAGGCTCACCGATGCGCAGCTGCGCCAGCAGCTTGCCGCCCGCCATTCCACGTACCTGCTCGGAGAACTGGATATCCTGCCTTTGTACGGCTTCGATACGTCCTGCCCGGCGATGGCGCAGGGTGCTACCCGGCTGGCCCGGGGGCTGGCCTTCGGGATGCACGTGAACGAGATGCACGGAGCTCACAACCAGGCCCTCGTCGTGCCCGCGTGCGGCCACAGCGCACGGTGCATGTTCACCGCGGAAGTTTCACTCCCACTGCTGTTTCCGCCCGACAAGTAGACAGCACTTTCAACGACCACAGGGCCTGTCGTTGCCCCGGGGGGGGGGCGAAGGCCCCGTCAACGTCCGCTCTGCCCCTTCCCAGACACCATCAAACCCGGAGACAAGACAATGATCGTGACACCAATGTATGCAGGACTCCTCTCACTCCTGTACCTGGTGCTGAGCTATCGGGTCACCCAGGCGCGCGGTCATGGCGTGAGCCTTGGCGATGGCGGCGACCCGGTATTACTCCGCCGGATTCGTGGTCACGGCAATTTCGCAGAATACGTTCCGTTGATCCTGCTGATGATCGGCCTGCTTGAGCTGGGTAATTTTCCCGCATACGTCCTGCACGTCCTTGGACTGACCCTCTTGATCGCCCGTTTGCTCCACGGCTATTCGCTGTCCTTCACGGAGTTCTTCAAGTTCGGTCGTTACTGGGGCACCGCACTGACATTTCTATTGCTGCTCGTCTGTGGGGTCTTGTGTCTCTACCAGGCATTTCGCCCGTACTGGCAAGCTCTCCCGGGCGTTTGATTATTCATTCAAGAGAGCAGGCTTGTGTATCTCTGGCTGAAGCTCGTTCATGTGGTGGCCGTCATCGCCTTTCTCGGGAACGTCGCCACCGGGCTGTTCTGGCATGCGCATGCCGCCCGCACCCGCGATCCCCGCCTCCTGGCGCATACGATGGATGGCATCATCCGCAGCGACCGCCTGTTCACCATTCCCGGCGTAACCCTCATTGTGCTGACGGGCATAGCCGCCGCCATCGTCGGTAAGCTCCCCCTGCTCCGCACTGGCTGGATTCTCTGGACCATCATTCTGTTTTCCATCTCCGGGCTTGTATTCATGCTCCGCGTCGCGCCGTTACAGCAACAACTACGCGCCATGGCTGGGCTCGCCGGGCCGCAGGGCTCATTTGACTACGACCCGTATCGTCGCCTCGCGCGACGCTGGGAGTTCTGGGGTGCCGTCGCTCTTGCTGCGCCCCTCGCCGGTCTGGTACTCATGACGTTAAAGCCGGCCCTCTGATCCTTGCGGCGCATAGGAGATCAAGAAACATGGTTCTTCCTGACCCTGTAGGCATCGTCGTCTCAATCCTCCTGATGGCCATAACGATCATCGTATCCGCAGGCCTCATTCTTCGGATCCGTCCGCTTCCGTACGGCCCCGCGCTGTTGATCGCCGCTGTGGCGAACCTCCTGGGAAAGCTGTTCGTCTCCGTGCTTCACTGGCCTGGCCCGGTCTCATATTCCCTTCCCACGCTCGCATTCTTCGTTCTCTCGTACATGTTCTTCAAACCCACGTTGCCGAACCTTCTTCTATATTGGGTAGCGGGATTCGCCCTGTACCTCGTGATTCACCTGTGCATCACGATGCTGTTCGGCTGGACGTTCATGTTTCCGTTCTGGGCGCCGCGGCTGTTGGGCTAGAGACGGCATGCCCCCCTTCGATCAGCTCAGGTTGACGACCGAGCGCCTGGTCCTCCGCCCCTTCCAGCCAAACGATGCGGAGCCGCTGCTTGCGATATTTTCCGAGCCCAGGGTCATGCGTTACTGGAGTCACGCACCGTGGACATCTGTGGCGCAAGCGCAAGAGCTCATCGCCAAGGATCAGCAAGCCCTGCCGGCCGGAGAGCACATCAGGCTGGGAATGGAGATTCAGGGCACGGGTGAACTTATTGGCATGTGCACGCTTTTCCATCTTTCTGCACAATGCAGGCGCGCAGAGATTGGCTACGGAATGGCCAGTCAGTTCTGGGGTCGGGGCTACATGCACGAAGCACTGACTGCGCTATTGGAGTTTGCGTTCGGCGACCTGGATCTCAACCGCGTCGAGGCCGACATCGATCCACGGAATGTGGCATCGGCTCGGAGTCTGGAGCGCCTGGGGTTCCACAAGGAAGGGCACCTTCGCGAACGTTGGATCGTCGACGGAGAAGTGTCAGACTCCAGCCTCTACGGCCTTCTGCGCAGCGAATGGACACTCAGGGCACCGTGATGACGACACGCCGGGTAACCGTCTTCTGGGTTGTCCGGGTTTGCGTTGCCGAACCTATGCGCGCGGCTGCCCCCGATAGAACATCATCCGCCCCATTCGCCAGACGTGAGATGACTGGAGGAACCCTCAGATGATTCGTTGTTTACTTGCTTTCGTTCTTGCTGGTCTTTCGGCAACCGCCTTCGCGGAGCCTCCGGACAAGGAAGCCGCGCTGCAACATTCGATCGAGCAGCTGCGTACGTCGGTCGGCCGGTGGGACGTGGTTACCGAGTTTCTGCAGGAAGATGGCTCCGTGGCCAAGTCGGTGATCGGTACCTACGAGTTTTCATGGGTCGTCCCTGATCGCGTCGTTTCCGGCAGGAGCGAGATCCCGGAGCTGAACCAAGTGGCCGGCATCCTGTTCTACGTCAATGAAAGAAAGGCAAGGATCGAGATGGTGTCGGTTGGAAGCGATGGCGCTCTCTGGACCATGACGGGGCCGCTGGGTGGGGAAGAGCGCTTCTCGCAAGAATACAAGACCACTGACGGCGGTACGGGACAACTACGGTTCACGCGGTTCAATGTCACACAGGACGCGTTCGAGTCGAAAATGGAGTACAGCGAGAACGGGGGAAAGACCTGGAAGGCGGGCAATCACCAGACGTTTCGTCGCGCTACACTTCCGGCACCGTGATTGAAGAACTGATTGTTCGATTCGGGCTGGTGGCTGTGTACATCGGCTCGGCTATCGAGGGAGATGTGGTCCCCCTCCTGGGTGGCGTTGTTTCGCGGCTGGGCCTCATGAACCTGCAGTGGGCCATTGGCCTGGCAGCCGCTGGCTGCTTCACCGGAGATGTCGCCTGGTACTTCGTGGGGCGTTTCCGGTCGGAAGCCATCAAGGATTCGAGGATCTATCGAAGATTCGGTCCGCGGGTAGAACTTCTCGCGGAACGTGTAGGTCCCTGGCAGATCTCGGTGTCGCGCCTGGTATATGGAACCCGCATCGCGAGCATGTTGTTCTGGGGCGCTCACCATCTTTCCCTACCAAAATTTATCCTGATCGATCTGATCGGCTGCGTGATCTGGGCCGTGCTCCTGGGAACCCTCGGTTACGTCGGAAGTACGGCTGCGATGGTCTTCTTCGGCGAGCTCAAGCGGATTGAATTCTGGCTTCTCTGCGCGGCAGTGGTGTCACTGGTTGTCTTTCTGGCGATAAGATTTGCGACTGTAAGAGCGCGGCAAAAGAACAATGGGGAACATCGTGCCCCGTGAAGAGTTTCGCCCAGGCTTGAACCCGGAGCAACTGGAGACTGGCCGAACATGTTGTTGATGCCGCTCGAGGTAGCCCTGAACTTTGTTGACAGGATTAACCGGGGTGACGTCGACGGCCTCGCGGGCCTGATGACGGACGATCACCGCTTCATCGATTCGATGGGCGCTGAAATAAGGGGCCGCGAGACAATGCGGCTCGGTTGGGTCGAATACCTTCGCATGGTGCCCGACTACCGCATTGACGTCTTGCAGACCCTCGTCGAAGAAGACGTCATCGTGTTGCTTGGAACCGCCGGTGGAACCTGTTCCAGGACAGGTGGGCCGCCTACACATGGTGCATGGCAGACTCCGGCCGCCTGGCGCGCACTGATCCGCGACGGCCTAGTGGCCGAGTGGCAAGTCTACGCGGACAACGAGCCGATCCGCCGACAACTGTCCGGAGGCTTCGCCCCTGTCGGCGGTCCGGGTAGCGCCCTATGATGTTACGAGCCGGCAGTCCGGCTCGGTCGGGAGCATCGAACATGAGCGGCAAGGCCTTCCAGGACCACTACCCGGATGACTTGAGTCACTGCTACGGCTGTGGCAAGAATAACGAGCGTGGCCATCAACTGAAGAGTTACTGGGATGATGACGAGTCCGTCGCCCGTTTTACGCCGCTGCCTCAGCACACGGCGATCCCGGGATTCGTCTACGGCGGTCTGATTGCGTCGCTGATCGACTGTCACGGAACGGGCACCGCCGCTGCCGCCGCTTACCGCGCCGAGGGACGCGACATGGGGACTCTCCCCCCCTTGAGGTTTGTCACCGCATCCTTGAAGATCGATTACCTTGCGCCGACTCCGCATGGGGTTGAGCTCGAACTGCGTGGCGTGCCGGTCGAGATCAAGGAGCGCAAGGTCGTCGTCGACATTGTCCTGTCGGCCGCAGGAAAGCCCTGCGCAAAGGGGCAGGTCGTAGCGGTGAAGATGCCAGAGAGCATGATGCCGAAGTGA
>JAQBES010000162.1:0-45669 GCA_032123755.1 Nitrospirota bacterium
GGGGCGTTTTCAGCATCCGTTGAACGGAGAATCGACCATGAGTAAGCCACGACCAGCCCCGCTAAGAGAAAGAGATATCACGCGCCAGATCGCGCGGGAATACTATAAGGAATTCGACCAGCTTATCGAAAGCGATGTGATCATTGTCGGCGCCGGACCTTCCGGGTTGATCTGCGCCCATGATCTGGCTGCGATGGGATTCCGGACAGTCGTCGTCGAACAGAGCCTTGCCCTTGGCGGCGGCTTTTGGACGGGTGGCTACCTGATGAACAAGGCCACGATCTGTGAACCTGCCAATGAGATTCTCGCGGAAATCGGCGTGCCCTGCAAAAAGATCACGGAATGCGAGGGCATGTATATGGTCGATCCCCCGCACGCCACCGGTGCGTTGATTGCCGCCGCCTACAGTGGCGGCGCCAGGATCATGAATCTTACGAGAGTCGTCGACCTGATCCTGCGACGCGACGGCATTCTCGAAGGGGTCGTAGTCAATAACACAACAGCTGAAATGGCCGGCCATGACATCCTCCACGTGGACCCCATCGCACTTGAAAGCAAAATCGTCGTGGACGCGACGGGCCATGATGCCGTTGTCGTGAATCTCTTACATAAACGCAATCTCTACAAAGAAGTGCCCGGCAACGGTGCCATGTGGGTCGCGCGATCGGAAGAGGAAATCATGGACCGGACCGGCGAGGCCTATCCCAACTGTTTCGTCATTGGATTAGCAGTGGCGGCCGTATACGGCACACCCCGCATGGGTCCGGCGTTCGGCTCCATGCTATTGTCAGGCCGCTACGGAGCAGAGCTGATTAAGAAGAAGTTGAAGAACGAATAACCTGTCCCCGCGGTTCCTGGAGGCCGATCAAAAGGGTCTTCCAGCAAGGCCGCAGGGAGTGCGAACCCGGAGGCGTACCCTCATGGGTACGTTAAGGAGTTCGCACGACTGAGAACGACGCTGGAGACCTTTTTCATCGGCCTAACTATGGATGTACAAGACTTTTTGGTACAAGGCGAAGGCCACGAAGAAGATAAGCGCGAGGCCTGGCAACTCTTCCAGCAGGCCTATGAACGCCAGATGAAAGGCGAACTGGAAGAGGCCGTGACGCTCTACAAGAAATCTATTCAGACGCATCCTACTGCCGAGGCCTATACCTTCCTCGGGTGGACCTACAGCTTCATGGGACGGCTCGACGATGCGATCGAAGAATGTCACAAGGCCATCGGACAGGATCCGGACTTCGGCAACCCCTATAATGACATTGGGGCCTATCTGATCGAGAAGAGTGAACTGGATGAAGCGATTACCTGGTTCCAGAAAGCCTTACAGGCCAGGCGCTATGAGAGTCCGGCTTTCCCCCATCTCAACCTCGGTCGGGTCTATGAGCGCAAGGGTCAATGGACCGAGGCTATCGACTCCTACAAGAAGGCTCTGGCCCTCAATCCCAACTACGCATTGGCCAAGAAAGCGCTGGGGCGATTGATCAGTTCATTGAACTAAACCGGCTTGTTTTGTTTGGGTAGCCTTGATCGCCATGATTCCCTAGCTCGAGCCAAGTAGTTGAACTGTACTGGTCCCCTCTTGAACCAAAGAAACTAGAAAAACCAAATGAACCAAACAAACCAGATAGGCCAGAAGACGATTCTCGTCGGTGTCACCGACATTTTTTTCTATACCAAAGTCCGCGACGCCCTGATGGCGAAAGGCTATCGGATCGAACGGGCTCGTACACAGCAGGACATCGCCGAAAAAGCCTCGGCCACTATCCCATCCGCGGTGATATTAAACATGAATGACGAGACACTCAATGCCTTTCAAGCCCTGGAAACACTCGCAGCCGATGCGCACTTGAAGACCATTCCCATCCTCGTCTTCGCCAATCACGAAGAAGTTGATACCTTTAATCGGGCCAAAGCGCTGGGGGTGACCAAAGTCGTCTCGCGGAATGAATTCTCCTCACGGCTCAAAGATCTGGTGGAGGAGATTCTTGCGGCAGGCGTACGGGGTAAGGCGTGAAACGTATAGGGCGGAACATTGCCTTTCGCCTCACGCCTAACGTTTCACGCCTCACGGATTTAGGATGAAACACTCACGCCTCCACGATCTCCACACGAAGCTTGGTGCGACCTTTGAAGAGGTCGCTGGATGGGACATGCCCGCTTATTACAGCAAGTGGATCTCGGAATATCAGGCGGTACGCCAGGCAGTCGGACTCTCCGACCTTTCGCACCGTGGCAAGATCCGCATCACCGGCGACGATCGCGTAAAATGGTTGCAGGGCCTCATCAGCAACGACATTCTCCCTCTCCAGCCAGGCCAGGGCTGTTATTCGAGCTTTCTCACACACAAGGGCAAGATGCTCGGCTACTTTCGGGTCTATCCCCTACAAGACAGCCTATGGGTGGAAGATGTCGGCGAGGTCGGCGACGCCACCTTCCAAGCCCTCCGAAAGTTTCTCCTCTACGGCATCAAAGCGAAGATGGAGAACTGTGCGGAGTCCTGGGGGCTATTGCTTGTCAGTGGACCCAAGGCCTGCGCAACTGTTAGCACCGCCTTCGGCGTCGAGATGAGCGACCTCCCGCCAGTGAGCGCCATCGCAGCCAAGATCGGCGGCCAGGCCTCATTCGTCCTGCGCACAGAAGAAACCGGAGAAGTAGACCTCGAAGTATTACTGCCTGCTGACGCCCTCAGCACGGCCTGGGAGCGACTCATGGAGGCAGGCGCGACGTACGACATTAAGGCGGTTGGCGGTCACGCTCGTGAGGCCCTCCGCATTGAAGCAGGGCTGCCAAAGGCCGGGCCGGACCTCAACGAAGAGATCGTCCCACCGGAAGCGAACCTGGAAGGGAAAGCGTTCAGCTTGAATAAGGGCTGCTATCCTGGGCAGGAAGTCGTGGCAAGGATGGACACCTACGGCAACGTACGGCGACACTTAGTCGGGCTGGTCATGAATGGCTCGATCGTCCCGCCGAGGGGCGCCAAGTTATTCAGCGGAGACCGGGAAGTTGGCTGGGTCAGCAGTGCCACGCACTCACCACAGCTCAAGACCCCAATCGCCCTGGCATTCCCTCTCCGGAACTTTTCAGCCCCCGGCACCAACCTCACCGTTGAAATTGATGGCACACGCCATGACGCGACGGTCCAGGCTCTCCCCTTCTTCAGCCGAGCCTAGCGGGACGCTGAATAAGCCCGCCAGCGTACGAAGACCGTTATTTAGTTTGTTTAGTTTGTCTCGTTTGGTTGGTTGAACCAGATAAACCAGAGAAGCCAGATGAACAAGACAAACCACGCACGAAGAGGACGGTCTTTTTGAGCGTCATGCACATCGTTACTTTTCCGGGTTTCGGACTGCTGCGACAGCCGAGGCAAAGGCCAGCAAGCTCTTCCGTTCATCGTCTTCAAGCGCCAGCAAGAGGTGGGCTTCCTCGGCGTGCATCAGCCGAAGGCTCAGAAACGGTTCCTCACGGCGCTTCTCTTTATTGTCCCACATCGCGTCGATCACCTGAACTTTGTCCAGCTGGCCGACCGACACCACGTCGTAGCGAAAATACGAATCGCCGATGACCATGTCGAATATCACGTTGCCGGCAGTGAGCAACACTAGATTAAAGCGCCCCTGATCTTCGTAGCCCTCCGGCAAAAACTTGTTGATGTGGCAGAGCGCGACTTTGCGATTCCCCAAGGCTGCCAGGAACTTTTCCTTCAGCGCCGGGTAATCGATCTGCATGGCCTTTTCATCAAGCCCCGTCGCCGCCGCAGCGGCATTCTGAGCCATTTCAAAAATTTCATCCGCCGACATCAATCCTGCCATCTGAGTCTTCCTTTCGTCCGAACCATGTTAACTCGCGAAACGCCGGGCCTTCACGGCCCTGGCGACGCCGATCAATCCAAGGCCGGCCCACGCAAACTCCAAGAAAATGAATCCAACCCGCTGATCCACAATCGCGACAATACCTAACAACAAGGACCCGACGATGTTGAACGCGAGGTATCCCGCGTTCAACTCACGCCAGACCCCACCCTGAAGCAGACCATACGCTGACAGCACCATCAGAGCGCCCAGCACGGATATGACCTGTAATAACATCACGCACCTCGTCTAAACCCCACACGCGCGCAAGGATTGTGTACCGTAACTGGCCGCTCGTCCCGAATTCAAGAGGAGCTTTTCATCGGACTGTGGCAGCTACCTGGTGGCCAGATGATGGGAAAACCGCGTGGCGCCGGCCTCATCTAGGACCGTCACATCGAAGGATGACTTCGTGACTCGAATCAGACCAAAATTCATATACCCGCCTTCATGAATCAACGTGGTCGGGCGTAACTCCACACTGGTCGGTGTCATGCGGCCAGGCGCGGCAGACAATGGACCAACCACAAACTCATGAAAGTCAGGTGTCCCATCACCGTTCGGATCATACGCATTGGCCTGCACATAGTGAACATCGCCGGCCAAGAACACCACGTTCTTCACCCCCCGGTCGAGAATACAATCCACAATCACCTGCCGCTCTCGTTCAAATCCTGGACTGCCAGGCCCTCCGGCCCAGCCATCATTCCCAGAGACGCCTACGCCTCCTCCCTTCGGAATGGAGAGAGGCACTGTGGTTACAATCACTTTCCACGTCGCGGTTGATTCGGTGAGCCCGTTCAGCAACCACTGAAGCTGCCGCTCTCCCAACATCGTCTTCGCCGGGCCGTCCTGATCGGCATTGCGGCTTCGATACTGCCGCGTATCCAGGATAAACATTTCGAGATCTGCTCCGGCACGCACTGTTCGATAGAGCCGCTGGGGATCGTCAGACGCCACGCGGATCGGCCAATACTCGCGCAATGCCTGACGCCCGACCGGCATCTGGCTTTCAAAAGGCCCTGCAAAGTTATTTCGCACTTCATGGTCGTCCCATATGGCATAGACTGGAGTGGTCTCCAAAAACCGCCTTAGCGCCTCCGCTCCCCGTTGGTAGCGATGACGGGCACGGTACTCTGCCAGGGTCATCGCGAGAAAGTCGGCTCCCGGCTCGTTCGGAGGAGACGGACACAGGCTGTCGCTGTACATCATATCGCCGAGAAACAAGAAGAAATCGAGCTGCTGGGCGCGCATCGCATCGAAGATGGGGTATCCGGAAGCGCCACGCCTACAACGTCCCTGGCCTCCCAGATCGCCGCTCCAGGCAAAGGTCACGGGAGCCGAACTCGCGGCATCCGGCAAGGTCGTGAACTCTCCGCGCGCCGCCAGGTCCAGCGCCGCTCCTTGCGCTTGGCCAACCAATACGTGATAGCTATAGCGCGTCGCGGAGGCAAGGCCATCCAGGGGAATCGTCAAGGTGTAGTCGTGGTCGGCACTGGTGAAGAATAGCGCCGTTCGAGCAGCCGGTGATCGAATTGTCGCCATCTTCGACATGAGTTCCCAGGCCGCAACCGAAGCCCACTCGACTTGCACTATCATCGGGCCATCAGTCCGCAACCAAAGCATGGCCGACCGGCTCGTCACATCCCCCACTGCTATCCCCTGAGGCAGCAGATTTGTCGAAGCGGCAGCCGTCTCGGCAAAGGGACTCCCAGGGGAAAGCCCCTCTCGTGACTCTGATGCGCAGCTACATAACAAGAGAATGGAGGCAAAGAGAAGGAAGAGCAGACGGAACTGACGCAGCATGTGGAATGGATTACCGGAACAGGGTCACTGGGTCAAGCAGTTGATAATCAGCCCGCCTGTCCCGCATACTATCGCGCGGAAACGGAGCATGAAATGCATGATCTGACCTGCCTCATCAAAGGCTGCCAAGCAAGAGTCTATGCCCCAGCAGGCACACACAGCATCTGCCGGGAGCACTTCCTGAGCTATCTCACCTGGCGTCGCCGCAAAGGCCCGCAGATGTTTATGAAATATGCCGGAATGACGATGGAAGAACGAGACCCCTACGTCGCCGAGTGGGCAAACACCATCCGCGTCGAAGAAGTTCCAACCGCCTCAGCACCTAAAACCTAACATCCCACGCCATCACTGAAGAAAACAGTTCCGGCACCTTTCCCCTACCACAGAACCGAAACTGTTCCTGATACTTTCCCTCCCTCCTGATGGAAGGGTTAGGCAAGCTCTACGAGACCCCATACGCCTTAATCTCCTCGGCTCTTCGAAGCTTGGAAGGAACGACTCTTAGCAAACCGTCCGGCCCAACCCATGCCCCCATGATCTTGAGAGTAGAACCAGCAGGTGACCTAACACCGTAGATGCGATCGACTTCTTTGGTTGTAAGCGTAGGGTCCTTTCGAGCCAGTCTTTCGTGGACAGCAGTGGCAGCAGCCACCCATTCCGGCACCACGACTTGGATGATCAGTTCGGGCGTTCCCGGAATGTGTTGATCTTCTTCGATCCAGATCTTCGCGAGTGGTGAAATAAGCAACCGCTGAACGTCCTCTGCGAGGGACGGTTTCAACGCGGCCCCCTGGACCAAGACAGTAGCCAGAGCGGCGAGTACCCGGTTGTTCGCCTCATACCCGGCAGCTGCGTCAATCAAGAACTGACCACGGTAGCCATATGGACTATTTAAGAAGTGATCAAACGTCTCATCCTCGACGTCGAACCAGATGATCGGACGCCACGAACCCTTGGCTTCGTGTGACCCTTTGTCTTTCTTGTAGCACACGTTCCTCACTTCGGACCGCATGCGCTGTATAAGCGTGTTGAACTCAAACGGCTCAGCCAGCGACCTACGCCGATTTTCTGAGACGTTGTCGACAATCCAGAGTGGCGCCGCATACATTGCGTTCGGAGCCTAACTACCGAGTTGAGCGGCCGGGCACAAGCCCTTGACGCAGCAACGACGATTCACAGTCCGCGCGACCGCGTTGTTTGCAATCACAGCCCCTCCTTCAACACTTCGGCGACGACCACGTTCCGACCATCTGATGGTAGATCGCCAACGCGATCGCCATTACAGATACTGCAATGACTAAACCGACACCAAACAGATACTGCAATGACTAAACCGACACCAAACAGATACTGCAATGACTAAACCGACACCAAGCGATACCACCCACCCCATTCCAACTAGCACCGAGATGGCAAAGGAGGCTATACCCAGAACGGCGGCAATTGGCTTGGCCCGATCCAGAAGTCGGAAGGGAGCCCCCGAGATCTTCGGGTCGGCTCGGAATTGGTCGAACAGTCTCGCCAGTGAGCCATCACCTTCTACGGCATTGTAGCCGACGGATACTACCGGATGAATCTTATCGCTGGAACCGCCTGCGGTCTGGTAGAGTTCTGCAATGCGTCGCTGAGCTTTTTCTGCGCTCATCCCGCTGCTGGAAAGTATGGGAAGCAAAGATACAAACCCTCGTTCCTTGGCAGTAGTTGGAAGATCAAACTGTTCACCAATACGCCACATGACCCCAGCCAAGTAGAGATGGGTTGTCATTTCCTCAAATCCTGGCATGAAGTCGTAGGTCTTACCTTCGAGCATGGAAGTTTGGGAGGAAAGCATCCTTCGCGCATCTTCGACACATGCATTCAGAATTGATGTCGCAATTTCTGTGTCAGTCCTAAGAGTCGCCATCGCATCGCTCGTTGTGACTGCTAACTATTGAGTATACGTGGGCAGCATAATACGCAAACTGAGCCTGCAACCTCCTCTGCGATACTCGTGTCGGCTCGAAGCCTGGTCAATGATACCCACAACAACGGATCGGCATAGTTCCATTTATAGCTGCGGGGATTTGCATCCATGGGCAACGTATCCGCCAACAACAGACTCCTTCCCACCCCCCTATGGAATGATACCTGCCCTCTCTCCCCTGCGCGCGCCCTCCGAGCACATCTTTCCTTCCACCTTCACCAAGAGCTAAGGCCTGGGTGTGTTTCGATTGCGCGCATTGAGGGAGCACCGCCCATAATTTCACTATTTAATCATTCTTGCGTGCGCACTCAGCGAGCACGGAAACACCCCCAGGCCACTACCCCATCACCGCCGATCCATGATGATGTATCAACAACCACTCATCCCCGATCCGCTCGAAAAGATTCGTGGCTAACACTTTGGCCTGCTGCGGTTCGTCAGATTGATGGGTGGTGATGTTCTCCACGCAGACGACCCAGGCCATATCGCCCGCCACCTGCACCGTCACGTCGGTGAGCTCAAACGTCATCGAAAAGGTATTGTTGAAGATCAAGACCCAGGAGTCGCGCACGAGCGGCCAGCCAGACCGCAACGTCCAGCCGGGATGGATGCAGGTCACGTATTCCTGGTGCGCCCAAATATTATCCATCTCGCCGATATCTAGGTTGCCAAACGCGGCATAGAACGCGTGGTTCGCTTTATTCACTTCTTCGATGCGTTGCTCCAGCATGCGTGGCCCCCGACCTGAAAAATAAGCCCTATCATACTGCAATCACGGAGACCAGGGCGAGAGGAGAATGGGGGCAGGAAAGGCGGAACGGACTCGATCTAAGCAGGCTACTCAAAAAGGCCAGACTTCTCACCCGCCCAACCCTGGCGGCTACTTCACCAGCCCGCCCTGAGTCTGCCAAAACAGCCTCTCCGCCCAGGGACGCGCCCATCCCAAGCAAGGCCGCAGCAGTTTAGTACTCTCTCTCAAAAGGGTGGCCTGGTCGATCCTCGATTGCGCACGTCGAACGAGCACCTTCCGAGCGTGCGCGTTCCGCGAGCAGGAGGACGAGCAGGCTACCCTTTCCCTCCTTTTTCAGCAGCCTGTTATGTTGTGAGACGGGATGTTTGCCAATCTACAACCCAGACGCCGGCCAGGATCAGCACGATGCCCAGGATTTCACTCATGCCCACTGGTTCTTTCAGCAGCACCGCAGAGAGGACGACGGCGGCCACAGGAGTCAGATTGCCAAGGACGGAAGCACGCGAGGGCCCAATGCCCTTCACGCCGAACAGCCAAGCCTGTTGCGCGATGGCCGTGGCAAACAGGACCAGATACCCCAGCGCCATCCAGTCCACCAGCGTCACGGACCCGAGTCCCGCATCCAGCATTTTACGATCTGTCCACAAGAGAGGAACTTGGAGGACGGTGGCGACGAGCAGGGTCGTCCAATTAACGGTCAAAGCCGAGTGGCGCTCCATGAGCTTCCGGCTGCCGATACTGTAGAGGGCCCAGCTCACCACGCCGAGAAAGACCAACAGGCTGCCGAGCAGCGGCTGATCACCCGCAGCCTGAAACCCTGCCACGGAGACCAACCCCACCCCTGCGAAGGACAAGAGACCGCCCGCCCACACGACGCGCAGCGGCACGTCGCGAATCAACACAGCCGAGAGCAGCGCAGTCACCACCGGACTCGAGCCGATGATCACCCCGCCCACGGCCCCGCTCACATAGTTGAGCCCCATGAGAATGAATAGGTGGTTGCCCAACACGCCAAGCCCAAGCAGTCCCAGCATGCGTACATCTGCCTTGGTCAGCTTGGCCAAGGTGCCTTCCTGCCACCACCATGTGAGCAAGAGGATCGCCAGCCCTCCGATGTCCCGCAGGACCGAGGCTTCAACAACAGAGAATCCACTGAGGGCTAGCTTCTGGGCCACGATCGACCCACCCCACAGCACAGCGGCAGCGATGATCGCACCATGGGCCAGACGGCTTGCCTGAGGTGTCATAGGCAGTGGCTACTGTCCTTGTTGACGGGCATCGAGCAATTTAACCCACATTATTCATGACGGTTCGTTGCGAAATCGCCCGAAAGCGCATTCCTCGTGAAGCGTATCTCGTATCTCGCATGCGACGATACAGACACACTCTTTCCGTCCTGCGCTTCACGCGCAAGAGCCGCAAATCAGCGATTGCAGCAGAAGCGCTCATGAATAAAGCGGGTAAAGTTCATGACCGTGGCCTAACCACCAAAATCCCATCCCTGACTGTCACGAGCACCGCGGTGACACGCAGGTCAGTTGCGACCACTCGATTCAGTTCTTGAATGGCCGCCGTCTTCTCATCCGGCGCCGGTTGCTTCAGCACATCTCCGTCCCACAGGACATTATCGATGAGAATCAGTCCACGTGGCGACACAAGATCAAGCGCCCGCCGGTAGTAATTCACATAGTTGACTTTGTCGGCGTCGATAAAGATCAGATCGAACGGTCCCTTGAGGTGCCTCATCGTATCGAGCGCCGGCCCCATGCGGACCTCGATCTTCTTACCGACTGGTGATCGCGCGAAATACAGGCGTGCGAGAGCGGCTGACTCCTCATCGACTTCGCAGGTAAGCACTGTCCCATCCACCGGTAAGGTTTCCGCAAAACAGAGCGCGCTGTAACCGGTAAACATGCCGATCTCCAACACGCTGGCTGCCTGCACCAGCAGTGTCATCATCTTCAGAAAGGCCCCTTCGAGCGGTCCGACGATCATCTGGGGAGACTCCATTCGCCGCCGGGTTTCTTCCCGCAACGCTCGACAGAGGTCCGACTCCGGCATAGAGTGGGCCTGGGCATAGGCCTCGATGTCAGCAGATATGAGTCTAGTCATCGCGCTGAGCGCCCATTGGTTTGAATACGGATGGTTCGTTGCGTACACTACACGACGGGCGGCAGATCAGCACAATCATAGCATGACAGTTCCTGGAGGAGACACCCTACTGTGAAGACCCTGAAGACTGTGGACGACTTGACGACCAGACTCTTGGAGATCCAACGCATTAACAGCGCAGCCTCACTCCTCTCGTGGGATCAAGAAACCCACATGCCGGCCGGCGGGGGCGCAGCCCGCGCCGAGCAGATTTCAACACTCCAGGGCATCGCACACCAGAAGCTCATCTCGCCGGACATTGAACGATTGCTCGCCACCTGGGTCGATCCCGAGACCGGTGAGACTCGTGACAGCCCCGGAGATGCTTGGGACGAGCCCACTCGATCGTTGCTCCGTGAAATATGGCGTGACTATAGCCGCGCGAAGAAACTGCCCTCAGATTTTGTCATGACGCTCAGCCGGGAATGTTCGCTGGCACAGCAAGTGTGGGCCGAGGCGAAAGAACATCGGGCCTTCTCGCAATTTCTTCCAAATCTCCGCACGGTTTTGTCGCTCAAGCGAAAGGAGGCCGAGTACCTCGGCTACCGAGACTCGCCATACAATGCGTTACTCGATGTGTACGAGCCTGGCTCCACCATCGCGGCATTGCGCCCGTTGTTCGCGCAGATCAAGGGGCGTCTCGTGCCGCTGCTCAAAAAAATTCAGCAGAGTTCAGTTCAGGTCGACGATTCGATTTTATTTCACCCCTTCAATCAGGCGCGGCAACTGGAGTTTGGCCGGATGATCTTGATCGCCATGGGGTATGACTTCGAACGGGGCCGCCTCGACCTGTCAGCACACCCCTTCACGACGTCATTCCATCCGACGGATGTCCGCGTCACGACACGTGTGCATGAGCACGATCTCCAATCCTGCCTGTTCAGTTGTATCCACGAAGGCGGCCATGGGTTGTACGAGCAGGGGCTGGATCCCCGCTACTTCGGCACGCCGCTTTGCGATGCAGTCTCACTCGGCATTCATGAAAGTCAATCGCGCATGTGGGAAAACTGCGTGGGCCGCTCGCGCGCATTCTGGCGCTTCTTTTACCCCATGCTGCAGCAAACCTTTCACCATCAATTGCGAGGCCTCGATGGGGAACAATTCTACGCGGCCATCAATCGCGTGAAACCGTCGCTGATTCGGGTCGAGGCCGATGAGCTCACCTACAATCTCCACATCATGCTGCGATTCGAAATCGAGCAGGACCTCATCGAAGGCCGGACGCGCCCGGAGGACTTGCCGGGGATCTGGAACCTGAAAATGGAGGAGTACCTGGGCATCGTCCCCTCGAACGATGCAGAAGGCGTGCTGCAAGACGTCCACTGGTCGTTCGGCGCCTTCGGCTATTTCCCGACGTACACGCTCGGGAATCTCTACTCCGTTCAATTCTATGAGCAGGCCAAACTGGAGATCCCTCACATGGAGGACGAAATTGCGGCAGGACAACTGATGGTACTTCAACGTTGGCTCGGACAAAAGATTCATCGCTGGGGCAGGATGTTCACGCCGGATCACCTCGCCCAACGAGTGACGGGAAAGAGCCTCGACCCTGAACCGTTCTTGTCCTATGTGGAGCGGAAATACGGCGAGCTCTACAAGCTCTAGAGGGGGAGTTGTTCTGAGTTCTGAGTAGCGAATCGAGAGTCATGGCTACAACTCAGAACTCAGGACTCAGAACTCTCAGGCCAGCGGCCCGAGTTAGTATCCCATCGCCTGATTGAGCCTGGCCAAGCTCGCGGCGGATAACGTGAACTCCTCCTGCACCTCAATGCGAGACGGCACTAAAAGTGTCGTGTGAAAGACAATGTCGCGAATCGGGATCTTGAACTCGGGTTGCTGAGGAGTACTCAATTCAACTGACTCGACCGATTGGGTGATCGATCCGCTATCTTGAGGCCCATAGACCGTCACCACCGCCTTCAGAATCTCCGCGATCTTCTCGTTCGTCTCAACCCCCTCAATACCCTTCTCCAGCAACGGAATAACCTCTTCCTCTGCCTGGTCGGACAGCGTGAAGTTCTCCACCCGTTCTTTCCGGCGCAGCGACATCAGATCGTTATCGAGGTCCTTACTGAATGCCCCATAGGCAAACCGGAAAAACTCAAAATGAAAGCCCTTTAAACCCTTGCCGAACATTTGCAGCTCGCACAAAAAACACAGCTGCTGCAGCTTCACATCGCTGAGCAGCCCATGGGACTCCGCACGATGCAGAACATAGAGCAGGAGGGCCCGGTCGACCGTAATCTGATTGGGTTTTCGCATGCCGATAGTTGCTCGTTCCTTCAGCCTTTTTGAAGACCGCACTATAGGCAACGCCTGAGATCTTCGTCAATTCCTTCCCTCTGTGTCGCTCGCGCAAGGCACCCCTTGACCAGCTAGGCAGTTTCGTCTTTAATGTGACCCCATCGGAGGCCCGTCATGGCAAAAAAGCATGTGAAGGAGATGGAGGCCCTAAAGGAGCACTTGGGCAAGCACCAGCTCAAGCTCACCCGCCAACGTGAATTGATTCTGAACGCTTTCCTCCGGCAAGAGCACATTACCGCGGAAGCCATGTATCACCAGCTGGCGAAGGCCGATCCTCATCTGGGACTTGCGACCATCTACCGGACGCTCAATCTGTTCTGCGATGCCGGCCTCGCTCAAGCCCGGCATTTCGGCTCTCAGACGAAATACGACAATGTCTCGCACAAGGGCCACCACGATCACCTCATCTGTACCGGCTGCGAAAAGATCGTGGAATTTGAAAACGAGGAAATTGAGCGGCTCCAGGAAGAAGTGGCCACCCAGAACGGATTTACCATCAAGACCCACCGACTTGAACTCTACGGCCTCTGTTCTCGCTGCCGTCATTGACGAACCACATTTTTTTTAGTATAATTTTGAGACAGTTTATCAATTTCAATTCCATAAGGACCTACTCATGGCATTTCAATACTCCCTGCCCACATGGCGCCGGACGTTCCTCTCAGGTCTCTTTCTGCTCTTCGCCACCGGTCTCGTCGCCGGGTTCTTCGTACCCTCCGCCCCGGCCGCTGACAAACTCACAATCTACTCCGGGCGCTCTGAACGCCTCATCAAGCCGGTGCTCGACGCCTTTACCGCAAATACCGGCATTCAAATCGAACTGTTGTCATCCGGTACGACGGAATTGGTCAATCGGCTGAAGGCTGAAGGCGATCGCACGTCGGCAGATCTCCTGATCACCAACGACGCCGGGAGCTTGGAACTGGCCCGGTCAGCCGGCCTCCTCCACCCATTGAATATGCGAGAAATTGAACGAGCTATTCCGGCGCAGTTTCGCGCGCCGGATAATGCCTGGGTGGGGCTCTCCGGACGATTCTGGATCGTCGTGTACAACAGCACGATGGTGCAGCCTGACCAAGTGAAGTCGCTCCTCAACCTCGCCGATCCGAAATGGAAAGATAAAATTGCGATTCCAAATTCAGGCAGTGAGTATTTACAAGCCGGCGTGTCGGTCATACTCGCTACCTATGGCGAGGAGAAAACCAGACAATTCCTGCAAGGCCTCAAGACCAACGCGGACACCCAGGTCTACCAGAAAAGCTCGCAGATCGTGGATGCCGTCGCCAAGGGGCAAATCGCGCTGGGTATCGTGAATCACTACTACGTGTACCGTCATTTGGCTGCTCAGCCAGAAGCACCGATCGCCGTGTTGATGCCGGATCAGCAAGAGGGCGGCATGGGGGCGATCATGAACGTTGCCGGTGTCGGTATCGTCAAGTCGACCAAACATTTGGATAGCGCGAAGTTGCTCGTGGAATTCCTGGTCGCCCAAGCGGGACAGAAATTGTTCGCGGATCTCGACAAGGAGTACCCCCTCCACCCGGACGTGAAGGCGGACCCCGCGCTCGTGGAGCGAAAAAGTTTCCGCGCGGCGCTGGTCCCCCTCGCCAAGCTGGCGGAACTGCGCGAACCGACTCTCACCCTGATCGAACAAGTGGGTCTCCGGTAGTTCGAAGAAACCCACCGTGAGCACGATTCGCCAACAACTTGCTTCACCGCTGCAACTCGCCGTCTTGGCGACTGCCGGAATTATCCTGCTGCCGCTCGGCTATGTCACCGCGCAAGCCCTCTCGGCCGACCCGGTCATCTGGGGCCGCTTGTGGGCAACCCGCATTCCCGAGCTGCTATTCAACACTATCTCGCTGGCTGCCAGCGTGGCGGTCATCACGCTGGTCTTGGGCGTCTCGACCGCCTGGCTGGTCACACGCGTGGAATTTCCCGGTCGCAGGCTGTGGGAAGGCGCCTTGGTTCTTCCGTTGGCGATGCCGACGTATGTGCTGGCCTATGTCTACTCCTACCTATTGGGATTCGGCGGCCCCGTCGAGCATCTCTGGCAACTGATAGCCGGTCCCCAGGCCAGAATCTTTTCTCCCCATAGTTATGCAGGTGCGACGCTCGTCATGGCGTTGGATACGTTTCCCTTCGTCTATCTCCTGAGCCGAAGTGCCCTTCTCAGCATGAACGTGTCGTTCGAAGAGGTGGCACGGGCTAGCGGCGTCTCCCGTCTCTCGACCCTCTGGCGCGTGACGCTGCCGCTGATGCGCCCCTCGATTGCCGCCGGAGTCGCGCTCGTCATCCTGTACGTCGTGTCGGACTTCGGTGCGGTTTCATTGCTTCGCTATCAGACGCTCACCTATGCCGTGTTCCAGCAGATGACCGGACGTTCTGACAATACCGCCGCGAGCATCTTGAGCCTCTTGCTTGTCGCGCTCGCGCTGATTTTCCTGATCACAGAACGGTGGTTCCGACAACGGAGCCGGTTTTATCAAACCACCGGCCGCTACCGGGCTCCGCAACGGCAATGCTATGGATGGCTCGGCACCCTTGCCGTCACCGGCTACCTCGGGCTGATCGTCGGCGCGGCCTTCGCACTCCCAGCCTCGCTATTGATTCAATGGAGCCTGTCGCCCGAAGCACAAGCGATACTCGACAACCGGTTCTTCGGTTTCGTCTGGAACAGCGCCATCCTGGCCGCCAGTGCCGCCACCGGCGGTGTGTTGATCGGCTTACCGATCGCCTACCTCGCCAGCCGCCGCCCGACCATGCTGAACCTGGGCTGCCTGCAAGCAGCCTACGCCGGCTATGTGCTCCCAGGACCGGTGGCGGCACTGGCCGTCCTCGTCCTCTTTACCAAACTGGCTCCGGTGTTCTATGGCTCGGTGCTGATCCTCATCGTGGCCTACGTGATCCACTTTCTCCCGGCCGGGCTCCAGTCGCTGGAGCCGGCGCTCCAGCACATTTCGCCGAATCTGGAAGAGGTCGCGCGCACGCTTGGCCTTGGAATGCGTGATACCTGGCGCCGGGTGACGCTGCCACTCGTTCGGAACGGGTTTGTTGTCGCCTGGGTCTTGATCTTCCTGCAAACAATGAAGGAATTACCTGCGACGCTCTTGCTGCGACCGGTAGGATTCGACACCCTGGCCATTCGCGTCTGGATGGAAGCGAGCGAGGAGTATTTTCAACTCGCCGCTCCCTCCGCGCTCCTCATTGTCGTACTGAGTCTCCCGGCATTGGCCTTGTTGGTCTCGAAAGATTGGCGCGCAGCGTAGCAGGATGCTGAAAAAGTCCACCAGCGTCGTTCTCGCATCGTTCAGACCTTCAACGTACCCCAGAGGGTACGCCTCAGGTCTTCACTCGCTGCGGCCTTGCTGGACGTATTTTTTGAGCATCCTGCAGGAGCGGTCTCTTCTTATGCAAAACGTGTTGGCAACCGAAGTTTGTTGCGCCGAAATAGTTTCTCTTCGTCCCGTTAGAGGAAGGATCGTGACTCCGTGATCTCAGACCATTCCACTGCGCAACGTCCATCCGGAGGAGGTACATTCCAAGGCAACCTCTTTACACCGTCCTCCTCGGTCTTGGAACTGCGTTATGTTTCCTGCGCCTACGAAACCAGCCGTCCGGCGGTCCAGGAAATTTCGTTCGCCGCCAGGGAAGGGGAGATTCTCTGCCTGCTCGGCCCCTCAGGCTGCGGGAAGACGACGATTCTGCGGGCGATCGCCGGATTTGAACCGGTTCACTCCGGCCAGATTTTCTTGTCAGGCAACCTTGTGTCGTCCCCGGACATGATGGTGCCTACAGAAAACCGGCACGTCGGTATGGTCTTTCAAGAATATGCGCTGTTTCCCCACTTGCGTGTTCAAGACAACATCGCCTTCGGGCTCCAGCAACTCGCTCGGAGTGAGCGCGCCGCGCGGGTCCAGGAGATGCTGCGTCTCACAGGGTTGGAGGGATTCGAGCGGCGGTATCCCCATGAATTATCAGGCGGCCAGCAACAGCGGGTCGCGCTGGCTCGCGCCCTCGTCCAGAACCCCGTTGTGCTGCTGCTCGACGAGCCGTTTAGTAATTTGGACCCTGACATGGCTGGACGCATGCGCCACGAATTACACGACCTGTTACGCCGGACAAAGACGACGACCGTGCTCGTGACACACGACCATGACGAAGCGTTTGCCATGGCCGATCGGATCGCCGTCCTCAACCAGGGCCGTTTGGAGCAATTCGATACGCCGGAAATGATGTACCACATGCCGGCCACACCCTTCGTGGCCGACTTTGTCGGTCAGGCGGACTTCATTCCTGGAACCGTGTCCCAGGGCATGGTTCACACAGAACTGGGAGAGTTTCCCGACACGATTGAGTGTAAGGACGGCACCGCCGTGGTCGTCATGATTCGGCCGGACGACATTCACCTCGTCCCTACGGAAGGCGCCCGGTCGCGCGTTCTCTCGCGCCAATTCCACGGTTCGGAGAATCTGTACACGGTCAGCCTCCCCTCCGGTCAAATCGTCCATAGCAGCCAAGGCTCCACGAGCGTCTATCAGGCCGGCACGACGGTGGAACTCCGTGTCTTGGCGACCCATACCGTGCTCTTTCGGCGAGACGATTCCACCGAACAGGCGTCCCCGGCGGTTCGACCAATCGCACGAGAGCATTGACAGGCTTTTTCTCGATCTGGCATTGATAGACCCTCACGACGGTTCCCTGCCCCACCGATCCGTGAATCACTCAGAGAAAGTGAGGCCTCGTCTATGAACGCGTTACAAAACGTGGTCGATTACGGAATCATCGGACTTCTATTGGCGCTCAGCGTCTGGACAGTAGCCATCGCGGTGGAACGGTGGCTCTTTTACCGCCGTGTTGATCTCGCCCAGTACCCCAACAGCCTGGGATTGGAAATGGCTCTGACAAAACGCCTGGTGATCATTGGTACGGTAGCCGCGAACGCTCCATATATTGGCTTGCTGGGCACCGTGTTTGGTATCATGCTCACATTCCATACGATGGGCACCTCCGGCACCATGGCCGTCAATGCCATCATGATCGGGCTCAGCCTTGCGCTGAAAGCCACAGCGGTCGGGCTGCTGGTCGCGATTCCCTGCGTCGTCATGAATAATGTGCTCCGACGAAAAGTGGCCGAGATCCTCGCCCTACATAAGGAACACCATGCAACGAGACATTGACCAGATCAACGTCATCCCCCTCGTGGACGTCATGTTGGTACTGTTGGTCATCGTACTGACCACCGCCACCTTTATCAGCAGCGGACAGATTCCCGTCAATCTGGCAAAAGCGAAAGAAGTCGGGGATCGCAAGGAAGCGCCCATCGTGATCACCCTGACTGCCGATGGCGCACTTTTTCTCAACGACCGTGCCATTCCCGAAGGAGGCCTCCAGGGTGCCCTGACGGCGGAACCACGAGGGTCTGCGGTCATCGTGCGGGCGGATAAAGTCACCTTGCTCGAACGATTCGTGTCCTTGGTGGATGAAGTCCGTGAGTTGGGGTTTCTACAAGTCAGCCTGGAGGTCATTCGACTGTGATCACTCCTGACCCACCTCGCGCCGGAGGCCAGAAGGACGCGCACGTCCAGGGCTGGCTCGTCTCCGTCCTCTTGCATGGCACAGTGGCTTTCGCAGCGATTCTGCTCGTGAAGCAGATCCAACTCGTGCCGCAGAGCGAACCGTTCAAGTGGAACGTCGCCATGGTGTCGACGACGCTGCCAGTGAAACCAACG
This sequence comes from Nitrospirota bacterium, assembly GCA_032123755.1. Lineage (GTDB taxonomy): Bacteria > Nitrospirota > Nitrospiria > Nitrospirales > Nitrospiraceae > Palsa-1315. The sequence goes on from JAQBES010000162.1 coordinate 18,559, forward strand.
ACATCACCCTCGAACCAGGTTCCAGCCTCGCCAGCTCCATCGACGACCTCAGTTCCCTCTCCCCATGTGCAGCAGACTGCTCCAGCGATTTCTCAGCGAACCGTCACTCAGGTGGTGACTAAACCTCCCCCACCGCAACCAACGCCTCCCTCACAATCAGCGGCTCACACAACACAACCAGCCAGGCCAAGCAGACATGAGACTATGGAACCGTTGGTCGCCGAGGCCACATCCATAGTGAAACCGGCCGAAGCACGGATGGAAGACTCTGCAGAATCTGGCACCCAGACGGTACCATCGAGCGCGCCATCCGCAATCCTCGGACAAGCCGCACAATCTGACCAGGCTCCGGCACCAACGCAGATGGCAGCCATCTCCCCGGCACAATCGGAAGCACCGACTACGCGCGACTACGGGTGGCTCTCTGAAGCGATTTTACGTCGTGTGGAAGAAATGAAACGTTACCCCCCCTCAGCTCGGGTGGATCGAGCCGAGGGAAAAGTCGTGGTGAAAGCCGTGATCAACGAGGACGGGAGCATCGGCGAGGTGGAAGTCTTTCAGAGTTCTGGGCACCCAGGTCTCGACAAGGCAGCTGTTGAAACCATGCGGCAAGCAGCCCCGTTCCACTTACCTCGTCCATTGGGACAGCCGCGCATGACGATCAAGATACCGATGAGCTATCGATTGGACCGCTAGCCCGAAGCGGGAACGGGACGTATCCAGCTAGGGTAGGCGAATTCGTTGCTTCAAGCCTGATGACACCAGCAGGCGACCTCCCGCATCGACAATAATGGCCTCGACATCAGGCAGCTGTTCGACTAGTTCCATCCCACGCTCCGGTCCCATCACAAAGATGCCCGTATCGAGTCCATCGGCCCAGACCCCTTCGCGGGCAATCACCGTGACCGCCTGACAGCTGCGCGCCGGTTGGAGCGTGCGCGGATCGAGAATATGATGATATCGGACCCCATTCCGCTCGAAGAACCGTTCATAATCCCCCGCGGTAGAAATAGCTTCGTCCTGCAAATCAATCCATGCCAGCACTGCTCCATCCTGTCGTGGATGTTGAACGCCGACGGGAAACATCTTCCCATCCGGCAACCGACCAAATGTTTTGATATCCCCTGACAGCGCCACGACTCCGGCAACAGCGCCTGCTTTCCGTAACGCCTCGACGGCTTGATCTGCTGCGTAACCCTTGCCGATTCCCCCCACATCGATCCGCATCCCTGTTTTCACAAGAAAGATCGTCTGTTCCCGCACGTTGGCATGTACCGACATCAGATCGACCAAGGGACGGAGAGCATCCAACTCAGCTTCTGTCGGTATGCGTTGGCCTTCGGTCACACGCCACGCATCTACTGCTGGGCCAATGGCAATATTGAATCCTCCATCGGTCATCTCCGCGGCCTGAACCGCGCGTTGGACGACCGTCAACGTTTCGAGGCTCACATGGACCGGCAGGATCCCCGCCGCGGCATTCACGCGAGAAAGCTCGCTCGTTGGAATCCAGGTACTCAGGAGCTCTTCCAGACGACGGATCTCGGCAAACCCGGCGGTCGCCGCAGCTTGGGCGACAGACTCACTCCGTGCCACCGCCGTAATCTTAACCAACGTGCCCATCTGCATCTGGGCCCTGGTAACAACGGCCAATTCCTGACCAGTGGGGATCCCCACACATCCAACGAAGACACTACACAGCAGCGCCAGGAGGCACGTCTGGACATGAAATAAATGATCCGGCAGTTTGGGATACATGGGCTTTCTTTCTCTGCTAATCAGGCAACGGATTATAGGACACCCTAAAGATTAGTGCACTGCTTCCACACGAAAATACGCACCTTCGTCCCAACTTGACAATCTGCCTTCGAATGAGATATTAATAATCGTTCTCAATTTCATTTGGACGAATAAGCCTCGCACAATGGTTAGCACGACGTCTCCTAACAATACCTCCGCCGACAGCGGCGAGACTCGCTGCGAGTGCGGTCAACTGATCGCCAAGGTGCAGCGGCACGGGTTGGAGCTCAAGTGCAAGCGCTGCAAACGCATTGTGGTCATCCCCTTCTCGTCCATCGAAGGATGGGGCACCGTTGCATCATAAATCGTTTCACGAAAGGAGGCACTCGAAGCATCGACGCGCAGTTCCTTTGCGCGGACTCTTCTTTTCTTCAAGATGGCCAGAGACCATTGAGTCCCGAGTCAGACCACAACCATCTCACTCACCGCGGAGGATACCGATGAAGATCAGGTCAATCCTCGGGGCTCTCGTGATTGCAGCTTTACCGTTTACTTCGGTTTTGGCTGAAGACATGACCCCGGAGGACATAAAGAAATTGGTCGACGAAGCCGTCAACAAACGAATGCAGGAATATGAGCGGCGCGAAAGTCCCATGGAACGAGCCATGGAAAAGAAAGAAGGGCAGCCGGACGCCGTCCAGTACCCCATTCCATCTGGGCCTATTGCCGACATTAAAGTCGAGCGAAAGGGAGAGGAGAGTGTCCCCCTGGGATTCGGCTCGACAGGGTCAGGAAAATTAATCTATGCCAAGCCTTTTTTGAGCGCGCCGAAAGCCATCGTTGGTGGTTACGTCGACGTCATGTACAATAATCTCTCTCGCCAAAACCTGGATAACCCCAGCCGCCACTCGTTCGGTCAGCAACGATTGGTTCCCTTTATCTATGCGGATATCACCGACCACGTGAAGTTCGCAGCGGAGCTAGAGTTCGAACGAGGTGGGACTAATGCTGCCCAAGGTGATGGTTCAATGACGGTTGAATTCGCACAAATAGACTACCTGGTCAATGAGCCCATCAACCTCCGCGCCGGCATCCTCCTGATGCCGGTCGGCAAGTTTAACTTGCTGCACGACTCGCCGTTGAACGACTTGGTCGATCGACCGATGGTATCCAGGATCATCATCCCCAGCACCTGGTTCGAAGCGGGTGCCGGCATTTACGGCAGCCTTTACCCTTCCTCCCAATCCAAGCTGGACTATGAAGTCTACGCGGTCAACGGCATGAGCCAGACCGCAGGCGGAATCACCGATGCAGGAGTGCGAAGCGCGCGCGGCAGCGTCTCCCGGGACCGTGATGATAACAAGGCCGTTGTGGGCCGCGTCGCCTTCAGCCCGATGCTGGGCATCGAAGTCGCAGGGTCCGGTTTTCATGGTACATATAAACCGTCGGTGGGGGCAGTCGGGACCGGGCGCATCAGCATATTCGCGCTCGACTGGACTCTGCAGCGAGGCCCATTTGAAATCATTGGAGAGTCTGCCTGGTCTCGAATCAGCAACAACAATGCGACCGGCGTCGCGGGAAGCGGGATCGGGCCAGCAGGGATGCAAGGCTACTACATTCAAGGGAACTATCACTTCATGCCGGAATTCCTGAAAAAATGGGCGCCCAGCCACTTCACGGATGCCTCAACCTTCACTGCAGTCGTACGCTGGGAACAGGTGGATACAGACACCGACGACCGCACTCGGATCGCGTCGAATACTGTTGGGAATCGAAGGGAGCTGGAACGGCTGACGCTTGGGTTGAACTTCCGACCGATCGAAGACACCGTATTCAAATTCGACTGGCAATTCAACACCCAAAAGAATGCCCAAGGTCTGGTGAACGGCGGAGATTTCTCTGGCGCAAACAACCCGCTGAATGGAAACGGGTTCTTGGTTCAAGCTGCGACGTACTTCTAGATAACCAGTCAGGTGCTTCCCGCCATGGCGGGAAGCACCTGAAAACAAGCAGGACTGTTACGAATGTATCTTCGCTACCTCAGTCTTTTGCTGATACTACCACTCCTGACTGCCTGCTCGTCCATGAGTGGCATGCAGCAACGATTTGCCGTCTGCAGCTACGACCATGCCTGGGAAGCCTCCCTTGAGGCAGTAAAAGATCGCGCGATCAACTCCAAAGATAAGGATACAGGCCTGATCGTGACCGGCTGGCTGGAAATCACGATGCCGGGACGGACCTTTGGTGCCCTCCGACGTGACGTGGCGGACAGCAAAGATCGGTCTCGTATCACTCTTACAGTGAAACGGCTCGACGACGTGACAAAGATCAGCTTTATAGAAGAGCGCCAACGGTGGGCATTCCGAGGTGGCTCTCGCCTCTTTGGCTGGGCCTCGACAGACCCTTCTGAAGAAGTTATGCGCGATGTCCAAAGCCGCCTCGACAGCAAATTAAAGGAGCATGGATGTTCACTCACGTGAGATACACAACTCTGCTGCTGTCGATTGGCTTGATACTCGCCACTGACGTGTTCGCCGCCGAGCGCATCTGGGATAGCGAACTCAAGCGCTACCTGACGGAACAAGAAATGTCGATGGCCGAAGTCTTCCTCACTGAGGAAGAGGCGCTCAAACTGATGTTTCCAAAATCCGAGCGCATCAAAAAAGATCTTTTGCGAGTTTCCACGGATAGTAAAGCGGCGATTGAGGAACGTATTGGATGGAAATTCCCCGAAGATGCCTTTGAGATCTACATCGGCGAGACTGGCACGCAGGTCGATGGCTACGCCCTCGTGCAGAACACCATCGGCAAACACAAGCCGATGACGTATATGGTCGGCGTCGACAATCGCGGTCGAGTCTCCAACATCGAACTCCTGGTTTTTCGTGAGGCCCGTGGCAGCGAAGTCAGACGGAAGCGTTTCAATGCTCAATACGAGGGCAAAACCGTTTTGGACCCGATCCGCATCAACAAGGACATCATCAATATCAGTGGCGCCACCATGTCGGTTCGCTCTATTAGTGCCGGGATCAAGCGAGCCCTCGTCCTCGTCGATGAATTCTATTTAAAACCTGCGGGGTTCGGGAGCGATACTGTGGCCACAAAGAAATCTGAGCAGGGGATCTTCGGCTCCATCTTCGGAAACTAACAGGATCAGACGACCTTCTCAACCATGCGTAACTTCAACACCCGCTTCCGTCTCCGCGACTCAGATCGGCACATCCGGCTCGTCTACACCTTTTTTCTCCTCTTAATGCTGGTTGGCTTTACCTTTTCCTTCTTCTGGGCCCACAGCATGACAGGGCTGTCGCCACAAGGAATCGCCAATCACTACCGGGGATCGGATGCCACATTCGGCGAACCGATGTCGTTCAGAGAGCTGGCTGAAATCACCCACTTCCACCTCTTTACGATGCCGGTCGTGTTCATGATTCTCGTGCATGTGCTCTACCTCACCAACATCGGCGATCGACTGAAAGTCATCACGACCTGGATCTCATTCGGTGGGGTGATGTTGGATCTGGTGTCTCCCTGGCTTATCAGCTACGTCTCTCCCCTATTCGTCTTAACCATGCTGACGGGCGATACACTCATGACGATCGGTTTTCTCATCATGATGGTCATCCCTCTCTACGAAATGTGGGTCTTGAAACAGCCGCTGATGGCAGGAAAACACGGGGAAAATGTGTGAGCTAGCAGACGTGGTATGGCAGGCACTCGATGTCAGAGACATTCTTTCTGAGACTAATCTTCCTCTGATACCCCTTTCCTTCTATGCTGTGATCAGACTCTGAGAGGCTCTGTCGTGCGGCTCAGAGTCGACGATGCTCGTGAGAGTCGGGTAATGCTGAACAGGACTGGCACCTACGCCCCCTCTTTCTTAATCTGCTCCGCCAGGTAGTTTTCCAACCCGACCTGCTTGATGGTTTCCATCTGCGTTTCGATCCAATCGATGTGCGCATCGACATCCTTCGCCATATCTTCGAACATATGCCGCGTGGTGAAGTCGGTCACCTTCGCGCAATGCACCACGCCGTCGTTTAGCAAGGTGAGCATTTCTTGTTCGGCTTTCAAATCCAACTTCAACTGCTCAAGAACAGTTTCTCCCACCTGCACCGTATTCATGCGTTGCACGTTCGGCACACCATCCAGATAGAGAATGTGGCCGATGAGCTCATCGGCGTCCTTCATCTCGGCGATGCTCCGCTCTCGCACTTTGTGATGGAGTCGTTCATAGCCCCAGTTCTCACACATCTTGGCATGGACAAAGTACTGGTTGATTGCTGTCAGATCTGCGGTCAGGATCTTATTGAGGATGTTGACGACGCCCTCTTTCGCTTTCATGGGTTTCACCCTTTCTCAAGTTGGTGGATAGGCCCTGGCGCAAAAGGCGCATTCGTGTCACGGACCACTTGTGTTAATTATCAACACCGCGGCACAATTCGTCAACTCCACAGTTGAGTCTCGTGAGGCCCGCATGCTTCTCGTCGATGACACTGGTTCTCAATCTCGCAGAAAACTGGACGCGAACATCGGAGAATCTGCTCCGAACTCGTTTGAGTTGACAGGGTGAAGGCAGAAGGAACCGGAAGTAAGGAAGGGAACCGTTTAACCTGCTTCGCGGTAGCCGCACTCCTCGCTACGGCATTGGACGCTGCGTCCAACTTGCTTGCTGACTTTTTCAATGAGAAACGGGGCGCTGCAGGTTGGGCAGGCCTTGTTGATCGGACGATCCCACAGGGCATATTCACAAGCCGGATACTTACTACAAGCAAAGAACGAACGTCCTTTTCTCGTGCGCTTCTGGACAAGATCGCCGCCACAGTCTGGCTGAGGGCACTTCACACCCAGCGCGAGCGGTTTGGTGGTCTTGCACTCCGGATAGGCGGAACAGGCGATGAACTTTCCAAACCGCCCGGTCTTCACCACCATCGGACTGCTGCATTTCTCGCACTTCTCATCCGTCGTCAACTCAATCTTCGGAACAATTTTAATGGTACCATCCTCGAGCTTCTCAAAGTTCTGTGTGTTCTTGCAGGGAGGCTTCTCCTTGTACGCAGGACAGGCGAGAAACTTGCCGTTACGTCCCCATTTAATCTCCATCATTCGGCCGCACTTCTCGCAGGGAATATCCGTCGGTGGCTCTACCGTGTCCTTGGGGCCAGGAATCGTCTTCGCCTTCTCCAAGTCCGTCGCGAAAGTCCCGTAAAACTCACGCACCGCCGTCACCCACGGCTTGTTGCCTTCTTCGACCTCGTCCAACTCCTCTTCCATGTGCGAGGTGAAGTCGACGTTGATCAGGTCAGGAAATCCCTTCATCAGAAAATCGTTCACGGTCCGCCCTGTTTCGGTGGGAGCGAACCGTCCCTCCACCTTCTCGGCATATTTGCGATCTTGAATCGTCGAAATGATACTCGCGTAAGTGGAGGGACGGCCGATGCCTTTTTCTTCCAATTCCTTGATCAGCAAGGCTTCGTTATACCGAGGCGGAGGCTGGGTGAAGTGTTGTTTCGAGAGCACGCCGGGGACCGTCTGTCCTTCCTGGGATACAAGCCGTAGCCGCTCTCCCTCGCTGAGCAGAGGCAGCTGACGCTCGGCCTCATCCTCGACCTCCTGCTCGCTCTTTTGTTTCTGCGCGAAGAGTTCCTTGTCGATCCCCTCCATGTAAACAATCGTATGACCGGGAAACTTCACCACGGTGCCGGTTGATCGGAAAAGAAATTTCTCGTTTGTCTTCACGGGGCTCGACTCCACGCGCGTCACGTCGAGGATCGCAGGAACCATCTGCGACGCGATAAATCGATTCCAGATCAACTGGTACAGCTTATGGACGTCCGGCTCTAAGTACTGTCTGATAGACTCCGGGTCGCGTGCCGCTGACGTGGGACGAATTGCCTCGTGTGCTTCTTGCGCCGCTTTCTGAGTCTTGTACACGTTTGGCGTGGCGGGCAAGTATTCTGCGCCAAACCGTTCCTGGATCACCACACGCGCTTCTGACATCGCCTCGTTCGAAATGCGTGGGGAATCCGTCCTCATATAGGTAATGAGACCGGTCTGACCTTCCGCCCCGATTTCTATCCCTTCGTATAGTTTCTGCGCCAGAGTCATTGTTTTCTTCGATGAGAAATGCAGCTTGCGCGCCGCCTCCTGTTGGAGCCGGCTGGTGATGAAGGGTGCAACAGGATTTCGTCTCTTTTCTTTTCGCTCAATCGAGTCAACGACAAACTCTTTCCCTTGAATGGCATCAACGATGCGCTGCGCATCGGTCTCTATCGCAATCGATGCGTCCTGCCCGTTGATACTGTGCAGCTTGGCTTCGAACGGAGGGGGGTTGGTCCCCGACAGCATCACCGCAATCGACCAGTACTCTTCCGCGCGAAACGCTTCTCGTTCCTGCTCCCGTTCGCAAATCAATCGCATCGCCACGGACTGGACCCGGCCCATACTGAGTCCGCGACGCACCTTGGTCCAGAGTAATTGGCTGCCTTGGTATCCGACAATCCGGTCAAGCACCCGGCGGGCCTGCTGCGCATTCACCAACTTCATATCGACCTGCCCAGGCGATTGCAGCGCGCGCTTGATGGCCGATTCCGTGATTTCGTTGAATAGCACCCGGAAGACCTTGCCCTCTGTTTGTTTCTTGGATTTGGACTTGGATTTGGGTTTGCCGAGCAGTTCCTGCTCAAGGTGCCACGCGATGGCTTCGCCTTCTCGGTCAGGGTCCGGCGCAAGGAACACCTTGTCAGCCTCTTCTGCCTTTTTCTTAATCTCCGCCAAGACCTTTGATTTTCCCTTGATCGTCACATATTGCGGCTCGAAATCGTGTTCCAGGTCAACGCCAAGCTTGCTGGTGGGAAGATCCTTAATATGTCCGACTGAGGCCATGACGGTATAACCACGCCCCAGATACTTGCTGATGGTGCGTGCTTTCGTCGGGGACTCGACAATAATGAGTGCCTTGGCCATGAAGACTCCGGTTCGCTACGAGGGTTTCCCCTCTCATCCGTATCAAATAATACACATCTGTGCAACTGTTCGACGATTACGCCCGAAGGTAGCGTTGTCCCGGCAGCTGTCTGACTCGCTGTCGAAGCTCCAGGGACAAGAGCGAGGCCATCACGGTGGACACCGACAACCCTGTGGTGACAATCACGTCGTCCGCTGTGAGCGGGTCATACGACAAGATATCATACACCATCTGTTCTTCATTGCCCAACTGATCGCCGCGTTCGTTCTTCTCTCGAGAAGGTTGCAGGCGCAAGCGCAGCGCCGATTCCAATTGCGGCATGACCGCGTCGATGACGTCCTGCGCGCACTCGATCAAAGCCGCACCTTCTTTGAGCAGCGCGTTCGTCCCACGACTGGTGGTTTCCTTCACAAAGCCCGGAACCGCAAAGACCTCTCGGCCCTGCTCAGCGGCCAGTCTCGCGGTAATCAACGATCCGCTGCTGATAGCCGCCTCTGTGACAATCACCCCCAAGGACAACCCGCTGATGATCCGATTCCGTCGAGGAAAGTGATGGCTGTGGGGTGGCGCACCCATCGGCACCTCTGACAGAATCGCTCCCCGCTCCTCGATCTGTCGGCGTAACCGCTCATGTTCCGGCGGATAGGTCTGATCGATCCCGCAACCCAGCACCGCAATGGTGCGCCCCTGCGCGGCCAGCGCGCCTCGATGAGCCGCCGCATCAACCCCTCGGGCAAGTCCACTCACCACCGTCATGCCCGCTCCCGCCAAGTCGTGGCTCAACTCTTCGGTCATGGCACGTCCGGCTGCCGTCGCACGCCGTGCACCCACAATGGCCACCGCCAGATCATCCTGTTCAGTCAATGCGCCTGTGATGTACAAGAGCGGCGGAGGGTCCGCAACCATCATCAGTCGCGTGGGATAGGTAGGATCCAACACGCTCCGAACTTCAATGCGCCCACGCTCGATCGCATTGAGTTCCCGCTCGAGGTTCCGACAGGCAGAGCTCTCAGGCCCGCGTCGTATCGCATCTGCCAACTGCGGGCTGCATCCACTCCCAATCAACTCATCACGAGAGGCACGCAGGACCGCCTCGGGAGAGTGCCAGGCACGAACTAACCGAAGAACCGTCAAATCCCCCACTCCATCGATCGCTCGCAGGCGGAGCCAAGACTCTAACACCGCCCGTGTCATACGATGGCCCAAAGAAGGGGCTGCAACCTTACCGGAGGAATCCGCACCTACTGGCTGGATGAACGGCTGCATAGGTCTTGTCGCTCGGACACCAAAATCCTCAGCAGGATGATGAAAAAGCCTCTGTTCTCACCCGCCCATCCCAGTGCGCCAAGCCGCACCTTTCACCAAGCAGCGTGCTCGCATCGTTCAGTCCCCTCAGCGTACCCTAAAGGGTACGCTGAGGGGACTGAACCAGCTGCGGCCTTGTTGGACAGCCATTTTGAGCCTCCTGGAAGGGTGTTCTGCTTTGTCCCAGACGTGCAGATTAACGAAGTTCCGCTGTACTGAAATGGTTTTCCCGTAGCCTGTTAGAGTACCGCTAGATCGTACTGTTCCAGATGCAAGTGTTCGTCCGGCATGACGATGATTTTCGCAGCACACTCGCGCTCCACAGCCTCAAGACCTTGGCGCTCTTCATCTTGCAGCAGCCCAACGACCGAGGGATGGGCACCGATGACGATCCGCTGCGGCTCGGGACTGCTGCCGATCCGACGGACATCGCGGAATATCTCATAGACCACCGTGGTCGGAGACTTCGTATAGCCACGCCCTTCGCAATAGTGACAGGGCTCAGAAAGCGAACGCAGAAGGTCTTCTCTCACCCGTTCACGAGAAATCTCGATCAGACCCAGGTCAGAGATTTTAGATACTCTGGTGCGGGCCTTGTCGGTTGACATCGCATCGAGTAACGCGTGGTACACCTTGTCACGATTCTTCTCTCGCTCCATGTCGATGAAATCGACGATGATGATTCCGCCAATCCCGCGCAGCTTCATCTGATAAGCCACTTCTTTCGCCGCCTCCAGATTGTTCCGGAGAATGGTCTCTTCCTGATCGCGCTTCCCCACAAACCGTCCGGTGTTGACATCGATAACGGTCATCGCTTCCGTATGATCGATCACGAGATGCCCGCCGGACTTGAGCCAGACTTTGCGGCTGAGGGCCCGCGCCATCTCCTGTTCCACTCCCAGATGATCGAAGAGACTTTCATCTTTGTCGTACAAATGAATGCGTGACGTTTGCTCAGGCGAGAATCGCTGCACGAAATCCCTAACAGCCTGGTACTCCTCGCGCGAGTCGATCCATAACCGATCGACTTTCTTCCCGAAGAGGTCGCGCACAACGCGGAAACTCAGGCTCAAGTCGGCGTGAAGCAATGCCGGTGCCCCCTTCTGCTCACGCTTCGCCAGGATGTCCTGCCAGAGCACGTGCAAAAAGTCGACGTCGGATCGCAACTCATCTTCTTTGACCCCTTCACTCACCGTACGGACAATGTACCCGCAGCCTGGGTGCCGCACTCGCTTCATAATGTCCTTGAGCCGGGCCCGCTCCTCGTCACGGGCGATACGGCGTGACACACCGATATGTTCCACGTTGGGCATGAACACGAGATACCGACCTGGGAGCGACACATAGGTCGTGACCCGCGAGCCTTTCGTGCCGATAGGTCCTTTGGAGATTTGCACCATCAGCTCTTGCCCTTCACTCAGCAACTGCTCAATCGGCTTGGAGCTTTGGCGCCGGGGGCCCAGCATATCCCCATCCTTATCGGCATCCTTGTCGTCCTCATCCACATCGACGAGTGTGTCGCCCGGCTCGGAGTCCAACGACAAATCCGACACGTGCATGAAGGCCGCCTTGGCGAGACCGATATCCACAAATGCCGCCTGCATGCCAGGCAACACTTTCGCCACCTTTCCTTTATAAATGTTCCCGACGAAGTCCTTGTGCTTCGCACGATCCCCAAAGAGATCCGTGACGACTCCGCCATCCAATACCGCAACGCGAGTTTCTTCGCGTGCGACTGTAATCGCAATTTCTATTCCCATACCGACTCCTTCCGTTCAGTAGAACCGTCGCACCGACGTGCAGGATGAACGCGGGGAATCCCCAGGTTTCGGCCTCCACTCGACTGTTCGTCGGCCCGACGGTTTGCGCCATTAAATAAGACCTCTTGCCTCAATCCCGATTTGCTCGAGACCGTGCGATCGCTCTCTCACTAAAAAAAACTCAATCGGCGGCGTTTGACATTCAAGAGCAGGCCCAGCGACGCCATCGTCATAATCGTCGCACTCCCGCCATAACTCATGAGCGGGAGGGGAATTCCCACGATGGGGAACATCCCTACCGTCATGCCGATATTGATCACAACGCAAAAACACAACATGCAGAGGATGCCGACCGCCAGCAGTGCTCCGAGCTGATCCTTCGCGCGCGCCACAATTTCCAACGACAGCCAGATCAACCCGACAAACAATAGCAAGAGAGCCAGCACTCCGAGAAATCCCCATTCCTCCGCAAACACCGAAAAGACAAAGTCGGTATGCCCCTCAGGCAAAAACTTCAATTGGCTTTGCGTCCCTCCGTAGAGCCCCTTCCCCGTTAACTCTCCCGCTCCGATGGCAATCCGCGATTGGAGCGCATGGTATCCCTTGCCTCCAGGATCGTAGACCGGATCGACAAAGGTCATAATGCGCTGCTGCTGATAATCATGCAATGACCCCCACATCATCTCCCATGCGAAGGGGAACAGCATCAGTGAAAATAGAAGGATAACGCCCAATGCCTTCGACCGCATACCCACCATCAACAACATCGCGGCATAGACCGCCAAGAAGCTCAATCCGCTCCCGAGATCCGGCTGCTTCAAGATCAGGAGCAGCCCTGGCAGCACCAACAACCCCGGGAGCACCACTCGTTGGAGCCAACCCACCCGCGGCGCCTCCGAATAGTAGTGCGCCAAGGTCAGAATGAGGATCAGCTTTGCGAATTCCGATGGCTGGAAGGCAAATGGTCCCATCGGAATCCATCGTTGCGCCCCTCGGCTGCTCCTGCCTTCAAACAGCACGACGACTAGTAAGATTAAAATAATCGCATAGGCAGGATACGCTAACCGTGCGATTCGATGATAGTCCGAGAGCCACATGACCAGAAACGCAACCGTGCCGAGCACAATCCACACGATCTGTTTGGCATAAAATGGGAACGCGACCCCTTGGTCATGTGTCACGCTATAAATCGACAGGACACCGACCCCCAGGATGACAAAAATCAGTCCGATAAAACGGAAATCGAAACTGTCGAAACCACGGCTATTGATCACCCGGTCGATCATCTTATTCCTCGTCCTCCGGTATCTCCTTCCCGCGCAACGGCACCATCCGTCACACTGGAAGGAGCGGAGAGATCCAATTTCACATAGGTCTCGATCAGCTCTTTGGCGAGGGGCGCCGAAGCTGAACCCCCGTGGCCCATATGTTCACCCAGCACCGCAACGGCGATGGTAGGCGCTTCGACCGGCGCGAAGGCGACAAACCAGGCATGATCGCGGAACTTCTTCGGAATATCTTCCCCTGAACCAATGCGCAATGATAGCGTCTGGGCCGTACCGGTCTTCCCGGCAATCGTCACCAGCGCCGACTGTGCCTGCGTGCCCGTCCCCTCTTTGACCACCCCGGCCAGTGCCTCTTTAATCAGCGGTAAGATCCCAGGCCTCAGATTCAACGTGCGCTTGGGAACCGCGGGCCTTTGCTGTAGTTCTCCAGTCGCTCGATCCATCACTGCCTGGACCAATCGAGGACGGAACGTGACGCCGTCGTTTGCGACGGTGCCGATCAAGCTCGCCATCTGCAACGGGGTCACATTCACATAGCCCTGTCCAATTGATGCCGAGATCGTTTCACCCGGCAGCCACGCCTCATTCTTGGCCTTTTTTTTCCACGCCTCGGAAGGCACGATCCCAACCCGTTCAGACGGCAGCTCAATCCCCGTTGCCTCTCCCAACCCAAACTGATGGGCAAAGGAGGCGATCGTCTCGATCCCCATCCGCTGCCCGACGGTGTAGAAATAGACGTCGCACGATTGCACGAGCGCGTGCCGGAGATCCACCGGTCCATGCCCCCCGGCTTTCCAGTCACGATACCGGCGGCGACCGAACTGATATCCTCCATTGCAGTAGATGGAGGTCGATGGCGTCACGGTCTTGGTTTCCAACGCGGCAGCGGCCATCATCACTTTGAAGACCGAACCGGGCGGGTACTGCCCTTGCGAGGCTCGATTGTTCAAGGGGCGCCCCTCGTCTTGCACGATCTCGGCCCATTGTTTCGGTGTGAGCTCCCGCGAGAGAATGTTCGGATCGAAGCCAGGGCGGCTGGCCATGGCAAGCACGTCACCTGTCCTCGGATCAAGCGCGACAATCGCGCCCGATTCCTCCCCCAACAGTTTTTCAGCCACTTTTTGCAGCCGCGCATCGATCGTGAGGTACAAATTGTCCCCGGCATGGGCCTGCTCCACAACCACGGTTCGTTTTTCATGACCTACCGCATCGACTTCTATACTTTTCTGCCCGGCCTGACCACGCACAAGCTGATCAAAAAATTTCTCCACGCCATATTGCCCGACAATGCTACCCTGGTGGAGGTCGGCAAATTCAGGTTTCTCTAACTGCTCGGGCGACACTTCCCCGACATAGCCCAACAGATGCGAGGCCGTCACCCCGCCAGGATAGTTTCGTTGCGATTCGACTTGCACCATCACTCCGGGCAAGTCCAGACGGTGCGACTCGACCAATGTCGCTTCTCGAAGGGTTAAGCGATCCTTTACTTTACGCGGCAATTGCTTACTGCCGCGAGCCGTGAGCTTGTTCCTGACGAGCGCAGCATCTAACCCCAAGAGATTGCTGAGCTGATCGATGAGCAAGTCGCGATCTTTGACGTCCTCGAGTGAGACGTAGAGCGTGAAGCTGGGCACATTATTCGCCAACAACACCCCGTTGCGATCGTAGATAAGCCCTCGAGCCGGCTCCATGATGACGGAACGTGTCCGATTGTTCGCGGAGAGATCGCGGTAATAGGGCCCCTCTCGAATCTGCAAGTGCCAGAGCCGCAGACCCAATAACGCCACGACAAGCAACAAGCCGACGCGGAGAATGATCAATCGGCGTTGGAGTTCCCCAAGTTCAGAATCGTGCAGACCAGTTGTTGCCATAGGTCACAATCAATATTCCGCCTCACCCGTCACAGACCTGCTATTCGGTCCTCAGGCGGGTGACATGAAACCGTTGAGAGAGCAGCCAATAGAGCCCCGCCCCCACCGCCCCGTCTAAACACGCCTGCGGAAGGACGATCGACTCGACCATCCACCACATCTGGGACACGTCGAGATGCTCGAAATTCATCGTGGCAAACAGCCCGCTCGCCAACGATACCAGCAGCAGCCCCACTCCCAGTGAGATCGACGTTACCTGCGACACCTGCCGCCCCAGGAATCCTGCCAAGAGCCCAACACCCCCGTTCGTGAGGAGACTGAACCAGAGTTCGCCGGCTGAGAATAGACTCAGGACCCATCCGATCGCGAGCCCCACGAGAAGGCCTTCCAGTTCGCCGGCAAAAAGCCCGACAAGCGCGGCGGCCACAAGCCCCAAGTCCGGCTTGATATTCCACACGCTCAGATGTGGCAGCAGCGTCGTCTGCAGAGGGACGAGCAGCAGCACGAGGATCAGATAGAAAAGGAACTTCATGGTAACGGCTTCCCGAGTAGATCCGCGCCCGCTTCGGCTTTTGTGGACTGTCCGTACGACGTCTGAATCACCAACACTTCTTCCACACGATCGACATCGACTTCCGGCATGAGTTCGGCGGACTGAAAGAGGGCGCCTTCCTGTTTATCGATGTGGGTGATCGTACCGATCATGAGCCCACGGGGAAAACCTCCAACAAGGCCCGAGGTCACAACCCGATCACCGTCTCGGAGCGTCGACAACAACGGAATATACTTCATCTGGGCCAGCCCTGGTTGAGTCCCTTCCACAATGCCTTCGTCTCTCGTCCGCTGAATGAGACCGGCGATGGCGTTGTTCGGATCAGTCACCAAGAGCACCACCGAAGACGCCCCTGTCGTTTTCACGACGCGCCCGACGACACCAGCGGGCGTGATCACTCCCATGTCCGGCTGGATCCCGTCACTCTCGCCCTTATTGAGGATGATGGCACGATATCGGTTCGTGGTATCACGCCCGATGACTTGAGCGGCTACCATCGTGGGGAGCGCCTGCTCCTTAAACTGCAGCAAGGCCTTCAATCGATCTGCCGCGGCGGCGGACTCACGCAGCTGACTATGTTGCCCGCGCAACCACTCAATTTCTTTCCGTAGTTGTTGGTTTTCTTCCCGGACCCCTTGCAACGCCACGTACTGTTCCCAGCGATCAGCAATGCTCGCATCGATGGAAGCGATGGCTTCGAGCGGAATACGCACGACCTGTCCCACCGGCCCATCCAAATACTGCAAGAGTCCTTGGATTTGACTGGGAAGCAGAAAAAGAGCCACCAGCAGGAGAGCAAAAAAGGCAAGCGCCAGTCGTCTGGTACCGTAGGGAGAACGAGAGTGAGCCATCCACATAAGGGAGTTAGGGATGGAACCTTATCGGTAGGTATTGGCCTGGGACATCACCGACACTTTGGCGAGCAGATCCAACTCATCGAGGATTTTCCCGACCCCCAAGACTACGGAGGTCAGGGGATCATCCACGGTGATGATCGGCAGATTCGTCTCCTCCCGAAAGCGCGTATCCATGCCCTTCAGCAAAGATCCTCCGCCCGTGAGTACAACGCCACGATCAATAATGTCGCCCGCCAACTCTGGCGGGGTATTCTCCAGTGCCACTTTAATCGCGTTGACGATTGTTCCGATCGGTTCCTGCAGCGCTTCCCTGATTTCTGCGTCATCCACCACCAACGTACGGGGAATACCTGAAATCAAGTCACGCCCCTTGATCATCATAGTCTTGCGTTCCTCAAAGGGATAGGCGGATCCAATTTCGAACTTGACCCGCTCCGCCATATGTTCACCGATGAGGAGATTATACTTCTTCTTAATGTAATTCATGATCGCATCGTCCATGCGATCGCCCGCGACCTTGACGGACTCGCTATAGACGATTCCGCCGAGAGAAATGACGGCGATATCGGTCGTGCCACCGCCGATATCGACCACCATGTTGCCGGAGGGTTCGGTGATCGGAAGACCGGCGCCAATGGCTGCGGCCACTGGTTCTTCGATCAGATACACTTCTCGGGCGCCGGCTAATTCGGCCGAGTCTCGAACGGCCCGCTGCTCCACCTGCGTAATACGCGACGGCACACCGATGATGATGCGCGGACGCACAAATGCGCTGCGGTTGTGCGCTTTCTGAATGAATCGCTTCAACATCTGCTCTGCCATTTCGAAATCAGCGATCACGCCTTCTTTCATGGGCCGCACCGCAATGATGTTGCCCGGCGTACGGCCCAACATTCTCTTTGCTTCCGTGCCGACCGCAAGCACTCGTCCGGACTTTTTCTCAACCGCCACGACCGAGGGTTCGTTGAGCACGATCCCTTTCCCATGAACATACACGAGCGTCGACGCCGTCCCCAGGTCAATGGCCAGGTCGTTTGAGAACCATCCGAAGATATCACTCCCAAAGCCCACGATTGCTCTCCCTTCCCCTCAGACTCTGGAGGCGCACTCAGTCAGGAAACGCCAGTCGACCCGCATCCAACACCTGAGTACCGGCCACATCGTCACCAAGACGCCGACCCTGTTCGTTCCCGAGAATCAATACCGCTTCGAAGGCAATGATTGCTATCGACACAAGCCATCCCACATACGGGACGGCGAAGACTAACTGAGCGACCGCAAAGGGCAGATTGCGGATAATGGACTCCCGAAACCCTGCTGCCTCACGCCGCTCCGGAAGCACCGTCTGGAGGCCGATCAACCGCTTACCAATGCTACGCCCACCGGCAAATCCATCAGCGATCAGTATATACGCCAATCCTCCAAGAAAACCTACCGGCACGATCATTTGTCCGGCTGCCGCGACAATGAACAGATCGATCAGCTTGGCAATGCCACGGTTCAGGACCTGCGCCTTGGGGTAGATCCCGGCACCGATTGAATGAACCCCGCTGACCTCCTCCGCCAAGGGATCTCCTTACAATTAGTGGCAAAGTATAGCAAATCAGACTACCTAGCACAAATAAAGACCATTCTCTGACAGATCAGGTATTGCGGGTGACTTTTCGTCTTCACGAACAGATCACTCTACTCGATTGTGAGATCGCAGCCAGGATGAACGGTCAGCTTGGACTTCCCAGACTTTTGCGGACACACCGTTAAGCCCGGTTCGACACGGCTTCAAACGCCTCCGGACTGACACCGCTGAGATGACTGTGTCGACGGCTGCGATTGTAGAACATCTCGATGTACTCGTCGATCTCGGCCGTGGCGATCTCACGAGTCTTGTAGATGCGCTTCTTGATTCGCTCCTTCTTCAAGCTGCTAAAAAACGATTCGGCCACCGCGTTGTCCCAGCAGTTGCCCCACCGGCTCATACTGGGCTCAAGATGATGCGCATGGCAGAAGCGCCGCCACGCCTCGCTGCCGAATTGCGACCCTTGATCTGAATGAATCAGAGCGTGCTTCGGCTTGCGCCGCCGCACAGCCATGAGGAGTGCATCCAGCACAAGTTCTCGGGCCATCGTGGGTTTTGTTGACCAGCCGACAATGCGGCGTGAGTAGAGGTCAATCACGACGGCGAGATAGAGCCAGCCTTCCCATGTGCGCACGTAGGTGATGTCGGTGACCCAGGCTGTGTTCGGTCGTTGGACGGTAAACTCTCGTTGCAGCGTATTGGGCGTCAGCAGTGACGTATGGCCTCTGGTGTACCGGGGGGTTCGGTAGCCGTGGAGTGCTTTGATGTTATTGGCCCTCATAATCCGAGCGACACGATGCTTGCTACCGGTCTCGCCCGCTTCTCGCAAATCGAGAAAAATACGCGGGGCACCGTAGACGCCGTGGCTCGCCGCATAGGCCGCGCGAATCAGGCCGAGCAACCGCTGATCCTCCACCGCTCGATCGGAGAGAGGGTTACGCAACCATTCATAGAACCCACTGCGCGACACGTCGAGGAGCCGGCACATGACAGCCGTATCAAACTCGTTACGATGGGCCTTGATGAACGCGTACTTTACTCGGTTACCCTGCGATCTCCGCCGATTGCCCATTGGTCCTCCCTTGTTCTAACGATCACCCCAAAGGTGTCCGTTAAAGCCTGGGAAGTCCAGCTCTTGCCTTTGCACAGATCCCTCCGTACAATCCGTCCATACGAATTGTACGAGGAGTTGGCATGCTCAAATTGATGCGCGAATCGTCCCATAGCTATCCATGGCTCCTCAAGTCCATCATGGGGATCATCGCCCTCGCTTTCGTCATCACCATGGGCTGGTGGGGGTTCGGCGAACAGCCAGGCGCCGTCGTCGCCTCAGTCGGAAATCTCACCGTGTCCCACGATGAATTCCGACGCGCCTATGAGAATACCTATCGCTTCTATAAGGACAAAGTCCCTGGAGAATTCAAAGACGAAACGATCAAGCAACTTGTGGTGGATCAACTCATCGACAATCGGACCTGGCTCATCGCGGCAAAAAACATGGGCCTCACCGTGGCTAACGACGACCTACGTGAAGTCATCATGCAGATCCCGGACTTTCAAAAGAATGGCTCATTCGACCCGGAGGTGTACCAGCGGCTCCTGGCAGCTAATCATTTGACACCCGCAATATTCGAAGCGATGGAAGCGGAAGAAGTGCTGAGTAACAAAGCCCGGATGATCATCCGCGATGCCGTAGCCCTTACCCCTGCCGAGCTTGCCGAGGCGCAAGCCCTCACGCTACGGCAAACGGAATCAGATCCCGCAAAGGCCGCCGTGGCGAAGGACCGTGCCATGCAGGACGTCCTCTTTCAAAAGCAGCAACGCGCGCTGATAGCCTACACTGAATCGCTAAAATCCACGCTCTCGATCACGATTCACCGCGAACTCTTGTAACTGCCAGTTCGCCACAACGCGAACCAGTCCGCCCCCATGCCACCCTATTCCTTCGTGGCCGACAGGACCAACATCGCATCACCATAGCTATAGAAGCGGTACCGCTCACGAACTGCCTCTGCATAGGCCTGTCGGAGAAATTCGGTCCCGGCCAATGCGGAGACCAACATCAGCAATGTGGTACGTGGCAAGTGAAAATTCGTGAGAAGGGCTTCGACCACTTTGAACGGAAAACCTGGTGTTATGAACATATCGGTCTCCCCCCGATAGGGTCGAATGTGGCCGTCTGCGCGAGCCGCAGTTTCGAGCGCGCGTACGACTGTGGTCCCGACAGCGACAATTCGTCTCCCTGTCACTCGCACCTGCTCGATGGCACGCACCGCCTCTGCTCCGACCTCGATCCATTCTGCGCCCATCCGATGGTCTTCGATCTGATCGACCGTCACTGGTTTGAAGGTCCCGACACCGACATGCAGTGTGATGGTCGTGAAACCGATCCCTCGCTGTTGCAGCCGTGCCAGCAAATCCGGCGTGAAATGGAGCCCAGCTGTCGGCGCCGCAATGGCACCCTCATGCTGCGCGAACAGGGTTTGGTACCATTCTCGATCCTGGTCTGTCGGTGCACGTTTCAAGTAAGGCGGAAGTGGCATTCGACCATATTGCCGCAGCCATTCAGACAACAGAATAGGACTCTCAACCCGAACCGTCGTTCTCGTCGCGCCACGCTCAACCACCACAGCAGAAGCCTTTGCGCCCATCTCAATAATCTGTCCAGGCTGAAACGTTCCTTTAATCAACACTTCCCAGATCGCGTCGCCAAGATCCTTCACAAAAAGGATTTCGACCTCCGCACCGGAAGGGTGCTTCCGTCCGAGTACACGCGCAGCCAGCACCTTCGTATTATTGACCACGAGGAGATCGCCAGGATGAAGAAGATCAGGCAACTCGTCGACGCGGCGATGGGCGAGGGAACGATCGAGAGGCTGCAGAACGAGCAGCCTGGCGTGATCGCGTGGGAGAATCGGGTGAGCGGCAATCAACGAGGGATCGAACGGAAAATCGAATTCGGAGAGCTGCATCAGGAAGACGGAGGGGTCGGCGGTTTTATCAGCGTCATATTCTGCAGTTCGGTGCCCGGATAATAATACCGAAGAATCGTGGAGAAGGGATAGCCCAACTCAGCCAGTTCTTTCGCGCCCCACTGACACATGCCGACAGCGTGGCCCGCGCCGTAGCCGGAAAGCACCACATCGCGGCCGATCGATTCGATGGCAAACTGCGTGCTGGGGATGATGGTGTACCCGACCGCTTTCCGCAACTCTTCTCCTCGAAGAACCAATTCTCCACCAGAATGGAGAATGCGCAGCGTCGCGACTCGGCCCCCACGGCTGAACGACAAGGCCGTCATTGTGGCGATCGTCCCAACGGAGTAGCCCTGCTGTCGCAAATTCTGCTCGAGAGTGTCAATTTTGAAGGAGGACTTCCATTGATAGTAGGGCGACATAAGATCGAAGGGGCACTCCACGCCCTTGAGATAGGGATAGTCTTTCAACCACACAGTCATGGCATCTTCCGTCAACCCGGCGGCCGTCGATGAGAACGCTGCGTAGATCGGCGCATCCTGATAGGTCACGACCAACCCGCGGGTATCTTCAACCGCACGCAGGATCCCGGCATCAATCCCCTGCTTCCCGCGATAGACTTGATCTTGCACTGTCGCCGCCACGTCGTATTCCCGCGTGGCTCCCAACATCTGCTGATAGAGCGCATAGGTCCTGGCCGCGACTGCCTGCGCTTTCAACATCTCCTGGTGCCAGGTCGAACTGACCTCGGCGGGAACCACACCTTTGACGTACTCTTCAAGATCCACCCGATTAATGACCAAGAACCCCTTGCCTCTTCGCACGAGATGGACAAGACCACTCACCGAGATTTCCTTGCCGGAGTCGTTCGATGACACTGCCGCTCCGGTGGACATCCGAGCGGGCCGTGGAAACGTCAGCGTAAGCCCTTGCTCTCCGCCATGCAGCGTCAACTGCTCCGTCTGCATGCGGATGCCGTTCAGCAGAAACCCCGTTCCAGCGGTTGCGACCTGGACCGGCGCGCGCAGAGCCTGACCACGGCCCTTTGCATCCGTCACCCACAACGGATGGTCTGCACGGACGTTGAGCTGAGACACATCGGCCGACAGCAGGACCCGAATCGACTGCGCCGCCTCAACTCCCGAAGACAGGCTGAGAAGGCAGGCTCCCGCCACAATGGTACGGCACACTCCACCCCTCAGTTGCTTCATCGGCGAACGATCCATGTTATCAAATAGAATACCAGACTCATGATGACGCTGATAAGCAGGCTGGTTGCGAGGGGAAACGAGAAGCTGAAGTTGTCTCGTCGAATAGAGATGTCGCCGGGCAGCCTCCCAAACCATCCCAGGAGATTAGCAACTCCTGGAACACGATCTGCGGCCAGTAGCAGCAGACCGACCAACACCACGCACAGCCCAAATCCGATGAAGACTTTGCCCAGACTCCCCCACTCAATCATCAGCCTTGGCCAAGTGTTCTGCAATTTGCACCGCATTGAGGGCGGCCCCTTTGCGCAAATTATCAGCCACCACCCACAGATTGAGACCGTTGGCAATCGACTCATCTTCACGAACGCGGCCGACGTAGACCTCGTCCTTCCCCGCAACCTCCAACGGCATGGGATAGATCTTATGCGCCGGGTCGTCGTAGAGCCGCACGCCGGGCGCGGTCGACAGAATGGCGCGGGCCTCATTGGCCGACAACTTCCGCTCAGTCTCAATATTGACGGCTTCAGAATGTCCGACATACACCGGAACCCGCACCGTCGTCGCCGTCACATGAATCGATTGGTCGCCCATGATCTTTCTGGTCTCATGGACCATCTTCATCTCTTCCTTCGTATACCCTGACGGCAGAAAATCGTCGATGTGTGGCAAGCAATTGAAGGCGATCTGATAGGGGTAGACCTTGGGACTCGCCGACTTGAAGCTCAGCAGGTCTTGGCATTCTGTCATCAACTCATCCATGGCATCTTTCCCCGTGCCGGAAACCGCTTGAAAGGTCGTAACGACAATCCGCTTAATCCTGGCCTCGTCATGCAGAGGTTTCAGCGCCACGACCATTTGAATCGTGGAACAATTCGGGTTGGCGATGATGCCCTTGTGCCGTTGAATGTCATGCGCGTTCACCTCGGGCACCACAAGCGGCACCTCAGGGGCCATCCGCCAAGCCGCACTATTATCGATCACCACCGCACCAGCCTTCACCGCGATCGGAGCAAACTCTCGACTGAGCTCCGCCCCGGCGGAAAAGAGCGCGATATCCACACCGGCAAACGAGTCCTTCGTCAAGACCTCAATGGGAACCTCGTTCCCTCCAAATGTCACCATACCACCGGCAGAACGAGTGGATGCGAGAGGGACCAGCCGTGTGACGGGAAATTTTCGTTCCTCGAGCACCTCAATCAATTCCGTCCCGACTGCGCCGGTCGCACCGACAACCGCCACGACATACCCTGATTTCTTTTTCAACATGAGCTTCGATCCTACCTACAGCGTGATCTCGCGAATACGATGATTGAACGTATCGGCCACGAGCAGATGCCCCGCCCGATCCATCACGATTCCGAACGGGTAATTCAAGCTGGCTTCGAGGGCATCGCCCTCGTCGCCCCCGTAGCTGGCCACACCAACCCCGGCTATACGCTCAATACGCCCAGTGATTCGATCCCATCGCCGCACCAGATGGTTGTCCGAATCGGTAAAGTAGAGATTCCCCTCTTCATCCAACGCAATCCCCGAGGGCCGAGAGAGACTGCTGCTGGGTGGTTCATCCGGCCCCTGGTACCGATACTCACCGCCATCGCCCACCACAGTCCGTATGAGACCGGTGATGGGATCAACAGCACGAATCCTTCCGTTAAAGCTATCGGCAATGAGCAACGTGCCATCTGATGCAAGCGCCAATCCGGCAGGACCGGCCAGACCAGTTTCCGTTGCAGCCACGCCATCTCCATTATACGCCACCATGCCTGTCCCTGCGACCGTACAAATCACTCCGGTGGCCAAATCCACCGCTCTCACGCGGTTGTTGCTCTGGTCGGCAATATAGAGGACTCCTCCGTCATTCACCGCCAAGGCAGCCGGTTCATTCAACCCAGCCTTCACGGCCAATCCCCCGTCACCCGAATACCGAGGTTGGCCCAGGCCTGCGACCGTCGTGATCACTCCCGTCACCGCATCTACACGCCGTACCCGATGGTTCAGCGTGTCCGCAATGTAGAGATGCCCCGCCCGATCAACCACAACAGCTGTCGGAAAATTCAACAGGGCTTGATCGGCAGAACCACCGTCGCCACTGAAGCGTTTCGCCGGCACTGTACCGGCCACCACATAACGAATGGTCCCGCTCAGGTCAGTCTGTTGCGTAAAGGCGTGCGAATTGACAGTACCGCTTTCAGCAAAAGGATCGTTATCCACTCCCGCAGCCACCGGAACGGGCGAGATGGGTTTCGCTCCCGATCCGACTCCCCGGGTGCATCCTGCCACCGTCCTGATATATTGGGTCTTCATGTTGATCTTCCGAACGACGTGGTTCTCAGAGTCAGCGACGAAGAGGTTTCCCTCTGCATCGAGGGTGAGACTCTTCGGCTCATTCAGACAAGCAGCAAGAGCCCCAGCTCCGGCACCGGACCAGCCAGGGTCTCCGGTGCCGGCAACGGTCTTGATCAACCCAGCTTTGAGATCTGCACCCATCTGTCTCGAGAGTCTTGCCTAGTTCAGATTTCGCAGGATGGCCTCGCCCATTTCTGTCGTACTGACAAGGCGAGCACCCGGGCTATGAATATCTTTCGTGCGATAGCCGAGATCAAGGGTTTTCACGATCGCCTGCTCGATGGCTACTGCTTCCTTATCCAACTTGAACGCATAGGACAGCATCATGGCCGCTGAAGCAATCGTCGCAATAGGATTCGCCACATTCTTCCCGGCAATGTCCGGCGCGCTGCCGTGTATCGGCTCGAACAGTCCAACCTGCGCGCCGACACTGGCCGACGGCAACATGCCGATTGACCCGGTCAACATTGCAGCTTCATCGCTCAAAATATCACCGAAAATATTGTTACAGAGCATCACGTCGAACTGCCGCGGGTTGCGCACCAGTTGCATCGCCGCATTGTCGACATAGATATGGCTCAACTCCACATCTCGATAATCCTTGTGAACGTCTGTGACCACACGACGCCAGAGTTCGGATGACTCCAGCACGTTCGCTTTATCGACGGACATCACTTTATTCCGACGCTGTCTCGCCGCTTCGAACGCCACTTTCGCAATACGTTGGATTTCTTCAGTGGTATAGACCTCGGTGTTGAATCCTCGCTCGCTCCCGTTCGGCAGTTTCTCGATACCTTTGGGCTTCCCGAAATAGATGCCGCCCGTCAGTTCTCGAATCACGAGGATGTCGATCCCTTCAATCACTTCGCGTTTCAGCGTAGAGGCATCGGCCAACATCGGATACAACTTCGCCGGCCGTAAATTCGCGTAGAGACCCAGGTGCTCGCGCAAGCCCAAGAGCGCGCGTTCCGGACGCAAGCTATACTCCAGTCCTTCCCACTTGGGACCGCCGACCGCACCGAGCAAGACAGCGTCGCTTTGTTTAGCCAGGGCCAAGGTCTCCTGAGGAAGCGGCACGCCCACTTTGTCGATGGCCTGCCCGCCGACATCACCTGACACAAACTCGAATGTGTGCTGGAACTTCTCGGCCACAGCCTTCAGCACCTTCACGGCTTCAGGGACGATCTCCCGACCCACTCCATCACCAGCTAGTACGGCAATCTTCGCCTTCACAGACCACTCTCCCTCTTTGTGAGTTATGACCGCGCAAGCCTCTATTCCAGGACTTCCTCATCCTCCAGTCGCCAAGCGGGATCGACCAAGCAGAGGAACTCGATGGCGGTGGGTCCACTATTCTCTAGAAACTGCTTTCCTCCTGGAGGCACATAGACGACGGAACCTGGTTCCACCGTGACGACCGAGTCCTCTATGGTCAATCGTCCCCGACCGGCAATAACGTAGTAGACCTCTGAGGACGTCAGCCTGTGCCATTTCGACCGAGTGCCGGGAGCCAATGTCCCGTGCGCCATACTATACCCAAGCGCGAGCGGCTGTTTCGCCGGATGCAGAAGCTCTCGAAGGACGGTATGATCGCCGGCTAGAAACTCCAGCCGGTCTGCCAGGGTTACGTGAACCACAGAGCACCTCACTGCCAACGATGCCTTCCCGGTCCCAGACCGGAGTCGGTGACTCTACCGTGGTCACTTTCTTTAAATCAAGTTCACCTTCTGCTCGCCCTGCGCCTGCTTTCCCGCCAAGTACAACAGCTTGTTCAACGCGTTGAGATAAGCCCGCGCTGAGGCCATGATGATATCAGTATCCGCCCCGTGGCCTGAAACGGTACGTCCATCTTCTTGAACCCGGACCGAGACTTCGCCCTGGGCATCAGTTCCACCCGTGATCGCCTTCACGACATACATGAGGAGCGTACTCTTCGTCTGCGTGATTGCGGCAATCGTCCGATAGACTGCGTCCACCGGGCCATCGCCTGTCCCGGTCTGCGAGATCGTTCGTCCGTCGATCTCGAGTTCGACCGTGGCGGTCGGTACCTGCTCCGTCCCGCTGGCCACGTGGAACGATTTCAGGGTAATCCGATCGGCCATTTTGGCCAACTCTTCGGAGACAATGACTTCGAGATCCTCTTCGTAGATTTCCTTCTTCTGATCGGCCAACTTCTTGAACCGCTCAAACGCGTGGTTGACCTCCTCGTCCGAGAGCGTATACCCCAACTCCACCAGCCTCTGTCGAAATGCGTGCCGGCCCGAGAGTTTCCCCATAACCATTTTGCTCTCAACCAACCCAATCGACTCCGGCCGCATAATTTCATACGTCGTCTTATCCTTCAGCAGCCCGTCTTGGTGAATGCCAGACGTATGGGCGAAGGCGTTCGCCCCGACGATGGCCTTATTCGGCTGCACCACCATGCCGGTTATCTTGCTTACCAATCGGCTGGTCTTCGAGATCTCTTCGGTATGAATCTTCGTGTCGGCTTGATAGAAATCTTTCCTGGTCCGTAGTCCCAGGACAATTTCTTCCAGCGCCGTATTCCCTGCCCGCTCACCAATCCCATTGATCGTGCATTCCACCTGCCGGGCACCGTTCCGCACCGCCGCAAGCGAATTGGCCACCGCCAAACCCAAATCGTCATGGCAGTGCGCGCTGATA
>JAQBES010000163.1:0-5740 GCA_032123755.1 Nitrospirota bacterium
GAGGCGGAGTTCTTCATTTTTGATCAGGTCCGGTACGATCAGACTGGTAACAGCGGCTACTACTTCATCGATTCAGAAGAAGGCGCCTGGAACATCGGGCAGGAAGGCCACAACTTGGGCGGAAAGATCCGTCACAAGGAAGGCTATTTCCCGGTCCCGCCGACCGATACGCAACAGGATATCCGCAGTGAGATGGTCCTGGAGATGCAAAAGGTCGGGATCTCCATTGAAAAGCACCACCATGAGACGGCGACGGCGGGCCAGGCGGAAATCGATATCCGCTTCGACTCGCTGGTCAAGACGGCAGATAAATTGATGATGTACAAGTACATCGTCAAGAACGTGGCCCGCCGACATGGCAAAACCGCAACCTTCATGCCCAAGCCGATCTTTGGGGACAACGGTACCGGCATGCATACGCATCAGAGCATCTGGAAAGAGGGGAAGCCCCTGTTTGCGGGGAAGGAATATGCCGGCATCTCACAAATGTGTCTCTACTATATCGGAGGCATCCTGAAGCACGCCCCGGCCCTGGCGGCGTTTACGAATCCGACGACCAACTCCTACAAGCGGCTGACCCCCGGGTTCGAGGCGCCGGTCCTGCTGGCCTATTCCAGCAGGAATCGATCTGCAGGCATCCGGATTCCCATGTACTCACCGAGCCCTAAAGCCAAGCGGATCGAGGTGCGTTTTCCCGATCCGACGGCGAACCCCTACCTCGCCTTTTCTGCCATGCTCATGGCAGGGTTGGACGGGATCGAGAACAAGATTAATCCGGGTGAACCGGCGGAGAAGGATCTGTACGATCTCGAGCCGGAGGAAGCGGCGGCGATACGCACGCTGCCCGGCAGTCTCGATGAAGCGCTGCGCAGCCTCGAACAGGACCATCAGTTTCTGCTCAAGGGAGGGGTCTTCAGCAAGAACCTGATCGAGTCCTGGATCGACTACAAACGCCGCAAGGAAGTCGATCCCATGCGGTTGCGGCCGCATCCGTACGAGTATGTCCTGTATTACGATGTGTAGAGCGCACTCAAGCGCGAGGGGCGAGACTGGCGGGAAAAGCGCGACGAGTGAGACGAACAACGGTTCGAGCGCCGAAGGTTGAGGTTTTCAGAGCTTCGATCTCAGAACCTCTGAACATCTACGCGCGCCTTTCTCGCGCGTGACGCGCCGCAGTAAGGTTTTCGACATAAGCAAACAAGGCAATGGCGTCCGTCTCTCGGGACCGGGAGACGGACGCTGTTTTGTTTTGCGCGGGTAGGTTTTTCCGCAGCCTGTTAGAGGCCGCCGTGCTGTTGTGCGAAAAATTCACGGGTCGTCTGCATATGCTGCGCGATATCGGTCTGTAAATCGCGCGCGCCGGCCTGCCAGTCGTCTGTCGTGTAGCCGACGCGGCGGGCAAGACTGACAAAATCTTCTGAATCAGGCGGAGGGAGCACAAGATCCTTGGTGTTTCCCCGGACCATGCGCAATCCGTCAACCAATATACGGATGAAGATGTAGGCTTTCCGGAGGTTCTCTCCATCGGTGGGCGCGACCAACCCCGCTTGTACCAGCGCGGCGAGTGCCTGCAGGGTGTTCGTCGTACGCAGGCTCGGGTGGTCGTGTCCATGCATCACTTGCAGGTATTGCACGGCATATTCGATGTCGATGAGTCCTCCCACGCTATACTTCAGGTTGACCTGCCCAGGCTGGACCAGCTGTTTGAGCTGTTGTCTCCGCAAATCGAGCGCCGTCGCGAGGTCCCAGGGGGCGCCGCTATAGACGAACGAGTCGCGGTGTGCTTCCACTTGATGGCCCAGCGTGGCGTCGCCGGCGATATGCCGTAACTTGATCAGGGCTTGGCGCTCGAAAGGCGCAGCCAGTCGTTCGTACCCGTCAGCGGGAGCACAAATACTTCGTTTGATGAGAGCTTGCCGCTCGCTTGGCTCGGCCAGTCCAGTTAGGCTGTAGTAGCGACAGATTTCCTCGAACACATTGGCCAGTGCGCCCTTGCCCCCGTGTGGTCGCAGCCTCACATCAAGGCGAAAGATGCCTTCTTGCTTGGCGTCGATCCACCCCAGGAGTTCCTGTGCCAACCGTTCGAAGTATTCGCTGTTCTCAATTTCCGTCTTCCCGTTTGTTCTGCCTGATCCACCATAGACGAACAGCACCTCGATGTCCGAGGCGTAGCCGAGCTCTCGCCCTCCGAATTTTCCCAGGCCCAGGACGGCAAAGGGGCAGGGTTTCTTGTTGGCGAGCCGTGGGTGCCCATACGATTTGCCCAGCTTGGCGCGGCAATCCGCGATGCTCCGCTCCATGATGACCTCCGCCAGCTCCGTGAGCGCGAGCGAAAAGTCAGGGAAATTGGTCGAGGGTTCGACGATGTGTTTTATGTCGATCCGGAACAGCTCACGGTCTTTAAACTGGTTCAAGGCGTCTTTGCGCGACTCGTCTGTTTTGGCGCGCGTGACCAGACGGTCGAGCTCTTTACGGAGGGCCGCCTGGGGCTTGATCAGCGGCACATCCTGGTAATCCGTGAGCAGGGGAAGGAGGTTGTCGTGCTGGCGTCGGAGAAAGTCTTCCCACAAGAAGTCGCTGGCGCCGAGTAGTTGTGCGAGCAGGGGGAAGCTTTTTTTATCGCTGACGAAGTCGAGCGAGTGGTTCTTGCCCTTCTTACCCTTCTTGTCCTGGTCTTTCATGATGAGATCCAGGAAATGGTCGAACGATGCCAGTGCCTTAGCCGGGTCGGAAGCCCAGGTCAAGGCATGCGTGAATTGTTTGATGAGCACGGCGGTCAGCCGCAATTGCTGCTGTTCGACGGGGTCGAGCAGCTTCTGTCCGTCGCGATTCCTGACATAGAAACGATCATGCAGTTTGGTGCCATCGCACTCGATCTGGGCCTTGGTAATGTAGATGTTGCGCATGGCCAGGCCATTCACAAGCGCATAGAGAAAGGCGGGCGTATCATCCGATTGGATGTCCATGATCGTATCGGTCGGTGAGTGGCTATTGTCGAAGGTTATCTCCACCGTATGGAGCAGGCCGGTGAAGGCACTTCGCTGCTTGTCCAACCGTTCGACGAGCCGGCGGTTGACGTATTGGCGTGCCTCGTCAAACTGACCGGCCTCCAGCAGTTGAATGATCTCGGTGATCGTCTGACGGAGGGCATTTTGTTGTGGTACGGGAAAGCCTGTGCGGTCGAGGGGGCGTACCAGGAAGACATCGACGATTTTTTTGCGGCTCAGGCCGGGCGTGCCTATAGGCCGGCCGGTCGTCGAGGGAGCCTTCCGGCGCGGCAAGGGAGCGGACGAGGTCTCCACGAAGGTATAGATCTGTCCTTCTTCGATATTGAGTCCGAAGGCCGAGAGCACACCGCAGATGGCCGCGAATTCTGAGAAGTAGTCGTAGGCGACAATGCTGATTTCTGATCGTCCCGCTCGTTTGTCGAGTATCGATATTTCACAGGGGTGGTCCGGCGTGAGCCGGCTGGCAAGCTGAATATGGTGCGCGATGGCATCCGGTTGAAATCGCTCGAAATACTCGGGGTCCATCCGTGAGACGAAGTCCCGGCGTACCTCATCATCGACATCCGGACAGAGAGAGGCCAGGGTTTCGATGATCGACTCGCGTGATCCAGGCTTATCAGCCATGGCTCGGAGTATAGCCGAAGTGGGTTCATTGTGCGAGCGCCAATGTATCAGTATAATGCCGGCCTATGTCCGATCATTCCAAGAATACAGCCCCGCGCTATTGTGGCGTTCCAATACTCGAGAGTGCTGCTCAGGCGGATTCCACTCCGGTCCTCTTAATGCCCGGGCTGGAACCGGCCCGGCTTGAGGCGACGCTTCAATCCTACGGACTCCAGCGCATTCAGGACGCCGATGCGAATTTGCGGTCGATGGGGGGCGATCCACACCAGCGACGCCAGTTGGCAGACATCCTGCCTTCGTTGCTTGAGGGCATTGGGCGAACCGCCGATCCAGATCAGGCCTTGAACCACTGGGAACGTTGGCTCGCTAGCGGAGTCAGCCGGTCGGCGGTGTTGGAATACCTGCGCAGCGCTCCCCGCATGGTGGACCTGGTGTGCACGATCTTCGGGAACAGTGACTCGCTCGCCTTCACCCTCGTCCGCGATCCGCTGCTGCTGTACTGGTTGGCCCAGCAGAATGTGTTGTCCACCGCGCCGACCAAGGCGGGGATGGAACGTACGATCCGGCAAAGTCTGGAGGATGTCAGTGCCACGGAAGTCAGGTTGGACGCGCTTCGACAATTCCGCCGTCGAGAGATGTTGCGTATCGGCGTGCGCGATCTTCTACGGTTAGCAGACGTGGTGGAAACTACCGCCTCCCTCTCGGATCTTGCCACGGTCCTCATCGGTGCCGCCTATCGCATTGTGGATACCGACCTACGGGCCCGGTATGGCATTCCCATGCATCAGAATCGGCAGGGGCGGTGGGTGGAGACAGGCTTCGCCGTCATTGCTTTGGGGAAGTTGGGCGGACACGAGCTCAATTACAGCTCCGACGTAGACGTGCTCTATGTCTGTGAATCCCATGAGGGGGAAACCAGGCCGGCTGTGTCCCGACGTGCGAAGGCGAAAGCCCCTGTGCAGCCCGGGCTATCCAATGAAGAATACTTTGAGATTCTTGCGCAGGAGCTCACGAGGGCGCTGACCGCACAGACCCATGAAGGATACGTCTATCGCGTGGACCTCCGCTTGCGGGCGGAAGGTTCGGTGGGGCAGCTCACTCGCTCGCTCGACGACTATGTTAAGTACTATCGGACGAGAGGCCAAGTGTGGGAACGGCTGGCTTTGCTGAAGGCCTGGCCCATCGCCGGATCGCAGGAGGTCGGGAAATCGTTCATCAAGCTGGTGCGGCCCTTTGTGCTGGCGCCCTCATCGAAACATCTGGATGTCGAACAGGGGCTCGCAATTGTGGAGGAGGTTCGATCGGTTAAGGAGCGGATTGACGCAAAGATGGCGGAGCGCGGGCATGAGCAGCGCAACGTCAAACTCGGTGTCGGCGGGATCAGGGAAATCGAATTTCTCGTTCAGACAATCCAGGTGTTGGCTGGTCAGCGGGTGCCAGGGATTCTTGGCCGGGGGACTCTCGGTTCGTTGGTGCGGCTTCAGAAGGCCGGTATTCTGTCAGCAAAGCAACAGGCAGATTTGGCCCGGGCCTATCAGTTTCTCAGAAACGTCGAGCACAAACTCCAGATGGTGCATGATCTGCAGACGCATGCTCTCCCAGATCAACAGAAGGAATTAGAACGCTGCGCAATCCGCATGGGCTATGACAGAACTGACCGAGCGACCGCGCTCAAGCAATTTCAAGTTGATCTTGCCGCCCATACCACTCTCGTGCATGACATCTTTAGGTCGTTCTTCGACAAGCCGAAAACGTCGGCGTTGTTCAAGAAAACTTTCCGGCTGATAGGATAAAAGCCGGTGAAATAGCCTCTAGCAGAATGCTGAACAAGTCCGCCAGCGCCACAGACCGTGGCGCGTGAAGCGCGCGACATGCGAGACAGGCGCGACGTGGGCAGAGTGGGCTCCCCCATCGTTTTTCCCCTCTCGCGCGTCTCGCGTGCCATAATAGGTTTTCCGCAGCCTGCAAAAGCACGAAGGGCTCAGCTGATCGTCTGCTGAGCCCTTCGTGCTTCGAGCCACGCTATGAGCGAGGTGCGATCAGCGCATGCTTGTTTCATCGTACGTACCGTCCGCGCCGTGGCGAGAGCTAGCAGGATGCTGAAAAAG
>JAQBES010000164.1:0-6063 GCA_032123755.1 Nitrospirota bacterium
GAGGTCCTGAACAAACCTGGCGAGTTTACCGATGACGACTGGGTGGCCATGCGCAATCACCCCACGGAGGGCGTTCTGAGTCTTTCGAAGCTGAGAGGTATCACAAATCTACCGGGGCGCATGGCGGCGGCGGCCTTCGAACACCACATGAACCTGGACTTCTCAGGATATCCGAAACTTACCGTGCCTTGGACACTCTCACTGACCGGTCGCATCCTCACGATCGCAGACTGTTATGACGCCATGACATCATCCCGTGTCTATCGTCGGGAACCGATGTCCCCCTCGAAAGTGTTGAACATGATGCTCTCAAAGTCAGGGAAGTCGTTTGACGAGGTGCTGCTCAAGCTGTTCGTGAACTGTGTCGGCATTGTCCCTATCGGCAGCTTGGTGATGCTGGAGACAAGTGAAATGGCGGTCGTGCTCAAGCCGGCTGCAGACAAGGCGAACGGCGAACGACCGTTTGTCAGAGTCATCACTGATGCGCAGGGAAACTTGGTCGATCACGGGCGCGAGGTAGACCTGACCGAGAAAGATGAGACCGGGGGTTTCCGTCACAACATTATCCGCTTGATTGATAACACTGAATACAAGTTTGACACCAGCCGATACTTCGTCTAGCCGAACGCTAACCTCCGCGCGACCCAATCCCTTGACAGGGCCTGGCCCTCCAGTTATTCTCGCAACGGTTACACTGTTCGCATTGTTTTCCACCAAGGAGCGCGTGTTATGCATATAATGGGAATCCTCTTGGGTCGGATCACCATCCCCCTGGTCGCCGCAGGCATGTTGTTGCTCGCATCTCTTCCTGCCGCACAGGCTGCCGAGACCTTCAAGATGGGCGTCATCGATCCTCAGGCCGTCTTAGAGAAATCAAAAGCCGGGAAAAAAGCCTTGGACGGGCTTAAGGAATATGTCTCCACCAGACAGAAGTTGTTGTCCGGGGATGAAGAGGACTTGCGCAACACGGAGAAGGCGCTTAAGGAGCAAATCGCGAAGTTAA
Source organism: Nitrospirota bacterium (assembly GCA_032123755.1). Lineage (GTDB taxonomy): Bacteria > Nitrospirota > Nitrospiria > Nitrospirales > Nitrospiraceae > Palsa-1315. Next base: position 1,004 of record JAQBES010000164.1, read on the forward strand.
GCGACACCGAAAAAAAAGACAAAGAGACTCAGTTCCGCACAAAGGTCCAGGACTACCAGAAACGCGCCCAGGCATTTAATCAGGAACTGCAGGGAAAGCAGAAGGAATTAGTCGATGAGTATATGAAGAAAATTGCCTCGGCTACACAAACCGTGGCAGAAAAAGGCGGGTTTGCTCTCATCGTCGATAAGGGCAGCGAACAAACGGTCAAGATTGTGATCTACCATAAAGACACCATCGATTTAACCGACCAGGTGACCAAGGAATTCGATCGAGTCAACAGCAAGTAACCCTCCCGAGCGTGCTACCTGAATTCGTGATCCAACGCGGAAGGGACCTCGGCTTCTCTGAGGTCCCTTCATCGCTCCATCGGATAGCCCGCATCCCGCCAGGATTTGATTCCCCCATCCATCGACACCACATTGGTATAGCCCATTTGCTGAAGCGCATCCGCGGCTAAGACCGATCGGTAGCCGCCTCCACAATACAGCAGAATGGCCTCCCCTTTATTGGGAATGAGCGTTTCCACATCGCGCTCGATAATCCCTTTTCCAAGATGACGGGCGCCTTTCGCATGATCCTTCGTAAATTCGTGGTCCTCGCGGACATCGAGAAAGTGCAGCACCTCGCCCCGATCGAGCCTGGCCTTAGCCTGCGATGTCGTACATTCCTTGACCCGTGCTCGTGCCGCATCCACCAACTTAAGAAAACCAGGGTTATGTTTCATCCTCGTTCCTTTCCTCGTCCTGCTTCAAAATAAGACCGTTTGTTCGACACCCGGCCTGCGAAAGGTGGCGGGAACCGTCCCGTCACGCAGCGCCGACAAGCCTGCCTTGCGTCTGGAGACTTCGAACAACTGTTCGATCATGGCCCAATAGGGGCCTGCGCCACGGTGGCGTTCAAAGAAGGCGCCCTACTGATCGCTCCACCACGCACGTCTAGAATCCGATTCGTGATTTTGGTGATTCGATCTGGAAACGCCGCCGCCATTCGCTCCATGAACACCGGCTCCACAGGGCCAGACAGACGCAGCAGCGTCGCCATCGCCTCCACCGCCCCGGCTTGCTTCGCTCGGGTTAGCAGATCAGGCATATCCTCATCGTTGAGACCAGGAATGATCGGGGAGAGCGAGATGCCGGTGGGAATCCCGGCGTTCGCCAAGGTCGCCATCGCCTCGAAGCGTTTCCGGCTGGAAGGCGCATGAGGTTCGATCTTGCGCGCCACCGCATCGTCTGAAAACGGTATGCTGAAATACACACGAACCGACGCTTCCTGATGTAACCGACGCAGCAGATCCAGGTCGCGCAGCACCAACACCCCTTTCGTAATGATTCTGACAGGATTTCGATACTCGGCACAGACTTCCAGACAGGCTCGCATCAACTCCAACGAGGCTTCCAGGGGCTGGTAACAATCGGTGTTCCCCGAGAACAGGATCAATTCACCTTTCCAAGAAGGCTTCTCGAACGTCCGATGGAGCAAAGTCGCGGCCTCTCGCTTCACGATGATCTTGGACTCAAAATCAGTTCCAGCACCGAATCCCCAATACTCATGCGTCGGTCTGGCGTAGCAATAGGCACAGGCATGGAAGCAGCCGCGATACGGGTTCAGGCTTTATCGAAACGGCAAATCAGGACTTTCGTTCCGACGGAGAATGTTACGAGTCGCATCTTCAAACATCTGCAACTGCACTTGGGGAGCAGGCTCCAAGAGATCTCGGTGCTGAGATTCAAACGGATTGGGTGGATTCATCACCGCACGCATCGGGATATGGTCCTCGATCCGTCTGCTCCTGTCAACAAGACGAACCACGCCTGCCAAGGCGGAATATCGCGGCCCGATTGATTGACTAACCCCTACCCCGATGTTAGATTCCAGCCGTTTTCTGGAACACACAACTATGTATGATCTCCGCTGTTTACGCGACAATTTAGACGCTATCAGAGAACAGCTTGGCCCCCGTGGTGCCGACGTTCCCTGGGATAGACTACGCGCGTTGATCGAACAACGTCGTACTTTGACAGGCCAGGTCGAGCAACTTCGTCACGAACTGAAAAAGGGCTCGGAGGAGGTAGCCAAGCTGAAGCGAGAGAAACAGCCGGCGGATCCATCTATGGTTGCCATGAAGATGGTCGGCGATCGGATCAAGACGATTGAAGACGAACTACGGGACGTCGAGGAGACCCTGACCGATCTGAATCTCCGTATCCCGAATCTTCCACATGCTTCGGTGCCGGCAGGAAAAGACGCGGTCAGCAATCTGGAGACCCGGCGGTGGGGATCCCCGCCCACGTTACCCACACCGGCCAAGAGCCATTGGGATCTCGGCGAAGCGCTTGGCATTCTGGATTTCGACCGGGCGGCGAAAATTTCCGGTGCGCGATTTGCGGTCCTGCTAGGGGCCGGCGCGCGACTCGAACGGGCCCTCATCAACTATATGCTCGACCTTCACACGACACAGCATGGCTATCGGGAGGTCCTGCCGCCACTTCTCGTCAATCGGTCGAGCATGACCGCGACCGGCCAGTTACCCAAGTTTGAACAGGATCTCTTTCGCCTGCGAGACGAAGACTACTTCTTGATTCCTACGGCAGAAGTGCCGGTGACTAATCTCCATCGTGATGAGTTGCTCAACGAGAGTGCGCTGCCGATCAGATATACGGCCTATACCCCCTGTTTTCGCCGCGAGGCAGGATCCTATGGAAAAGACACCAGAGGGCTCATTCGCCTCCACCAATTCAACAAAGTAGAGTTGGTCGCGTTTACAAAACCTGAACAGTCGTATGAAGAACTGGAGCGGTTGACCGGCCATGCCGAAGCGATCTTGCAGGGATTAGGGCTTCATTACCGAGTCGTCACTCTCTGTGCCGGCGATATGGGATTTTCCGCGGCGAAGACCTACGACATCGAAGTCTGGCTTCCGTCCCAGAATCACTATCGGGAGATCTCTTCCTGCAGCAACTTTGAAGGATTTCAGGCCAGGCGGGCCAGTATTCGCTATAAGGGCACAGTCGGGAAGAAGGATGCGAAAACAGAGTTTGTCCATACCCTCAACGGGTCCGGGCTAGCCGTCGGCCGTACGCTCGTGGCCATTCTCGAAAACTGCCAGCAACCGGATGGAAGTGTCACGATACCGGAGGTATTGCGTCACTATATGGGCGGGCTTGAGCAAATCCGCAAAGAATAGGATACTACCCGGATGTGGAGGGGTGACGGAGTGGCCGAACGTGCCAGTCTTGAAAACTGGAGACCTCGCAAGGGGTCCGCGAGTTCAAATCTCGCCCCCTCCGCCAACGATACGAGTAGGTTCATTACTTCGGTCATCCTTCATCTCGGATTCAAGATGTCCAACTCAGAGCAGCAATTGGTAGGTCTCCCTCCTGGGAAGACCTACCTCCGCCCGCATCTTCATTCTTGCTTATACCCACCACCTACCGCTCGGCTGCTACGCTAGGTTCGTGTGTGCATTCCCAACATTCCCCTCCCCCCCCTCTTTAGTTCGGCCCAACCTACCTCTACGGTATTTTCAAAAATTCCTCCCTGCCCCAATATCACACTCAATCGTGCGCCTCACGGGTTCATCTCTTGAAGGAGAGACCAATGCACAAACAGATCGGGAAGATTGGGGCCATCCGTCGGGAGCTAGACGGCAAAGCCTGTCCCTTCTGCGGAGGTCATAAGTATCAGATCGTTCTTCGCGGGAACATGCAGCCGCAAGCTGGCGGACTCTTCGCCCGCTGTTCTCAGTGCCAGCGTCCTCGCGCAATCGATGAAGACCTCGGTCGAGTACTCTGGATGTAACAAGACTCCCTGATCATCTGAACACAGAAGGATGACACGATGCACGTCCTCTCTTCATCCATTCGATACATCAAGTTGCGCAGAGCACATAAGAAGCAGAAACGAACCGCGTTGCACATGTTGGCACTCAGCGGTGTCGTCAGGCCAAGCCATGTTGAACTCCGTTACGCGACATCCATTGCCAGCATTGCCACCTTTCGCACACAACCGACTGAGATGGAGCATCCGCAGATCCTGCCTATCCCTTCGCAGTCATGGGACCACATGATCACACTCAACATGAAACAGACAGGGCAATGGGCGCGTAGCTTCTCATCCTCCCTTGTCCAACTTGCGAGAAAACCGATCGTACTTAGCTGGACCAAGCAGTTAGACCTGTAAGCCTCTGCCGTATTTTCTCCAAGAGTTTTTCTCGATCCACCGCGCGATCGCTTGTACCACCCACATGGCCTGAGGTAAGATTACGGCGTGCTAGCGGGTCATTCTACGATTATCGGCCTGCCTCGCAGAGGATCGGGAATTCCACACACAGCTGAGACTAGTGGAGTGGTGGCCCAAAGACGCGGTTTGCTAAACCGTTATTGGGGGGGATCATGCAACCCCATGAAAAGACGCAAAACCCCTTGTGGAACAAGGGGAAACGGCTTGCTCTCTTCTTGCCCGTACGTACTAGGAATACTCTACATTACCCGCCTACTCCACTATGCGACTCAGTACATTTTTCCAAGAGCTGCCTGTTCACAGAGAAAGGAGAATCAGCATGCCACGGGAAGACGAAAAAACCGCATCATAGGACAGGACAGGGGGACAGAATCTACCTCGACTGCGGCAAGTTGATTTGATGGCAGATGAACACCGCGGTAATTATATCTAACCTGATACCGAACAGAACCCGCCTACCGGTGAAATAATCCGACATAGTGTGGAATGCCAGTTTACTGGAAATGGGTGATTAAATCAGTCCCGAGTTTGGGGCTTGGCTTGCTCATGTTGGCTTCGACCGTAACCCCACGGTACGCCAGTTCCAATATGGCAGCCTGGCTCATATATTTCGGCGTTGAGAATGTACCAGCCTGGCTAGCGAATAAGTCCACAGATACATGGGTATTTTGGATTGGGCTTGTGGGTTTCTGTGTTTGGGCTATGTACTTATATGTGCCAAGAAATTTAAGGAATGGCAAATTGGCCATTATGATTCGTGAAGGAGAACCCTGGGTGCAGGTGAATCCAGGCGTAGATCAGTCGCAGACAGCGCACAC
>JAQBES010000165.1:0-25804 GCA_032123755.1 Nitrospirota bacterium
TGGAACTCACTGAACAACAGATTCAACGGTACAGCCGTCAGATTATTCTCAGCGACGTAGGCGGCAAAGGCCAGATCAAGCTGGGTAAGGCGAAAGTCTTGCTCATCGGCGCCGGTGGGCTTGGCTCGCCTGCCGGACTCTATCTTGCTGCCGCCGGTGTCGGCACCATTGGTCTGGTCGATGGCGATGTCGTCGATCTCTCGAATTTACAGCGGCAAATCCTGCACTCCACAGCCACGGTCGGCATGCCAAAAGTGGAGTCTGGTCGCAAAACCCTGTCGGCGATCAACCCGGATATCACGATTAAGACCTATCACCAGAATGTCGACAGCGACAATATTCTTCCGCTGGTATCCGAGTTTGACATCGTGCTGGACGGATCTGACAACTTTGCTACGCGGTTTCTCGTGAATGACGCCTGCTTCTTCGCCAAGAAGACGCTCATTTCTGCCAGCATGTTCCGCTTTGAAGGTCAGCTCACGACAATCAAGCCCCATGCCGACTATCCCTGCTACCGCTGCCTCTACCCGGAGCCACCACCAGCTGGCCTCGTTCCAAATTGCCAAGAAGCAGGTGTCTTAGGAGCCCTCGCTGGAACCATGGGCATTCTTCAAGCGTCGGAAACAATCAAAGAAATTCTCGGCATCGGCGAAACTCTGGCCGATCGCCTGCTCATTTACGACGCCTTGGAGATGAAGTTCAGAAAAGTCCGCCGTCCGAAAGACCCGGCCTGCCGCCTCTGCGGACCCGCACCGACGATCACCAATCTACGCAGTGATTACACCGTCTCCTGCACCATCTAGAACAGGATGCTGAAAACGCCCACCAGTTGCGTTCTCGCCATCCGTGAATCGTGAAGCGTATCTCGCGAACATGTTGCAGCCGGCTCTCCAACGATAGACGAACGACGCTTCACGAACGACATCCGAAGAGGACAGTCATTTTGAGCCTCCTGCGTAACCTTGGAATCAAATAGCGTGTCTGATCTCATCATCCCTCAAGCAATCCTCGACGATATGGTGGCCCATGCCAGGGAACTCGATCCCTACGAGTGTTGCGGGCTCCTGGCCGGAGCCAACGGGGCCGTCACCCATGTCTATCGAATCAAAAATATCGTGGCACTCGAGGGAGCCGAGAAATTGTCTTCCTTTGACCCGGCAAAGGCTGCGCACTTGGAACGACTGTCACCGGCCGAACGCGCGGAGATTGCCTTCGTGATGGATATGCAGGACTTTTCCGTTGCGAAGAAGGATATTCGAAACAAAGGGCTCGACCTGCAAGTGGTCTACCACTCCCATCCCCACGACCCGGCTCGCCCATCCATCACGGACATCAAGATTGCCACCGACTACGAAGAAATCTGGCCAAAAATAAATTTACCCATCCCCGCCTATCTGCTCATCTCCCTCATGGAAAAATCGAAACCGGATATCCGAGGATACTGGATCAAGGGTGGGACGGTCACGCAAGCGCACATCACGACTACGACCTAAGTGCGGTCTATCTGGTTGAACCAGATAAACCAGACAGACCCCTCGACACTTTCGATTTGTTTCCCCTTGGCCTCAATGCGATAATAGTCCCCTGATTGACTTCATAAGAAGGACTGCTCGCTATGTCATACATGCGTACGACTCTTCTGACCGTCTTCTCCAGTCTCTTCATCTTCAGCCTGATCCCGTCCCCTAGCTTTGCCGAAGACAAAAGCTTCTACAGTCCCGTCATTCGTGTCGATACGGAAAGCCATCGCATCTTGATTTCCACCTTCGGGTCCGTGTTCTGGATCGACGTTCCGGATACCGCCAAGCCGCACATCGAGAAACTCCCGATATCAGGCCTGGCGGATTTCGTCGTTGAGATGAGAGAGAATGGACAAGCGCCCCTGCTGAAGACCTGGAAAGTGAAATCTGGAGAGACAAGCTGCACGTACTTCGATGGAAAAACCTGCCGGTAACTTCGGTGCCCGTGAAGCGTCATTCATCTCTCGTAACAAACCCCCGGGCAAGCGCAAGGGGCTAGAGGCGAGCGATGTTCTATTTGCTTCGCCCACTTGCTTGCGAATTTTAGTCCTGCCAACACGAACCACGTTTCGGCAAGAAACAAGTCGCGTTCCGACAAACTGGCAGATAGGCTCACAACCGAGCTCTCACCGCCTGGGTCGCTGCGATACCATGATGCCTCGCGAAACCAGTTTGTCAGCCCCGGTCAGGGGCAGCACATGGTTCGGCGAGAGTGCATACTGAGGCACCACTCTGCTGCCAGCGCCCGCAGCGGTCAAACTACCTCGACCATTTATCTTCCTCACTTTCACGATCAAACCAGTTTTGTGGGCAGCACGTGATTCAATCCGTCATCTCCCAGAAACTCGATCTCTCCCGTGACGACATCATACATCGCGCCGACGATCGCGATCCGCCCCTTTCGGACGAGGCCGTCGAGCGTCTGGCTCTGCTCGCGCATCCGTTCAACAACCCGCAACACGTTGAGGCGGGCTACGCCATCAACAAACGATTCCTTCTCGACCGTCGGCAGTTGCTCGGCATCACGGATGGTGACCGGGTCGGCCGATTGCTGAATGTCACTCACGATGTGGTCGAGGTGCTGACAACCGGTGGCCTCGGCGGGCGTCCGGGTATCGCCGATGAGGTTGACGGCCGCGGTCACGGCACCGCACCTGGTGTGCCCCATGACCAGAACCAGCTTCGCCCCGGCCACGGCACACCCGTACTCCGCGCTAGCCAGCACCTTCCGGCTGGTGACGTTGCCGGCGATACGGATGCTGAAGATGTCGCCCAGGCCCAGGTCGAAGACCAACTCGGCGGGCGTGCGGGAATCGATGCAACTGAGTACGACGGCCAGGGGGTGCTGCCCGCCACCCGTGGCGAGGACCTGGCGGCCGAGGTCGCGGGTCAGACGCCGACCGGTGCGGAACCGCTCGTGGCCGTCCTTCAGGATTTGCAATACCTGTTTGGGGGTGACCGCAGCCTGGAGCTCGCGGGTGGAGTAGTCCACGTATTGGGTCAGGTCGTCGAGCTCATACTGGCTCCGAAACCCGAGTAAACTCACCTCCACACCTCGCGCCGGTCCCGTTTGCTGCTTGAAGTCTCGGATCAGGCCAAGCACGTCCGGGTCGATGTAGTCCGTGCTCTGGGCGTCGAGCAACACGTTCCCGCCGCGGGGCACCTCGTCTAACACTTTTGACAAGGCGGCGCGATTCAGGAAGCTCACCTGGTTGGGCAGTTCGATGTGCAACACGTCGCCACCCAGGTGCTTCTCCACAAAGCGGCGAATAGGCCGGCGCATGTTGCTGTCGAGGATGAAGGCGAGGCCCACCGTCAGCCCGATCAGAATCCCGATCAGCAGGTCGGTTAGGACAATCGCCACCACTGTCAGAGCGAAGGGGGCGAACTGGTACCGCCCCTCGTTCCACATCTGCTTCACCAGCGCTGGGCTAGCCAGTTTGACCCCCGTGACCACGAGGATCGCCGCCAGGCAGGACAGCGGGATCATGTTCAGCCACATCGGCAGGAACGCGACGCTGACCAGCAACAGGATCCCATGGACGACAGCCGCGAGCTTCGTCTTTCCCCCGGCATTGATGTTCACGGAACTGCGGATGATCACGGAAGTCATCGGAAGTCCGCCGATCAGCCCGGCGGTCACGTTCCCGATCCCCTGGACGAGCAGTTCCCGACTCGCAGGCGAGGTCCGCTGCTGGGGGTCGAGCTTATCGACCGCCTCCAGGTTCAACAACGTTTCCAGCGAGGCCACGGCCGCGATCGTCCCGGCCGCTGTATACACTGACAGGTTCGACCACTGCGAGAAGTCGGGCAATTGCAGGAATCCAAAGAACCCGGCCAGGCTGTCCGCCACCGGCACCTGCACAAGGTGGCTCGGCTCGATGACCCACTCCCCGCCGAGTTGCCGGAACAACTGGCTGATTCCGACGCCCAGCAACACCACGATCAGGGGTGCTGGGACAACCGAGTTCTTCAAGGGCTTCCACCTGCCCCAGACGATCAGCACCGTGATCGATATGAGGCCGATCGTGGCCGCGCCGGGATGAATGTCTCCGATCATTCGCGCGAGTTCGGAGAACGTGGTCTCGTGGTCCGGTTGTTGAAACGCCAGATCCCCTTCCGGGTCAGGATCGTGGCCGAAGAGGTGGGGGATCTGTTTCAGAATCAGGATCACCCCGATGGCGGCCAGGAGGCCCTTGATGACGCTGGACGGGAAGAAGGCTGCGACGAATCCGGCCCGGGCCAGTCCCAGGCCGATCTGAATCAGCCCCGCGAGAACCAGCGCCAGTAAGAACGCCGGGAACGATCCGAGTGACACGATCTGGGCGGCGACGATCGCCGTCAAGCCGGCGGCCGGGCCGCTGACGCTGGTGTGCGACCCGCTCAGCATCCCCACCAGGATGCCGCCAACGATCCCGGCCAGCACCCCCGAGAGCAACGGAGCACCGGACGCCAGCGCGATCCCCAGGCACAAGGGGATGGCCACGAGGAACACGACCAGTCCGGCCGTGAGGTCCCGCGGTAGGGTGGCTGATAACGGACCGTTTGTCGGTGGCATGGATGAATTACTCCACGTCAGGGCGGCAGGCGGCGATAGCCGGATGGAACGGAGAGTGATCGGCGAAAGCTATGGTGAGGGCACCTTAACCTCGGCATCAGCTCCATACCGACGACCACCTCTTGCGGTTGGATACGGGCAGCGACAAAGTATGAGGATCTGTTGGACCGACTAACCAGTTTCCGTCATGCATAACCAGCTGCCGCCCATCGTTTAAGTTGAGTGGCTCGCCGCTTAGGTCTGCGTTCATTTCTTGTAACAGACCCCCAGGCATGCAGCAAGTGGCCAGAGGTATTCTATTTGCCTCGCCCACTTGCATGTCGCTCTTGGCCCTGAAAGTGCCTGTGACGCTTCACCGAGGAACGAGTCGCGATTCGACAACCTAGCAAATAAGCTGAGGTTTAGCTTCAGTGCTGTCTTCTATCCTGATCTGTTCGCCACTACTTCTTTCTCACGAAGTTGCTTGTCCAGCACAAATGTTCCAAACGGAATAACAGATGCAATAAATGCATATAGTGAAAACATGAATGTCCAGCGTTGTCTAAAATGCAGCATGGCCAACAGGCCAACATAGAGCACAAATAATCCTCCGTGTATTGAGCCCACGACTCTCACCACCTCCGGCATCCCCATGAAGTACTTCATCGGCATAGCAATGCATAACAAGGTGAGAAATGAAATCCCCTCGGCCAAAGCTATCATTCTAAAAACTCTGATCTGGCTCATGTTAACTGTTCTTCCTTCTGCCCCATCACATATGAAATCCACCCGCTCTGGCTAGTAGTAGACCAGCACTTATGAGGAGGGATACGTTGAAGATCTGAGCGATGCGAAAACGATGCTTGGTGCAAGGCGTGTCCCTGGGCAAAGAGGCTGTCTTGGCAGACTCAGGGCGGGTAGGTGAAATAGCCTCCAGGGTTGGGCGGGTGAGAAATGAGGATGTTTCAACATCCTCATTCTCCGCTACCCGCCATGTCGTCGATGAGGGGACGGTTGATGTCGGAGCAACCGAAGCAGATGGTATCAAAGAGCATATCGTGATCCGTCACAAAGTTCTTCTCATTGATTAATTTGTCGGCCATGACCTGATCGTAGCAGGTCTCGCAGAGCATCATCAGCCCACGCGATACCGATACGGTTTTTCGTCCAATGCTCCCGGCCATGACGTTCTAGACAGCCCCTTTCTGCCTCGCCATCCAAAAGTCTTCTGCCTCGAGATCGATCCCGCACACGGCACATTCATAGATCTTCTCGTCAACCGGAAGTTGGATTTCCGTCCGATCGATGCGCCCGCGGCAAACATGATAAAATCGCCCGCGCGCGTCATCATTATCCAGCGGATCGCTTTCATATATCAGCACCATCGGCCTATTCTCCCCTCATGTAGAGAGAAGTATACCGGTGGATCAGATCCCTACGCAACGGCCAGACATTCGTCCGCGGCGCGTGAAGCGCGCGATGAGCGGGAAAGGCGGGACGGGTGAGATGGGCGGGAGCATCATGTCAGACAAGTGCCAACGTATGACGTTCAGAGTTTGAAGTTCCGAAAACCTCGAACTTCGGACCTTGAACTGTTACCCGTCTCGCCTTTCCCGCCAGTCTCGCCTGTCTCGCGCGGCTATCTTGCTAAACTTGGAACTGGGCATCATACAATCGTGCATAAACCCCTTCATGCCCAATCAACGTCTCGTGCGTCCCGTCTTCGACGACATGTCCGTGGTCCACGACAACGATTCGATCGACGCCATGGATGGTGGAAAGGCGATGCGCAATAATGATCGTCGTCCGCCCTTTTGTGAGATCGTCCAGCGCCTCCCGAATCTTGACCTCGGTCTCCGTGTCGATATTAGACGTGGCCTCATCGAACATGACGATCGGAGGGTCTTTCAGGATCACACGGGCAATCGATACACGCTGCCGTTGCCCGACGGAGAGCTTGACGCCGCGTTCTCCGATCCAGGTATCATACCCTTCCGGAAGAGCCATGATGAAGTCATGCGCACGGGCCACCTTCGCCGCCGCCTCAACCTCGTCCTGCCCGGCTAAAAGGTCACCGTACAAAATATTCTCTCGCACCGTGCCATTGAACAAAAATGGTTCTTGTTGGACCAGCCCGATTTGGCTTCGAAGAAAAGCCAATGGCAGATCGCGGATATCATACCCATCGATGGTGATGACTCCCTGTGTCACATCGTAAAACCGCATCAGCAGTTTCAGCGTCGTGCTCTTTCCCGCCCCGCTCGGGCCGACAAGCGCGACGCGCTCACCTGCGCGAACGGATATCGTGACGTCGGTCAAGATCGGCGCATCGGCTCGATAATCAAACCCGACGCGATGAAAGTCGACCTCTCCTCGTAATCGAGTGACTGGGGCGTGCGCGTCCGGCCGATCCCTGACCTCCGGAACGAGATCAAGCACTTCAAACACCCGTTCACTTGCGGCCAATGCATGCTGCAGCATGTGATTGACGGAGTGAATCTGATTGATCGGTACATAAAAGAGCGCAAGATACGAGATAAACATCACGAGCTCGCCCACGGAAAGACGGTGTTGCAAGACCTCAGTGGTGCCGAACCAGAGCACCATGGCCCCGCCAAGACTCCCGATCAGCATCATGCCTGGAGAGTAGTAGGACCAGAGATACATGGCCTTCAATGTATCCTGCCGACAACGATCGCTCTTCCGGTCAAATCGATCCTGCTCGTAGGGCTGACGATTGAAACCCATCGTCTCCCGGATGCCTGCCAGCATGTCTTGCAAGAGGGCGTTCAGTTCGGCCGACCCTTTTCGAATCGCACGATAGTACCCATGGATGCGTTTGGTGAATAGTGCCGCTCCCACCACCAGCAGGGGAATAGGCACGAGAGCCAACAAAGCCAGTTTCCAATTGAGCATGAACAACACGATCATGATCCCGATCAGCGTCAGCCCGGCCGTAATGATCTCTTCGAGCCCGTCGACGAAGATGCGCTGCATGTGTTCGGTATCGTTTAACACCCGCGACATGATCTCGCCCGTCGGACGATTCTCATAGAAACTGATCGACAATCGCTGAAGCGCGGAAAACACCTGAACGTGCAGGTCATGGACGACTTGCTGCTCCAGACCATTATTCAACCGAATCCGTATCGACCCGCAGAGGTTTCGCAGCACATAGGCGGCACAGAGCCCGAGAAATACCCATGCCATGAGCTGGGTCTGACCGGCCTGGATCACGTCGTCGATGATCACCTTGATAAGCCACGGAGGGATCAATTCGAACGCGGTTGCCAACCCGGCAAACAGGAAGGTGCCGACCACCATTGAACGGTGTGGGCTGAGATACTGGAGCACTCGAAGTAGGGTTTTCACAAGAGCAGGATCTTCACGGAAAGTTAAATGGCGGGGATGGGATCCTGTTGCCAGTACCTGCCAAATTCGTGGAGTTGCGTGAGCGTCGACATATCGGTCATTCGATCCACAAACAGTTTGCCGATGAGATGGTCCATCTCGTGTTGGATACAAACCGCATAGAGACCGGTCGCTTCGAAATCCATCGATTTGCCATATCGATCCAGCGCCTGAACTCGCACGACCGACGGCCTCGTGACCTTTCCCCGCAATCCATCAACGCTTAAACAGCCCTCCCAGCTTTCAACTAGCTGCGGACCATAGAAGATAATCTTGGGATTGATGAGAACGGTTTTGGGAAATCCATCCTCCCCCTCGCAGCCCATCACAACCAGTTGAATCGAGCGCGACACCTGAGGCGCCGCCAAGCCAATTCCTGGTTCATCCAGCATCGTATCGAGCAGATTGTCGATGAATTGCTGCATGTCGTACGTGCGAATCTCGCGAGGATCAACCTCGACCGCAATCTGGCGCAAGATGGGATTACCGAGCTTTGCAATCGGAAGAGTAGCCATGCAGTGTACCTATGATCCTTCTGTCAAGCCATGCGACGAGAGGGCAATCTCGTAAAATATAACACAGGGTTTTTCACCCTCGCAAGGCGCGACTGGCCACGCGAGACGGGCAAGACGTGCGGGGCGTGCAAGAAAGGCGTGACATGAGGGACGAACAAGGGTTCGAGGTCCGAAGTTCAAGCTTTTCGAAACTTCAAACCCCGAAAGTCACACGTTAGCTCTTGCCTGACACGATGCTCCCACCCATCTCGCCCGTCCCGCCATTCCCGCTCGTCGCGCCGCGCTAGCGAGCACGCACGGGCCGTTTCGGATCCGACATTTCGAAACTGTCCTTCTGGCTGTTCCACCACTCCAACCACTCGGTCGTCCACTCTTGACGGTCCTGTTTGGTCGAGGTCTCCCAATCGTGGAACTCCGATTCATATCGGGTCAGAATCCAGAGCGACTGCACCGCTGAGAGTGCGACAAAACGTTCCTCATCGGCAATCATCTCGATCAGCACCGGTACCACCGTCTTCTCTCTGACATACCGAGCTTCGAACGCAGCGGCCTTCCGAATCGACGAATTCTGATCCTTTGCCAGCACCTCAATCGCGTCCACGGCTTTAGCCGCGTCCAATCGAACGGCCACCCGAAGTGCATGTTCACGCACCCGCGGGATCTCGTTCGGTTCCTTGGCCGCTGCGACGAGAGCCGGGACCGCCGAAGCCGCCTTCAACATCGCAATCGTTTCAATAACGTTGTAGCGAATGCGCGGTCCCGGCATGGTCAAACCTTTGACCAGCACCGGCACAGCTGGCTCGCCGAGATGCACGAATTCTCCCATCGCCCAAAACTCTTGCGCACCTTCCAGCAATGACAGGAGGGCCTCCGCCCTCTGGACCTCTTCGGCCGTCAACGGTTTCGAATTTTGCGGGACGGATTCAGCCGGCAGGTTCTGTCCCTTTGGAGGTGCCTCGTAGGGCACCTGAACCGGGATGACCCACCCTTCCCCAATGGGCTCAGCCCACAGGGTCTGCGCCAGCCCCATCAGCACAACCAAGAAAACGATTCCCCAGGAATACGCACGTCGTTGCTGCACGGTCATCCCTTTCTTCCACTTCGCCATGACTCACATTGTGCCGATGGACAATTTCGTACGATGCCGGTAAGACCACCAACAATAGGGCCGGGCTTGTGTGAGATCCTGCGGGGATGGACTCACGAAGCGCAATCCATGATACGAAACCAGCAGGCGCGAGCTCAGCAGGCTGCGGAAAAACTATAATGGGACCAGCCCAACTTTGATAGCCCGTATGTCTGGGATAGGAGAGCAACGTCCTGCAAGGCCGCAGCGAGCGAAGAGGCGAGGCATACGCTTCGGTACGTTGAGCCTCTGTGCGATGCGAGAACGCCGCTAGCGGACTTTTTCAGCACCCTGTCAGAAGTCGAGCCCTACCTTGGAATTGGAGTCGCGAAGATGCTTGCGGACCCGGACTTGCTCATGGTGCTTGCGCAACAACTGACGTCGAATGACGTCGCGATCTTCGGCCACAATGCGCACCAATCGATCGACATCTTCCGCATGCTCGCGAACCAATTCAGACAACTTTGCCATTTGGCTTTCAAGATGTTCTACCCGTTCGAGTGCATCTTTACTACGGCCCATTGCCGGCTTCTGATCCGTCTTCTGTTTCACGAGCGACGTGACCACTACATCCCGCTTCATGCGCACTCCTTTGATGAAATACTCACCGATACTCCTAGCAGGATGCTGAAAAACTCCGCCAGCATCTCAAACGCGCAACGGGTAAGCCTAGTGCGAGAGGCGCGACGTGGACAGATTGAGTCCCCTCGTGTTGCTCATCTCGCTCGTCCCGCCAATCGCGTCTTTCCCGCTTATGTCTTATAGTATCGGCTCAGATTCTCACGATGTCAACGAGTCTGCTTTCTTTCTATTTCCTCAGCGTCCTGCTACAATTCGCCGCAATGCCGAACATGTTCACCATGGTGCTGGCGGGCGGGAAGGGCGAACGTCTCCAGCCCCTCACCGAACATCGGGCCAAGCCGGCGGTTCCATTTGGCGGGAAATATCGCATTATCGATTTTACCCTCAGCAATTGCCTCAACTCCGGGCTTCGAAAAGTTGCCGTCCTCATCCAGTACAAATCCCACTCGCTCGACCGTCACATCCGCACAGGCTGGAACATCTTCAACGCCGAGCTTGGTGAATTCATTGCCTCGATTCCGCCTCAGCAGCGGATCAGCGAAGAATGGTACCAAGGCACCGCCGACGCGGTCTATCAAAACCTTTTTCTCCTCGACAGCGAACAGCCGGACTATGTGCTCATCCTCGCCGGCGACCATATCTACAAGATGGACTATATGGAGATGCTCCATTGGTTGATCGAGAAAGGCGCCGATGCCGTGGTCGGCGCGATCGATATTCCGATCGAAGAGGCCCATCGGTTCGGCGTGATCCACGTGGATGAGGACCTCCGGATTACGAACTTTATCGAGAAACCGGATCACCCTCCCTCGATCCCAAACGATCCGACCCATGCCTTTGCCTCGATGGGGATCTACCTGTTTCGAACCAATGTCCTCCGCGAGCACTTGATTGCCGATGCTCAGGAGGGTGGCAAACACGATTTTGGAAGAAACATCATTCCACGGATGATTCATGATCAAGGCGTCTACGCCTACAAATTTATCGACGCGAACAATAAGGACGTGAAGTATTGGCGTGATATCGGAACATTGGACGCGTACTGGGAAGCGAACATGGACCTCGTGACGGTGGACCCCCAATTCAATCTCTACGACCAACAGTGGCCGATCCGGACTTATCAAGGGCAATTTCCACCGGCTAAATTCGTCTTCGCGCAAGACTATCAGGGCGGCAGAATGGGCGTAGCTCTGGATTCCATCGTCTGCGGCGGTTGCATCTTCTCCGGTGGCCGGGTACAAAATTCAGTGGTCTCACCGAACGTCCGTGTGCAGGACAATGCGGACGTGCGTGAATCAGTCCTCATGGAAAACGTCGTCATCGGCGCGCAGAGTCGGATCAGACGGGCCATCATCGACAAGGATGTCATCATCCCGCCTAACTCGGAAATCGGGTACGATCGCGAGGCCGACGCCCAGCGATTTACCGTCACCGAATCCGGCTTGGTCGTGATCTCAAAGGGAATGAAACTGCATGCCTCCCTCGATTCATCCGGTTGATCTGATTATCGCCCTTCGCGAGAAGCACTTGACCCCTGCCATTGTCTTCCTCACGTCGCGCCGTGCGTGCGATGAAGCGATGCAGGCCTTCGACCATAGCCACATCCTCCTCCCGCCGCCTCGTCAGCAGGCGATCGCCACTGTGCTGGACAAAGTGGTCGCCCAATATCCCAGCATCGCCGAACACCCGCTCATTCCGACCGTCCAACGGATCGGCGTGGCTGCGCATCACGCAGGCCATCTGCCCTCGTGGAAAATCGCGGTTGAGGAGCTGATGCGTCATGGCTGCCTCGATGCCGTCTTCGCCACGACCACACTGGCCGCCGGAGTCGATTTCCCTGCACGCACCGTCATCATCACGCAGTCCAGCATTCGCAAGTCACGCGACTTCATGGACTTGACAATCGGCGAGGTGCAGCAGATTGCCGGCCGCGCAGGACGCCGCGGAAAAGATCTCGTGGGCTTCGCCATCGTCACCCCCTCACCCTACATCGATTTGCGTGTGCTGACCAAAGGCTTCACCGGCCATCCGGAAGCGATCAATAGTCAATTCGTCATCAGCTATCCGATGGTTTTGAACCTCTTAAAAGCGCATCCTCTGGATCAAATTCAACCGATTCTCGCCAAAAGCTTCGCGCAATTTCAGCTCAACCAGCGCGCCGAGGTCTTGGAACGGAAGCTGGACGATCTGCGCGATCAGATGGAACCGTTCGGGCCACGCGTGTGCACCGACTGGATCACTGAATGGCAGACCTTCGACCAGGTCCGCCGGCAGAAATCACATCGTGCCCCCGTCAGGAGGTACGAACCACCAGAAGTCGCCGCACGCTTTCACTTCCTCACCCCCGGTCGCGTAGTGGGCTTCGGCCGTAGCCGAGGCGTGGTCCTGCGACAATATCGCAGCAAAGGACAGAAGAGCCCGATGATTACGGCACTGCGTCTAGACGGGGGCATTACCGAATCTCCCGCCTCCACGGTGACCGAAGTGTCCGACCGTGTCCTCGACTGTGTGGATGCGCCGGTCTATCCCTGGTGCACGCCGGAGAGCGTGGAAGAGTTACTCCATCACCTGGAAGAGTTGCCTGGTAGGCTGCCGGAGCTTCCCATCCTGATTCCGAAGGACGATGAACCGATTCCGGACGCTATCGTACAAACCCTGGGCGACTTTGCCTGTCCGACCTGTCCTTCGCGTTCCGCCTGTCAGAGGGACTATCCCCTCGCCTCCAAGCTTCGGCAGGAACAACATCGACACGTCAAATCGATCCAGGCCCTGAGGACGAGTCTCTGGCACCGTTTCCAAGAGAAGATTGACGTCCTGCAACAGTTCGGATATCTCACGCCGACGGCCCGTCTGACCGATGACGGTGAATGGGCCAGGCTCATCCGCATCGACCACTCGCTGCTCATCACGGAATTGCTCCGGGCCGATGCGTTCAATGGAGCCGATCCCGCCATGCTGGCCGCCGTCATGTCGAGCATCGCGCATGACGACGATCGCCCCGGCGCCTTCCCTCGCGTCAGTTCCGGATTAGGTTCATTACTTGGGCAGGTCCGAAAACTGGCTGTGTCGCTCTCGCCGCATGAAGATCCCCCACTCTTGCGAGCCGATATTGCCGCGGTGACGGAACGGTGGATTGGCGATCCCACGCTCACGTGGATTGGCCTCTGCAAAAGCACCACGATGGCTGAAGGGGATATCTATCGCCTCTTAGCACGAACCTTGGAATTCTTGTCGCAGCTACACACGCTCAAGGGCACACACCCAGGATTGGCAGACACCGCCTCACGTGCCATCGCAGCCCTGCGCCGGGGCGTGCTTGAGGAACTGCCATGAAGAGCGGGGTATGGGGGTACGGGGGCATCGGGGTACAGGGGTATAGGGATAGCGGGGTAAGTACTGCTCCCTTGCTACACCGTTACCCCGTTACCCGGCTTTACCCCTTCCAACCATGACTACCGAAGAACTCGAACAACTCCTGGCTCAACAACCGATCGCGCTCTTACACCGTCTCGCACGCGGGCGTATTCAGCGCCATTTCCGCGCAGGCAAACGCCGTTTGATAGAAGTCTTGCTGCGCCATTCCGCCGAGAACCGCGCAGGTTTTGAGTCCGACCTGATGACCTTGATCGGCGAGCAACAGGCTCGCCCTGTTCCACCCCCTCAGCAGGCCCCTGCCGCGCGGAAGCCGAAGCCCTCGGCGCCGCATCGTCGCCCCGCGCACAAGCAAGTTGAGCAGGACTCTCATGAACCGGCCATCACCCTCTCCAGCTGGTTGGAGGGACTGGGAGTGCCGCCGCCGCAGATCTTCGTGCCGGATGCCTGGCAAGAAGACGCCATCGCCAAGCTGAGAGAGAGTGACGTAGTCGTGAGCGTCCCGACGGGAAGCGGAAAGACCTATGTCGCGGTCGAAGCGGCTCGTCGCGCCATCGCGGAGAATCGGACCGTCATCTATACGTCTCCCCTCAAAGCCCTCTCGAATACCAAGTACACGGAGTTTTCTAAAATATTCGGTCCGGACCAGGTCGGCATTCTCACCGGTGATCGGCGCGACAACGGGCAAGCGCCCCTGCTGATCATGACGACGGAAATCTTGCGGAATCTGCTCTACGACGCGGGAGGCGGTGAGATCGACGTACGCTTGGACACGTTAGGCCTGGTGATTTTGGACGAGTCGCAATATATCGCAGACCCTGAGCGGGGCGTCGTCTGGGAAGAAACGATCATTTTCTGCCCGAGCCAGGCACGACTGCTCTTGCTCTCCGCCTCGATCGGCAACCCACACGATATTGCCGAGTGGCTCACTTCGATCAGACCGACTCCCTGCCACTTAATCCGCCACAGTACGCGGACCGTTCCGCTTCGCGCCGGCTACCTGCATCCTAACGGCAAACTCACGCCGCTCTTCCGCACCGTCGGCATCCCTCACGGCCATCCGGGCCATCTTCACCCGGAAGCCAAACGGCTCTTTCTCCAATATGAAGACGAGACGCTGCCGTCAGGACGCCGCCGGTAAACTCAGCAGGCCCACAATATATTAAAATGTGAAGTTGAGACCGGCCGTAAGGCCGTGGCGAAGGGAATCAAACTGGGTCAGTGGATACTCGGAAGAGCCGCTCGTGCCGTGAAATGTCGTAGTCCCATCAACAGCATGATTCCACCAGACACGATAGCCGACATTGAGAAAAATATTCTTGACCAGCATCAGCCTTAATCCGACATCTGCATCAGCGCCAACCCCCCATCCCAACATCGAGATACTCGGATTTTGCTGAAGATCAGGTCTCAGGTGATGAGTGTCCTTGTTATCGAAGATGCTCAGCGGAATAAAAGCCGCGGTTCCTACCAGGCTTAATCGCCGCGTCAGCCGATATTCCGTGGAAGCTCCAACGCGAATCGAGTACCACTTCGTCGTGTTCGTAATCACCGTCTGTCCTTGATTACTGCTCGTGCCGGCTGCAGCACAGGGGGGCAAGCCTGGGCTAGCACTCGGATCGCAGGCCACCTGCGTTAACCCCGTGGCTTGATACGTCGTATGCCAATACTGAAATCCTCCAAACGCCTCCAGCCAACCCCGATGGTTTGGATATTCAGCTAGCCGGAAGCCGCTGTCCGCATTTAGATACCACATGCTGTCACCTGACAGGTTGCTATTGGTACTCGAGAACAATCTCTGCCCTCCGTTTGATCCGTAATCGTCATCCGTGAGTCTGCCACCACCGATCCCTGCGACGCCCACGTTGAGTCGGCCAAACAACCTCGGTGTCAGCCAAACCTTGCCGGTGAGTTCAATCACGTTCGTCCCAACGTCTTTATAGGTAAGCTTTGAAGTTGGATTACCCAACCCGGCTACGGAAGATGCGTCGTGTGCCCAGCGCGTATCACCTGTGCTGATCCACGTTCCAATCGCGAAATCGAACCTGGGGCGTGATTCCGTGACGGATTCCTGCGCCGCTGCAATCTGAGCACCGAATACAAGGCCCATGATCGTGAGCCACCCGCACAGCACAGCTACGGATGCCCGTCGACTCCACTCAATCATCGTCTCGCTCCCCCACGTTGAATAATCACCGTGTCCACACAGCGCTGGACCGTATCCGGCATGACCCGTTCACAAGCCGCGCGGATATCCTCTTCGATAAACATTCGTTGGAGATAGGCTGAGAGCCACACCAGCCATGAACCGAGCGCGAGAACCAGTACCGCACCCACGAGCCATTGCCACAAGGGAAACGTTCCAGTCGCCGCTGTATCGAGCGTTGCACCAGACTCAGGCTCTATCGGAACTGATTGGAGATTGGCCACCGTCCCCTCCCACAGGCAACCGCGCAGACTATTCGCCTCACTTCATTGCAGAAGTCTACCTGAGAACGATGAATCTGAATACAGTTTTGGACTTCTCATCGACGTCGGTTCGCCAGGCGTCGGGACAAGTCGGCACGACTGCAGACGCTGCATGCTGGCCCCTACAACCATCCGGATGGCTCCAGCTGTGTGTTTGCACCTACAGATCATGTTCGCAACCTCTCCCACAAGGCGTTTGCCTGCCTGGTCAGAGAAAATCCGCTCGGCACAGTCATTGCTCTATACCTTCCCAACCAGCGCCGCCGCCCCTCCCCAATGGGCAGAAGAGAGCGAAAGGACTTCATGTCACTCAGAAAGACTCGTATGACGATCCACAAACGACGCACAGCGCTAGGCCGACAGATAATTTACAGAATACTTGGCGGAGCTACGTTCACATTCGCAATGCTTCTTGGCTTCGTGAACCCATCATGGGCCTTGCAAGTCAGTCCGAGCGCCCTGACATTTTCGGCGACCAGTGGCGGCACAGATCCAGCACTCCAAACCGTCGTCCTCTCAAATAACCGAACGAGAGAACGGACCTGGATGGCCACCGCAAACGCCTCATGGATTACAGTCACACCCTCCTCTGGTACCATCACCACCGAAAATGACACAGTCTCGGTCAGGACGACTTCAGCCGGCCTCGCCGCTGGATTATATTCGGCAAGCGTCACGATCACCGAGACTCGTCAGAGCGGGAGGATCAGAAGAACCATCCTCCCGGTGACACTGTCGATCGCAGGAGCCGCTGCGATACCTGCGATTCAACTCAGCCTGAGCAACCTCGCCTTCTCCGGCACAGCTGGTGGCGCCAATCCTGCACCCGCAACGTTTAGTATCTCCAATACAGGCGGGGGTACCCTGGCCTGGACAGCCAACGATACAGCGGCGTGGTTGACCTTATCGCCAGCGTCCGGCACCAACAGCGGCACCGTGACAGCAAGCATCGCCGCAAACGGCCTTGCCGCCGGCACCTATTCAACTACTGTGACCGTATCCGCGCCTGGCGCGACGACCAAGACGCTTTCCGTCACGCTGACTATCACACAGTCGACTTCGACCAGTGGCTTCAGTGTGTCGCCGGCTTCACTCGCGTACACCGGCACGGTGGGCGGGCCGAACCAAGTGCTCGGCGTCACGATCACCAACACCGGCACCAGCACGTTGACCGTCACCTGGACCGATCCAATCAACTGGCTCGTCGCGACCTCTGGCGACACAGTGACGATGGCGCCAGGAGGATCGGCCACGATCTCGCACACGGCCTCCACCGCCGGCCTCACCGCCGGCACGTACAGTGGGACGGCGACGATCTCTGGCGGCGGGATCACCAAGCAAGTGCCCGTCACCCTGACCCTCACGGTGGACACTCTCGCCCCGGCCATTGGGCTCAACACGACGAGTCTCGGCTTTGCCGGGTCGGTCGGAGGGGCGAACCCCTCCGCTCAAACCATTGGCATTTCAAACGCCGGCGGTGGCACCTTGGCTTGGACCGCCGGTGACAATGTACCCTGGCTGACCCTCAGTCCGTTATCCGGCACGAACGCCGGAACGGTCACTGCCACTGTGAATCTGGCTGGATTGCTGGCTGGAAGCTATGCGGCCACGGTAACCGTGACGGCTACCGGAGCCACGCCCAAGACTGTCCCCGTCGCCCTAACTGTCACGGGATCAACCAACAGTGGAACGATCGGTTTCAGCCCCGCAAATTTGGCCTTCTCCGGAACGATCGGAGGGACGAATCTGGCAGCAAAGACGTTCAATATCACCAATACAGGAGGAGGAACCCTATCGTGGACGGTCAGTGACAACGCGACATGGTTACAGCTCACTCCCGCGTCTGGTACCACGACTACTGAGACGGATACCATCTCCGCCAGCGTCACTCTCAGCGGTCTGGCTGCCGGAACCTACAACGCCATCATCACAGTAACGGCTTCCGGATCGACCAATAGTCCACAGCAAATTCCCGTGTCTTTGACACTCAGCGTCACCGCCGCAGGCACGGCGAATCTGACCTGGAATACCAGCACCGAATCCGATTTGACAGGA
Source organism: Nitrospirota bacterium (assembly GCA_032123755.1). Lineage (GTDB taxonomy): Bacteria > Nitrospirota > Nitrospiria > Nitrospirales > Nitrospiraceae > Palsa-1315. The sequence goes on from JAQBES010000165.1 coordinate 18,088, forward strand.
TACAAGGTATATCGAGCGACCGCATCGGGAACCTATGGAGCACCTCTCGCGACGCTACCCAAGACGACGACAACTTATACCGCGACAGAACTACAGACCGGGACCACATATTTCTTCGTCATCACGGCCTACGATAGTTCTGGCAATGAAAGTACATTCTCCAACGAAGTGAGTAAGAGTATTTTTTAATCGGAATTCCTGCAGATGGAAAGAATACGGGAGGGCTTGGACCCTCCGAACGTCCACACGGTCGGGCAACCATCCGCTTCACACTACGGCATTTCCCATCTCGATGAGTCCCGCCTACTCAGTTACCAACCTTAACCCACAGCCGGCTTGACCCCACGATTGTATCGCCTGTATAAGAGGCGTGCTTGTTATCGGGTTCCGTCCTTCGAGGACCTTGCCGTAACACCTGGCAGGCTGTATCTCCATAACGTTTCTTCACGCGCCCGTAGCTCAATGGATAGAGCACCAGACTACGGATCTGGGGGTTGGGGGTTCAAGTCCCTCCGGGCGCACCATTCTATTTCTTCTCAGTGGCGTTTCTTCCGACTGGAGTAAGAGAAATAATATCGCGCATGAAGCGTGGTTGTTGCACGACGTGGGGGCTCCGGCGTGACTACGCACGCTCCGAGCATCTTGATCTAGCAGGATGATGAAAAAGTCCGCCAGTCTCTCTGGTTCATTTGGTTTGTCTGGTTGGTCTGGTCTATCTGGCTTTTCTTGTCTGTTTGGTTTCTCTGAGTTAAGCAACAAAACAAACCAGAGAGACCAGAAAAACCACCTTGGGTTTTCCGCAGCCTGCTAGGAAGGAACTACCAGGTCCGGAAGGGACCGCAATCGAGATGGATGAACTTCCCGCGTGGATAAAACCCTACCCCACCGTACTGCAGCCTCAACGCGGCACGGCGAATCTCGCGAAGCTTTACGCCGGGAACATAGAAGTCGAGCGCCTGCCCCTGGATATGTAGGCTGTGCTGCGCGACTCGCCGGCTCCGCTTCACGAGTTGCGCATTGTACTCGGGCGACCGATAGGCAGAAATTACGTGGATCTCGCCGGCGCCATTGACCGCTTTGTGCACGAGATTGACGTGCTCCAGCAATTGCACATCGATGGCAGCGACTTCTCCTGTGTGATGGCAACGAAGGATATGATTCACTTCATCCAACGCCGTCAGGTCATAGTTCCCTAGGTCATCGCGATAGCGGACTCGCAGTCGTTCGTTGGTATGCACGTTGAAGAAGGTGAGTTCGCCGTCAGGAAGTTCATTCGCGCGCGCGACCGAGGGCAACAGCAGCTTGCTGCCGAGCAACAATAGCCCGACAACAGACGTTTTCAAGAGAGATCGACGAGTCCAAGATAAAGAATCCTGATGCTGCAAAGAACCGCTCCGTGAGAAGGTGCACTGCGGTCTGTCAGGCCAACCCGGGCCCTTGTATCAAAAACGCCAGGGTCAGTCAACTCTTCTTATAGCTGTTCATACTGAGCGCGATCCATCGACGCCAGTCTGACTGGCTTATTTGGTCTGTCTGGTCTGTCTCGTCTATTTGGTTGAACCAGAGAGACCCGATCAAACAGATGAACCAGAGAGACCAGTCTTGTCCCAAACGTGCAGACTATCGAAGCTCAAGCCTGTTAAAATGTTTTTCCAGTATCCTGCTAGACAGGAGAACCTAACACAGGTAAGATCGACACAATCGAATAGGCATCACACTATGGCCACTATCCTTATTATTGACGACGAAGAATCGATCCGGAACCTCCTGAAGGAAGTCCTTGAGAGGGCCCACCACCGTGTGCTCGAAGCCCGCGATGGTCGGGAGGGTTTGACGCTCTATCAGCAGAACAAAGTAGACCTGGTCCTGATGGATATCCTGATGCCGGGAACCGATGGCCTCGAAGCCACGCTGCAACTGACGCGGGAGTATCTCGACGCGAAGGTCATCGCCATGACCGGTGCTCAAGGCGACCGCAACTTCCTCGACGTCGCGAAACTCTTTGGCGCCCGTCGTGTCTTCGAAAAACCCTTCGACCTCGACAAACTCGTCCAAGCCATCAACGAAGAACTCGCCAAGTAGCACTATACTGCTCCCTTCTAAGACAAGGGCGACCTGAACTGAGTACACTGTGGCTGATCCACCCAGGAGGGATCAGCCATGAAACGACGGAAGTGGGACGCGAAGACCAAGGCCACCATCGTGCTCGAAGGCCTCAAGGGTAAACCGGTGACGGCCATCTGTCAGGACTACCACATCAGCCAGACGCAGTATTATCAGTGGCGCGATCAATTTCTGTCGAACGCGCCCAAGACATTTGAGGTCGCGCAGCAGACCGAGCGCGAGGCTCGGCTCCAGCACGAGAACGCCCGACTCAAGCAGCTGGTCGGCGAGCTCACCCTGGAGCTAAAAAAAAGCGACGAGGCGGGGTGGTCATGAGCCGCCGCCGCTCGCCGACGGTCACCCACCGCAACGCGCCGGTGCTGGCGCGGATCCAGGCGCTGAAAGCCGACCATCCCTTCTGGGGGTATCGTCGGATCTGGGCCCAGCTCCACTTCGGGGAGGGGCTGGCCGTCAACAAGAAGCGCATCTTGCGGCTGATGCGAGAGCACGGCTTGCTCGTGAAAGCCAATCCCCGCTTGAGGGCGACCCGGACCCCGACGCGCAGCAAGCCGCGCCCGACGGCCCCGAACCAGTGGTGGGGCATTGATATGACCAAGGTGATGGTCGAGCCCGCGGGCTGGGTATACCTGGTCGTGGTGCTGGACTGGTCCACCAAGAAAATTGTTGGCCACTATGCGGGCCTCCAGGCCAAGACCTCCCACTGGCTCACCGCGCTGGACGTGGCGGTGCAGCGCCAGTTCCCCGACGGCAGCCGGAACCACGGACTCCACCTCATGAGTGATAACGGCTGTCAGCCGACGTCGGTCGCCTTCATGAAGGCTGCGGCGACCCTGGGCATCACGCAAGCCTTCACCAGCTACAACAACCCGAAGGGGAACGCGGACACCGAACGGCTCATGCGCACGCTCAAAGAAGAGCTGCTCTGGCTCCGCGAGTGGACCAGCCCAATCGAGTTGGAACATGCATTCACCGCCTGGATCGAGTGGTACAACACCCGGTACTTGCATTCAGCACTGGGCTATCGGACACCGTGTCAGGTCGAACAACAACATCTCAGCCACAGCACTCAGTTCGTGGCCGCGTGACAAAGGGGAGCACTACAGCACGCCCCCTTCAGCTACACAATTTTCTGGATCGTTCGCTTCTTATTCGACTCAGGCGCGCCCAGCGCCAGCGCAGGAACGGTTTCTTGCCGCAATTGCTCAGAGGTGCGGTCAGTTGCGCGGCCGCAGCCCCGGGGCTGGCCCTCGTTTCACGCCTCACGTTTCACGGATCTTGGGAGCGGGCCGAGCACGACGCAGATGGTCGCAGATCGTTCGCTGCAGTAGAAACTCAATGTCGGACAGGCTTCCAGGAGTGACGGCGCAGGTCCTTCACAATCTAAGGGAAGCAGGAAGACGAACGCACGAGGAAACGTGTGATGAATCACCAGGGGAAAATCGAGCGAGCACTGCTCCCACTCTGGGCCCTGTTCATTGCGCTAGTCGGCACACTCCCACTCACGAATTTTGTCGGACATTCCCATTGGGAGTTCGTTCAATGGCTCCCGACCGCTGAGAATTTCCGCTCACGGCGTTTTCTGTTTGATATCGTCGCGAATATAGCCCTCTTTCTTCCACTGGGCTATCTTCTCGACCGCTCCCTCTCCGCCACGACGGCTCGTCGTTCACTCTTCACCGCTGCTGGTACCGCGGGCTTGCTCTCGCTGAGCATGGAATGGTTCCAAGTCTATTGCCACAACCGTCACCCCTCGCTCACTGATGTGGTCAGCAATGTCACAGGAAGTCTCATCGGGGCCTCCCTGTCCATCTACCGAAAAAAATGACCATCGCCACCGGACCGCACGCTTACTCCCAACCCATGGGATCGTAGCCACGCTCCTGAAGACAGCGCTGCACAAACTGCTTATACGCATTGTTCGGAGCCGAGCGACGAAAGAGTCCGCGCAGGAACCCTGCCGTCGCACCACTGGCTGCTCCAACCATCGCGCCGCGTCCCGGATGACCAACCACCGCACCACCGACTGCCCCGGCTGCAGATCCGATCGCACCCCCAACCGCGGTACTGCCGGCAACCTGCCCGCTCTTGCCTTGACTCGCGATCGCACCAGCATCTTTGGCCATCTCGCGGCACTCGTTGATATCCCGATCCGCCACTTCTTTCCCGACCTGCTGTAAATGGGCATTCGGATAGAGAATCGGTTTGGATGCCGCACAGCCTGCGACAAGAAACATGATGATCAGACAGCTACTCGATCGAGCCATCACGGCCTCCGCCTAGGACCATTAACACGACTGGACTGACTTCGTTGACTCACCTGCCTCTATGGAGTTCTTTCCTGGCCAATGAACGCATCATGACTGGATCGGTATACGCCACTTCGCTCAAGGCATCCATGATATGGAGCCCTTTCGTTGCGACCAATTCCTTGGCCTTCATGTAGTTCTTTGCCGTAAATCGGGCTACCGCCGGCTGACCGTTTACAATCTGACAAGCCAGAATTTCGCCGTTCACTTCCAGCGTGCCCCCCTGCTCAACCAGCGTCTTGGCCTGCGCCGACATAATGCCATGAAGCTGCGCGAAGTCCTCCAGCCCTCCCGTTTCAACTAATCGACCATCCGGCATGATGCAGAGTCGCTTGAAATGCGGGGACCAGTCCTTGCGGAAATCGATGTACTTAATGTCTCCGCCCTTCGCGACTGCGCGATCCAATGTCCGGTAGTCGAGTCCAAGATTCTTCCGATCGAGCTTCGCGGTCAGTTCCTCGGGCAGTGTCCGGTGAAAAACCATGGCCGCCACCTCATCGAGCGAAATCCCTCGCGCCTGAGACAATTGCTCTGCCTCAGCAAACTGCATAAGATCCAACATCCAGGTCTGTTTGGGTACGGCTCCAGTTGGATCGATCCGACAGGCAAATAATCCCCGCGTCAGAATCCCGCCGACTTGGGGATACACATATACCCCACCTTCGGTCAGCAGCTTAGTCATTGTCTCCAGCGGGACCCCGTAGCTCTCCGATAAGACTTTTGCATGCCCGGGAAGATTTTCCTGATGGGTCATGGCACAAACCGTCACATTCCCCGGTGCGTCGAACTCAGAGTAGTCTTCAACGATGTTATAGAGAATCGTGGGCTTTGGCTTGTCGATTTTTTTCTTGATCTTAAACATTAATTATTACAATCTAAGCAATTTGAATCATGAAGATCTACTTATCGGCTGAGATGATGATAGGGTGGCAATGTCATCAATCGCCCGTCCTCCACAGGACCACCGATTGTGAAGTGATACAGCGATTGGAGGCTCAGCCCCTTCACCGCTACGATCTCATGCACCGGATCATCGAAGAAACATCCGATCCCAGTGGCCCGCACTCCCGCAGCTTCTGCTTCCAGGTACAGCACCTGCCCCAGCAACCCCGACTCCCAGAATAGACGCGGATACCGCCAGGCTCCTCCTTCCCGCAACCATCCCTCGAACTCGGCCAGCATGCCAAACGAGAAGGCGCTGTCGCCGGCGATCTCCTGATGGCAACTTATTTGAATGGCAGCCTTCTTCGCATCGCCTTCTAGCAGCCAGTAGAGAGGCAGATCATCCGGACAACCTGACGCTGGAGTCCAGGTCAGCTCTGGATTCATGGATTGCTGGATGAACGACAGCTTCTGTGGATCACGGACCAGAAAATACAGCCCTGACTTGAGGCCGTCGACGCGATGGACGAAGAGCAGTAAATGAATCGCCGGCTTGTAAGGCCAGGCATCCCAAGGCATCGGTCGATCCAACTGTGGTCGATCCGAACGAGGCATCACCAGCTGCATCATGTTAAAAAAAGCCGCCGCTGAGATTGACGTCTTACCATCGAACGACACGGCACTCCGCCGCTGGCGAATGATCTGCCCTGCCAGCAGCCCCTCGTGAAACATGATTGGTGAAACGTGCGATGTCTGCGGGGCCAATGAGACAACCGATTGTTCACAGGACGTCTTCCATGAAGCCTCTGCTACTTCATCAATGATGTCCCAATGCACGCCATGTTCACGACTCAACTGATTAGCCTTCCCATGCCAGGCGCATTCAGCGAGATTCTTCACCACCGCTGGATCAAGGAACAGCGGGATATCGGTCGCATCCTCATGTTTCACGTCCCTAAAAGGCCACATCACAGCTAGACAGTCAGGATGTTCCGGTTCGACGTCTTGAAAGTCGTCCGTGCGATGCGTGCCAAGAAGCATCGCGATGGTATTTTGCGCGACCCCATCAAGCAGCACCATCTTCCAACCCAGCGTCGCCGCCGCGATTCGCGCCGAACCGATCGCATGACCGACATCATGGTTACAGTAACGAAACGCCCGTTCCCCGTATTTCCAGGCTTCCCGCCAGTGAACAGAGGTGAGCCCAAAGAGAACTGCACCAGGCGGAAACGGGGCCAGCAGACGAGCCACCTGTTCCAGCGCAAACTCTGCACGCAATTCCAGCCCATGTTCCTTCGGCGCATAATGATAGAGGCCCGGCTTGACATTGAGCCCGTCGAATTGTGGCAGGACGAGATAGCCTTCGGTCGGATGCAAATTACCGGACGACGGATTACTCCGCAGCGCCCACTCCGACTCCCCTGCCTTCTTCCACGCCGACAGTGCAAGAGCAAATTCGAAGAACCGGGAAAGCGTCCGTAGACTAATCGGCTGAGGAGGAAGCACCGCACCTGCGCGATACGTCGCATCGTACGCAGGCGAGAGCGGTACTTCTTCTGGCTTAAGTAATGGCAGAGAAACGAGCGATGCCCCTTCAAAGCGCCGAAATGGATCTGGCTGATTAGCCCAATCCAGATAGCCAAGCGCACGGGCATAGCGGTTGAAATGATGTTTGGTTTGGACGTGATAGCGGATCACGCGATCGATGGGATCGGTCGGCACAGTCTCGACTGGTTCGCGGTACAAAGGGATATCTGTGGCCATCGTAATAGTCAATCACAGTCTACAGAGCCGCAGGAAGGAAAGTAAACGCACGCATTGACCTCCTTTTCTCTCCCCGCGTATGCTGCAGTCAGCAGAGCCAACGAGGGACCCATGCAATTCGATCCAGCGCTTGCCGCGCAGCAGGCATTCAGCCAAGCAGGCACCAACAACGAACTTGGCGCTGACTGGGACGACGCCGTTGAGGCCGAAGCGACCTTTTCATCGAACGCGGGTTCCACAGCGCGCGCGGCCTACGAGCAGCTGCTCGCGCTCGCCGCTCGCTACCCCTAAGGCCCATTCCTTTCAAGCCTTCTGTATCTTCATCACCTGGCAGCAAGTGACGGAAGAGACGATTGCGCATCATTTTCAAACAGGCCTCCGGCTTTGCGAAACATTTCTGGCCTCTCCAGATGGCAAGCATCGAGCTGACGTCGAGCAGATCACCGAACTCTATGGGTCATTTCGTGATGGATTGGGGCTCAATGAAGAGGATGAGATTCAAGTCGAGTTTCGGCGCGACACGCCGAAGGGCGGCGATTGATGGGTGCAGATTCGTTAGGCGTAACGAGGAAGGGGCCATCGCCGCCAAGCTGGCATCATTCTGATTTTATGTTGTCCTGAATTGCACCTTACGCCTCACC
>JAQBES010000166.1:0-8046 GCA_032123755.1 Nitrospirota bacterium
ACATCCTGACGCCTTCTGAGGAGCCCCATTGCTCGCGCAGACGGCGATAGCGCGCGTCCTCCTGCTTGCCGATCACCCGATTGAAAAGGACGTAGAGTCCGAGTCTCCCTGCATAGAGCAGGGCCAAGACAGCCACCAGCAATTTCCGCTCTGTTTCGCCGGTCGCCTGCGTGGCGTACCACAGGACGACCGCGATGAGACCAACGCACCAGCCGACGTCCGCGATCGAGGCATTGCGCACTCGAAGTTGCAGGGCCCAGAGACCTGCCATCACCACAGCCATGGCCAGATACGCGGTGAGGACGAGGGAGAGGGGGTCCGATCCCATCATCGCATTCTCCGATGTTCGCGTTCCTGCGCCTCACGAACTTCAGTCGAGATAGTCCCACAAATCTGACCCGGTCTCGGTGCGGCCCATCAACCAGGATCGAAAACCAGGGATATGAAACGACAGGACGCGCTTGATCTTATCGCAGCAGAGCGAGAGGTCGGAGGGCCTGGAACTCCCGACGTGATTTCTGGCGGAGCCCTTTCTCAGATAGCCGTTCAACTCCGGATACCAAGGCGACAAGGATTCGCCAATTTCCCAGCGCGACAGCCTCTCGCTCCCGCCCAGGTGATAGAGACCCGGTTGTTTGCGATCGACGAGTTCCCAGATCGCTCGGGCAATGACACCGGCAGGAAGCGGGCAGCGAAACTCGTCGGCATAGAGCGTCACATCCTTGCCGGCCTGAGCGGTCCGACGCATATCCTCGACAAAACTCCTGTCGCCGGTCTCCGACGTTCCGGCCGTCAGGACAATCCGAACGACTGTATGTCCGGGATTCTGCAGAACGGCCTGTTCGGCTTGCAATTTCGTCCGGCCATACACGTTGATGGGGTTCGGCTCATCTGACTCGTTGTACCAGCCCGTCTTTCCGTCGAAGACTTCTCCGCTGGACAAAAAGATGAAGGGAATGTTCCATGATAGCTGCGCGAGGTGCGCAGTGGCCTCCACATTGATACGGCGGGCTTGTTCAGGATCTTCTTCGCAGGCCTTGGTTCGGCTGAGGGCGGCACAATGGATGAGGAGGTCGGGATTCAGCGCTTGAATCCGTTCGTCCACTTTCAACCTGTCGGTCAGTTCAAGATCCGCGCGGGACAGTCCCTGGACATCCCAACCGGGAGCCCATCGAAGAGCGGTGTTGACAAGGTACTGTCCGATCAGTCCCGCCGCTCCGGTGATGATCGCACGTGGCGCCATGGTGAGAGGGGTTATCGCGTCAGTTTTCTGTAGCGAATCCGATGCGGTTGATCGGCTTCCTTGCCCAACCGCCTCTTCCTATCCGCTTCGTACTCGCTGTAGTTGCCTTCGAACCAGACCACCTTGCTGTCACCTTCAAACGCCATGATGTGGGTCGCGATCCGGTCCAGAAACCAGCGATCGTGACTGCTGATGACGGCGCAACCGGCGAAACGTTCTAATCCTTCTTCCAGTGCACGCAAGGTGTTGATGTCGAGATCGTTGGTCGGCTCGTCGAGGATGATGAGGTTCGCCCCTTCTTTCAACATACGGGCCAGATGCACCCGGTTGCGCTCGCCGCCGGAGATGTCCTTGACCTTTTTCTGCTGATCGGTGCCCGCAAAGTTGAACCGGGCGCAGTAGGCCCTGGCGTTGACTTCGGCCTTGCCGAGCATAATGGTCTCCTGGCCCTCGGAGATAATGTCGTAGACGGACTTGTTCGGATCCAAGCTGCGGTCCTGGTCCACATAGCCCAGCTTGACCGTCTCACCAACCTTGATCGTTCCCGCATCCGGTTTCTCTTTCCCGATGATCATCCGGAACATCGTCGTCTTGCCTGCTCCGTTCGGACCGATCACGCCGACAATCCCGCCCTTGGGGAGACTGAAGTTCACATTCTCATAGAGGACCTTGTCCCCATAGGCTTTGCTGACGCCCTGGGATTCGACGACCACGTCGCCCAGCCGGGGGCCGGGCGGGATGTAGATCTCCAAATCTGCGGCCTGCTCGTCCTGTTTCTGATTGACCAATTCCTCATAACGGTTGAGCCGGGCCTTGCCCTTCGACTGCCGGGCTTTCGGCGACATACGAATCCATTCCAACTCATGCTCTAACGACTTGCGGCGCTTCGACTCGGCCTTTTCTTCCTTCTCCAGCCGCACCTGCTTCTGCTCCAGCCAGGAGGTGTAGTTCCCCTGGAAGGGAATGCCATGGCCCCGGTCGAGTTCGAGAATCCAGCCGGCGACGTTGTCGAGGAAGTAGCGGTCGTGCGTGACGGCGATGACCGTGCCCTTGTACTGTTGCAGATGCTGTTCGAGCCATTGGACCGATTCGGCATCCAGATGGTTCGTCGGCTCGTCGAGTAACAAGATATCCGGCTCCTGGATCATGAGGCGGCACAGGGCCACCCGGCGCTTCTCGCCACCGGAGAGCACTTCGATTTTCGCATCCGGCGGTGGACAGCGCAGCGCGTCCATGGCGAGTTCAAGTACGTTCTCCAATTCCCACCCGTTTGCCGCTTCGATCTTCTCTTGCAGCTGAGCCTGCTTCTCGAGAAGTTTTTCCAATTCATCGGGAGTGGCCTCGCCCATCTTGTTGCTGACCTCATCATACTCGCGCAACATGGCCACGAGCTCTTTCTTGCCCTCTTCGACGATTTCTTTCACCGTCTTGTTCAGATCGAGCTGCGGTTCCTGCTCCAGCAGACCCACGCTGTAGCCCTTCGAGCGGGTGATCTCTCCCGTGTAGTTCTGATCGACTCCGGCGATGATCCTGAGCAGCGAGCTCTTCCCCGATCCATTGAGACCCAACACGCCGATCTTGGCACCGTAGTAGAAACCGAGATAGATCTCGCGCAGCACCTGCCGCTTCGGCGGATAGACCTTGCCGACATTGACGAGTGAGAAAATGACTTGCTTGTCGTTCGTAGCCATGGGCCGTGCCACCCTCCTTAGTCCTTACAGTTCGCGCTGTGTGAAGTGGGCACCATACCAGACAACCATTTTCGACCACAACCACGTCACGACCACAGTAGCCAACCCTCATGCCTTCAGACAAGGAAACTGTTACCGATCGACCGGTCCAACTGTCACTTGCATAAGGCGATCACCGAGCGCAGAATTATGGTGGGTTCGCACCCTGTTCACCTTGTGAGGATCAACCATGATCTTGTCTGCTCGACTGCTCACACCACTGGCCCTCTCACTTGCCCTGTTCATGGCCCTGATCCTGGGACATCCGGTTGCTTCCTTCGCCGATGAGGCCGAACAGAAAGAGCTGGTGGAGAAGTCGCGAATGACGCTGGACGGGTTTCTAGCCGACTCGAACATGGTGTGGTTTCGCGACCACATAAAAGAGGCGAAGGGAGTCTTCATCGTGCCGCAACTGCTCAAGGCAGCTTTCTTTGTCGGGGGAGAAGGGGGGAGCGGCGTGTTTCTCGTCAAAGACGACAAGACCGGTGAATGGAGCGATCCGGCTTTCTATACGATGGGTGCCGGCAGTTTCGGATTTCAATTCGGCGCGCAGGCTTCGGAGGTGGTTCTGCTGGTGCTGTCGCAACGAGGAGTCGAGTCCCTGCTGACCAGCACCTTTAAGCTCGGCGGCGACATCTCAGTTGCCGTCGGTCCTGTCGGCGCCGGTATCGAAGGCTCCACCGCGATGAATCTCAGTGCGGACTTACTTACATTCGCCCGGGCAAAAGGTTTATTCGGCGGGGTCTCGCTGGAGGGCGCTGTCATCGCCACAAGGGACGAGTGGAATCGGGACTATTACGGCAAAGAGGTCAGGCCAACCGACATTCTCGTGAAACTGGCTGTGATGAATCCTCATTCGGCAAGCTTGAAGGCCGCCCTGGCTAGGGCCGTAGCCGGAACGTCCTCAACCGGTCAGACCACCACACCTGCTCCCGAATAGCGATCGACTTTTCCCTGTTCAATCTTGTCTGCAGGCCTTGCGGGCATGTCTCACGGCATGACCAAACAGGATTGCGGGACAGCCCGGCCCAACAATTTAGAATCCCATCTCTTCGGAGAGCCGGACTTCCGATTCGTCGTCAATTTCCTCAAGACAACTGAAACAGGTAAAGGGAAACCGGTCGATGGGAATCGCGCAAACTTCGCCGACGGACGAGTCTTCTATCGCTGGCCCACCGCATTCTTTATGAATCAACGTGAGCATGAGCCCCTCCTATGCGCTGCGCGAACGTGCGGGACAAATGAGGGTTCGAAGTTCGAGGTTTTTGGAACTTCGAACCCAGAACTATGAACTTCAGAGCACGGCCTCCCCCCGGTCTCGCCTCGCGCGTCTGTCGATTATACTACCTTGGGTCCAACACGAGACGCCGAAATGTGTCCAGATGCTCAGGACTACTCAGTCGATGGTCGCCCGGAACCAGATGGAGTTCGACCGGGAACGAGGGATCGCGCGAGAGTAGTTGCTCGACGAACTCACTGCTCCCGCCCGGCAGAATTACCGTATCTTGGAGACCGTGGAGGATCGACGTTTTCACCGGTCTAAGTGGATCGAAGGTGGTCTTCCAGTAGGCATTGCTTTCTTCTACCCATTTCCACGACAACGGCCGATCCTTGTGAGCGGGCTCGTCGTCCCAGGGCATCCAACCGGCGCGGTGCCAGGCCTGCTGCCGTCCGACATCGATAGACTTCGCGCGTACACCCATCATGTTGAATGCGGGAGCGATGAGCACCAGCCGCTCGATGTCCTGACACTCCTGCGCCATGAGCCAGGCGATCCAGCCACCGAGTGAATTGCCGACAATGGTGATCGACGGACCACTCTTAATAAGATCGAGCACCGCTTGCGCATCGGCGATCCAATCTGAGAGGGTGTAGTCTGTAAACGTACCTTCAGATTCTCCGTAGCCTCGCACGTCGTAACAACAAAACCCCCAGCCTTTCTCCTCGCACCACTGCGCGAGCGCTTTGCTCTTGTTGCCCCAGCGTGTCGAGAGGAAGCCGGTGATGAACAGGACCTGGCGATCCTGGCCGATCGAGCGATCACCGCGAATCAGCTTGCCGTCGGCGGCTGCGAGTTCGAACGAATGCAGGCTACTCATGTGTACGTGAGCGCTTTGGTGATGAACGGCCCCAGCCGCTGCAGGACCGCTCTTGGAATCTCATGGCCACCACGAAAGCTGTGCCATTCAACCGATAGTCCAGCGTGCATCAGCGTATCTCGCAGCGCTTCTGCTCCCACGTACGGCAGGATCTCATCCTGCACCCCGTGGCTTTGAAAGACCGGCAGCCCTTTGCGTTTCTGAAGCAGCGGAGCCCACTCCTGTGTGGCGAGGAGCGTTCCGGACAGTTGGATCAGCCCGGCATAGGGCAGCGTCGTTCTGAGCATCACATCGCAGGCCAGCATCGCGCCCTGGGAAAATCCCCCGAGGATGGTCTTGCGCGGGTCTGCGCCGAATGTGTGTTCGACTTCCTTGAGGAACGCCAGCATCGTCGCGCGAGCCGGAGCCAGGCCTTTGGGGATGTCTTGCGAGAGATCACGCACCCGACCTGCCGCTTGATCCGCTGCCATGCGCGCCATGTCGATGAGCCACCAGGCTCGTGCATCCCTCGGCCCAAAACTCAGCGGGAGCGGGCCTTCAGGAAACAAAAACCTCGTCCCGGCCGGCACGTGCAGGACGTCGGCCAGCGACACGAGGTCGTCCCCCGGCGCGCCGAAGCCATGCAGGAGCACGACGAGCGGGCCGTTCCCGCCTCCCTTTCGATCAGTGCCACCAGTGAGACGGATTGTGAGTCCACCAAGCGTATCTTGTTTCATCACATCACGATGAACAGCTGACCGCTAGGTGCTTGCCCCAGTTGGGGGGAGAAGCCGCGTAGGCGTCCATGCCTGGCTGGTCACTGTAGGGATTTTGCAGGAGGGCGAGCAACCGATCGATCTCGGAGAAGTCCTTCTGCTGAGCCTTCTCGATGGCTGTCTGCGCCAGATAGTTGCGGAGCACGTACTTGGGATTGACGCGATGCATGCGCACCAGGCGGTCGTCGTCTCGACTCCCCTCGTCGCGTAACCGGTCCTCGTACCGATGAGCCCACTGGTCGAAGGCTTCACGACCCAGGAAGAAGTCACGGAGCGGCTCGTTCAGCGATGCGGACCCGGTCCGAAATAAGCCCAATGAGCGAAAGAAGTTCGTGTAATCGACATGGTGCTGGTGCATGAGCGCCAAGAGGTCTTGGATCAACGATGCATCCTCCTCCTTCGTCTCGATGAGTCCACACTTGGCCCGCATCAACTCCATGTACCGTCCTTCGCAGAAGGGAGTGTAGCGGTCGAGTGCGGCTTTCAAATCTTCCTTCTCGGCCAACGGGAGCAGCGCCTGCGCCAGACAGCTGAGATTCCAGAGACCGATATAGGGCTGTTGATTGAAGGCGTAGCGGCCGTTGTGGTCGGAGTGGTTGCAGATGAAGCCCGGATCGTAGTCGTCCATGAACCCGAAGGGGCCGTAGTCGAGGGTGAAACCGTGGATCGACATATTGTCCGTATTCATGACGCCGTGCGCCCAGCCGACAGCCTGCCATTGCGCGATCAGCCTCGCCGTGCGCTCGACGACCTCGGAGAAGAATCGCGCGTACTTGTCCGGGCTATCCACCAGGTGGGGAAAGTGGTTTGCGAGGACATAGTCGGTGAGGATTTTGAGCTGCTCGTGCTGTTTTCGGTAATAGAAAATCTCAAAGGTGCCGAAGCGCACATGGGACGGCGCCATCCGTACGAGCATCGCGCCGGTTTCGACCTGCTCACGGTAGACCTGGTGATCGCTCCCGACAAGACAGAGGGCCCGCGTCGTCGGAATCCCCAGACCATGCATCGCTTCGCTGCAGAGATACTCCCGGATGGTCGAACGCAGCACCGCACGACCATCTCCCTCTCGGGAGAACGGCGTAAGCCCCGCTCCTTTCAGATGCAGATCCCACTTCTCGCCTCGTTCGTTCCGTACTTCCCCAAGGAGGATGGCGCGCCCGTCTCCCAGCTGTGGCACATACACGCCGAATTGATGGCCGGAGTAGAGCATGGCCAGGGGCTCCATCCCCGGCACGAGCATGCTCCCGCCAAACACACCGGCACACTCCGGGCGCTTCGCTTGCTCCGGATCAAGGTCGATCAGTTCGGCCGCCGCGGGATTGAAACTGACAAGATACGGAGGCGCTGCAAACGGAGTCGGCTGCAGCTTCGCGTAGAATGCCTCGGGCAGGCGGGCGTAGCTGTTGTCGAAGGACAATTCTTCCAGTGTGCGCAAGGGTGACATCTCTTCATGTGTAGCATGCCACGGACAGGAATCACCAGACGACGAAGACCCGCTGCGATTGTTTCATGATCATTTTTTACCTAAGCCGGACCGGCTCTTGCCTGCGCGGCCCGTGACGTACCACCCCTGGCCCTCCCTTGTCTTCTGATCATCGTTTATCTAGAATGCACCCTCTGCATGGCTTGGGGGAAAGTATCGTGAAGGGTCTACGGTTCGAGCGCATCGGGAAAAACCGTCACTACAATGTGGTCTTCCACATGGGGAGCAGCTACGTGCCCGTCAGTGATGAGACCGTGGACGAACTCAAAGCCCAAAGCCTGCTTCCAGTTGAACGGTTCCTCGAACTCTTGATCGACCGCGTCGGGTACTCCTCCTACCTCAAAGATCAAATCCGCACAGAACTGAAGTCCTCCGGCGATCCGGTGACGCAGATCACCGTGCTACAAGGCGCCATCCGCGACCTCTAAATCGGTTGCTGAAAATTCCGACTTCTCACCCGCCCAAAACCCCAGCGCGCCAAGACGCGCTTTTTCCCAAGCTGCGTTCTCAGTCACGTGCCTCCATGCGACGTACCGCAAGGGTACGCCTCAGTCGTCCCGCTTCCTGCGGCCTTGCTAGCGGAAATTTTGAGCAGCCGCGTAAGCTCAGTTGTGATCCTGTCGCCAATGACGTCATCAAATTGTGAAGTCTTGAATCTCGATCTTAGGCCATGTTGCCAAGGCTTTCGTTTGCAGATGTGACGCATTGGAAAGATCGGCTAGGTAAGCCGTTAGAG
>JAQBES010000167.1:0-4580 GCA_032123755.1 Nitrospirota bacterium
GTGGGACCCACCTGCTCTGCCAGGCAGACTGCCGGAATCCCGTGCCCGGAGGCAATATCGAGAATGGAGGCTCCGGGGAAAAGATCCAGATGCTGCAGCAACGATTCAGCGAAGGGGGTGGACCAATAATCGTGGGTTGGAAGAGGCCAACGAGGCTTGTCATCAGTCCGTTTTTCTGTCATGCGGCTGCTCCTCTGTCGTGATGGCGGCACAGCATACTCCGCCGCCCTGCCAAGGACCACCAGCCGTCCTGGAAGCTGTCGAAAAGGATCACGGAGTGCAGCCAACGACTTCTACTAGAACTCTTCGCATGATTCTTCTGTGGGCCGCAGAGGGAAGAAAGTCACCGCAGATTCGGCAGGTTAGAAAAAAACGCCCCGCACCTCACCCTGGGCGTCTTATTAAGAGGACTTTGGCTGGCGTTTCTGATGCAGGCCCTTGTCGCTTTTGCTCGTCGGTCTGCTGGACTCTCCCTCAGAGAGGATATCCTCAATCTGAGACTCGCTGCACGTGAGATCGCCATCGGCTGATATCCGTGACAATGCGCCAGCCGGCTTGGCTGCGGCATGAACCTTCTTATCTTTTGCATCGCCCGGCATAATGGCTGTCCTCTTTCTCGGTGAGTGTGTTCCGCCGACATAGACACCTACTGGTGCGGCACCCTATCGAGAACGATTGATAGAATACGATCCTCCCGTCGCCAGCACGCTGATGGCGCGTTGCAAATCATCCACATGCTGCTGCATCTCAGCCAGCGTCCGATCAATTTTCTTGCTGGAGCAATGCCGCAACGAATGGATGCTCGCTCCCGTCCAGAGTCGAATTGTTTTTCTTGACGGTGCATTCAGCGTCAGCACATAGACTTGCGTGGCGTTCTTCATAACTATCCCCTCTGATGCTGGTTGCCCATGGCGTGGGAGGCTCCTCGACCAACACACCACGGACCCGCCCGCTTCCTCTCAGATTGTAAGAAAATCTAGCAGCCCTCTCAGCCAGAGCCAAGATCCTGTCGTCAATCTATGTTTCGGTCACTATGCGCTGGCTGCCACGGCGGCCGTACTTTGAGGAGGCTGGGCCGCTGCTGCAGGCGCCGTCAGCATAGACGCCTTCAGCTCATCAATAGCCCTCTCAACGTCTCCTTCCGACGATCCAAACCGGTCTCCCATCACCTTGATGGCCTGAGTGATCGCTTTCTTCATCTTCGTGATTTGCTCTTCTGGTGTCATCACGTCTCTCCTTGAAAATTTGGGCCAGTATCGAGAAAACCGTTGCCTGTCCGCGGACTCGTGTGGGCCTGAATGAACCCAACTGCTTCGATCCAGGCGGTCACACCCCATGACCGCAACATGTCACAAATACTCTGGCATAGGAGCGGCGAAGACTGGGGAATCAGACGCGCAGGCAGGAAGCTAAAGGCGCGAGGGATGGGACAGTCAGCGAGGCTCAATACAACACAGCCCTATGCTAGACGCCATGGAGGGCCTGGTCAAGCGGTATTAATAGGATGCGGAAAATTTCACCAGCAGCCATGGACCATAATGCGTGAAGCTCGAGACATCCGGCACGGGCTGTGGCAGCTGGCGGACTGCTTCACTATCCTGCTAATGTTCCAATTCGTATCGCACAGCGCCCAGCAGAAGCGGCAGGCTAAAGGGCTTTGGGAAGGTCTGCCGTGCCCCGAGAAGTTTTGCGACATCCAAGACATTCTTTTCCCCTCCTGCGCCTGAGATTGCGATCACCTTGGCGTCGAGGAATTCACTCGTCAGTTCCAGAAGCATATCGAGTCCATTCAGTTCAGGCATGAGAATATCCGTGATGACCAAATCCATCTGCCTGTGGCGGTACAGCTCAAGTCCCTCACGACCGTTGGCAGCTTCCGTGACCTCATACCCCGCCTCTTCAAGTGCGGAGCGAAGGAGTACGCGGATGATTTCCTCGTCATCGATGATCAGAATTGTCGCCATCGCAAGAATCACTCCTGTTATTCTCTATGGAGAACGGAATTCCTGAGCCCGGTACTGGTGCTTCCCGGCACGCAGGGCGCAAGGATCAAGCTTTTCCGGCGCGGGCAATGAAGAATTCCAGATCGCGGAGCAGAATGTCTCGCTTGCCACTCCCCGCTTGGAGATCCGCGCAACCGGGTGATGGATACGCATGCCCTGCACCGAGGACCGACGTCGTCCCTTCAGGGTTCCTCCTCTTCGATGTCGTCAATCGACTGTTTGAGCGCCTCGACAAAGGCCTCCGGCTGAGCTAGAGCATTCTCCGTCAGTTGGAATTCAGAAACCAGCACACCGGCCTTGTCGACGATGATCAACCGATAGCCCTGTTTCACAGACATGCTCCCGTTTGAAGTGCTTCAATAGACCACGAGCTTAGCACTGCCCTTCCTCCGCTTCCCTGGACACCCGGTTAAGCAAAGGCCGTCCTCGCTCCGAATTCGGCGGGAGAGTGGTAGCCGAGTGTGGAGTGACGACGCAGCCGGAACCGGATCGACGACAACTGGCGGAACGAGATGAAAATTAAACGAAAAGACCTAAGCAACCGCTCAACACCCTCTTAGTAGGATAGCCCTCCGGAGCAGCACCACTCCATAGGACGCTCGATCCAGTGGAACCCTATACGACCCTTCTTACCCCATCCAGCCCAGGACCTCGGACTCGCGGACGAGGACGAGTTCCTTGCCGTCCAGATCGATTTCGGTCGTTCCGTATTTCTCGTAGAGGACCTGATCGCCCGGTTTGAGGACCGTGGGCTTGAAGATCTTTTCCTCTTTCTTTTTTTGTTTACTGCCCCGCTTCTGTTCCGGTGTTTCCCAGCGTCCCTTCCCCACTGCCAGGACCTTTCCTGCTACGGGTTTCTCCTTGGCCGTGTCGGGAATGAATAACCCCCCGGTGGTCTGTTCCTTGGCCTCCGACGGTTCGATCAGTGCCCAATCCTGTAACGGTTGAATTCCCATGGTGATTCCTCCTCCTGTGGTGCTGATTATAGAAACCTTCGCTTTATTTTGTGGGAGCCTCGCTCATTCACGTAGGCCCTGCCATGGTCCGATCTTGAGTGAAAGCCTTGTCTGAGACTGCTTCCCTCGCGTTCTCTACCATGTGGAACTGACGCAGTGGAGAAATAGACTCGCGAGCTGGTTCGTTGATTCAGCCAGATAATGATGTCTGTACCACTTCGGCCAGAATCGGTCGGTTCATAGCCGCTGCTGGTTCAAGAACCAACTACAGGCTACGTCGTTCTGCAGATGGCGTCAACTCCCCCGGGGCAACTCCAAATGAGGAGCAGTTCTTCTGCTCCTCTCCGCCCCATGCCGTCATTCGTCGATGCTCGGGCGAAGGAGAAATGGGCCATAGACCAGAGCAAATAGCAGATAGGAACCACTCCAGGCAACCGCAGCCACACCCAGCACGATATTCGTCGGCAGGTCTATGGCTGGCCCAAATACCCGCAAGATCGCACCCAGGTTGACTAGTAGATAGATGCACAGGGTCAAGGGACCTGCGTGTTTGGGGCGCCCCGTATGGCCCAGGCTGGCGCGAGTCATTATCGCCAGGGTCATCACACCCACTGCGCCGGTGGTGAGCGCATGTACCGCATCCGATGCAGGCAGACCCACTCCGAGAATCGCGGCGCCTAACAACAGCAGCGACATTGCCAACCACCCATAACCAAGATGGAGAATCAACGCCAACGGCTCGCGCCAAGTGAGCCAGCCGTACCAGCGCAGCAGACGGCCCAGATTGGTTAACCCGGCCGTCACCAATAGCCCCCCCGTTACCATAGCCTGCGGCTGAATAGTCCAGACAGCAGCGGCGATTCCTATAAACACCACCGACAGGCCATCGAAACTGGAAAATTGCGCAGGTTTTACGGACATGCCCTGCTCGGCCAGGAAGGCGCGGGTAAAGTTAGGAATGACACGCCCACCAATGAGCGCCAAGAG
The DNA here is from genome assembly GCA_032123755.1 of Nitrospirota bacterium. Taxonomy (GTDB): domain Bacteria; phylum Nitrospirota; class Nitrospiria; order Nitrospirales; family Nitrospiraceae; genus Palsa-1315. Next base: position 3,947 of record JAQBES010000167.1, read on the forward strand.
AACCATGTCCAACGCGAGAGCCATTCGCTCGGGAAGTTCCGTCACCGCACCACTCAAAGCCAACACATGGAAGAGGATGTTGGCTCCGGCATACAGACTGATGAGACCTCCGATCAGTGCATGAGGCCAGCTCTTCCCGGATGCAATTTCTCGCCAGACCAGCCCCGCTGCTATGACCAGAAAAGCCGCATCCACGCAGGCAGACAGGAGAGGCGAGAGAAACGGGATGGCCATGGCGAGGCGTCCGGCCAACCACAGGGCACACAATAGTATCAACTCGTTCCCTCTGATCGGCACACGGTCGGTCCAGTTTGGAATTGCCGTCAGAAGGAAACCGGTAATCACGGCGGGCAAAAAACCGAAGACCATCTCATGCACATGCCACTCTCGAGCGATAGTGAAGAATTCCGAGTCGCCGATTCCCGTGAACAGGAAGATCCAGGCAGGGACCGCCACGCCGGCAAACAGCGCCGCACCAAGAAAGAACGGCCGGAATCCGTACGAAAAGAACGCCGGTCCTTGATAGCCTGCTCTCTCGTTCGCCTGGTCAGTCATACGATCTTCAATCTTCGGTCATGGTGGACAATCTAGCCCTCATGATTCATGAATACTTCTAGGCAATCGTGGATTCGCC
>JAQBES010000168.1:0-12500 GCA_032123755.1 Nitrospirota bacterium
CCGTCGGTCGATTAGACTTTGACAGCGAAGGGTTAATGCTTTTGACCAATCATGGCGACTTGGCTCAGACGTTGCTCCATCCACGTTACCATGTGCCGAAGACCTACCTCATTAAGGTCAAGCAGGTGGTGACCGACGAACATATCAGGCAGTTAGAACAGGGGGTGCAGCTGGAAGACGGCCTGACCAGTCCGGCTATCGTCAAGAAGGTGAAGAAGGCCAAGCAAAACTCCTGGCTGGAGATTACGATCCGCGAAGGGCGTCAGCATCAAGTGAAGCGCATGTTGGAAGCGGTTGGTCATCCGGTCTTGAAGCTGACGCGGATTAGGATGGGTCCGCTGTCGTTGGGTGATCTTGAGTCAGGCGAATTTAGGTACCTGACCGACCGCGAAGCGAACGCGTTGCGCGAGCTTGCGGAACAGAAGCTGGTTTCAGCAGAGGATACAGAGAAGCAGGCTCCGCGGCCAAAGAGGCCGGTCAGTCGTGTTGGATGGGCCCGTTCCAAGAAAGTGAAGGTGGTATGAAGGTCAGAACTCATCGTTGCGGGGAACTCACGAAAGCCGCTGTCGGGCAGACCGTCGTCTTAAACGGCTGGGTTCAGCGGCGACGCGACCATGGCATAGTCATGTTCATCGATCTGCGGGATCGAACCGGGATTACGCAGGTGGTGTGTAACGCCGAACGTAATGCGGCGGTGCACCAAGCCTCCCATGCCTTGCGGAGTGAGTGTGTGGTGTCGGTGACCGGGCAAGTAATGGCCCGCCCTGAAGAGTCTAAGAATCCCAATCTGCCAACGGGGGAGATCGAAGTCTTCGTGGATGCGATCGAGATTTTGAACGAATCGAAGACGCCGCCGTTTGTGATTGAAGACGATGCCGAAGTGACGGAGTCGATCCGACTGAAATACCGCTATCTGGATCTTCGTCGCCCGAAGATGCAGCGGCTCTTGAGCCTCCGGCATGACATCATGCAAGCCGTCCGTGGATTTCTGAATGCGGAACGCTTTCTTGAAGTGGAAACGCCAATTTTGACGAAGAGTACGCCGGAAGGCGCGCGCGACTATCTGGTGCCCAGTCGAGTGAACCCCGGCCAGTTTTATGCGCTGCCGCAGTCGCCCCAGCTTTTCAAACAGGTGCTCATGGTGAGCGGCGTTGATCGTTACTACCAGATCGCGCGTTGCTTCCGTGACGAGGATCTGCGCTACGACCGGCAGCCGGAATTTACGCAGATCGATGCGGAGCTGTCCTTTGTGGATCGGCTTGACGTAATGAACCTGATGGAGCAGATGATCGTCACGGTGTTTCGTGAGGGAGGCGGCGTTGAGCTGCCGACTCCATTCCCGCGCATGACCTACGCCGAGGCAGTGGGCCGTTACGGATCGGATAAACCGGACTTGCGCTTCGACATGCCGCTGCATGACGTCACCGCCTTTGCGGCGGCCAGCGAGTTCAAGGTGTTCAGGGAGGCCGCGACCAAGGGCGGGATCGTGAAGGCCTTGATCGTAAGAGGCGGAGCGGCCACGCCGCGAAGCAGGATCGACGCGCTCGGTGAGATGGCCAAGAGCTTTGGCGCGAAGGGGCTCGCCTGGCTCAAGATTATGGCGGACGGGCAGCTTGAGTCCGTGATCGCCAAGTTCCTGGATGCGAAGGCCTTCGCGGCGGCCCTTCCCGACGCTAAGCCAGGCGATTTAGTCCTCTTCGGTGCCGACAAGGCTGCCATTGTTCACGATGTGCTGGGTCGCATCAGGCTGTTGCTGGGTGAAGAGCTGAAGCTGATCGATACGGCGGCCTGGAAGCCTCTGTGGGTCGTTGAGTTCCCGTTGCTGGACTATTCGCCGGAAGAGAAGCGGTACATCTTCATGCACAATCCCTTTGCCGCGCCGATGGACGAGGATGTGGCGTTTCTGGATTCAGAGCCGCTCAAAGTGCGGGCGAAGGCGTATGATATGGTGCTGAACGGAAGTGAAATCGGCGGCGGGAGTATCCGAAACCATCGGAGTGAAATCCAGTTGCGCATTCTCGACTTGCTTGGTATCAACAAGGATCAAGCGCTGGCGAAGTTCGGCTTCCTGCTCGATGCACTCGACTATGGGGCACCTCCGCACGGAGGAATTGCCTTCGGCCTCGACCGGCTCATCATGTTATTGGGGGAGACTGACTCGATCCGCGACGTGATTGCGTTCCCTAAAACGCAACGGGCACAATGTCCGCTGACCGATGCGCCGTCTGCTGTCAGTGCCGATCAGTTAAAGGAATTGCGCATTAAGCTCGACCTCGTCGAGTAGGGAGGAGTCATCCGTCCCATGGCAGGCAATTCGTTTGGTCGTATATTCACCGTCACGTCATTTGGCGAGAGCCACGGGACTGCGATTGGTTGTGTTGTGGATGGCTGTCCCCCGGGTCTGGCTCTTTCCATCGATGACATTCAACACGATCTCGATCGGCGCAAGCCCGGCACCTCCCGCCATGTCACGCAACGGCAGGAATCCGATACCGTCGAAATCCTCTCCGGTGTCTTTGAAGGTAAGACCACCGGCACGCCCATCGCGCTGCTTATCCGGAATGAAGACGCCCGCAGCAAAGATTACGGCAGTCTGATTGACACCTTCCGTCCCGGTCATGCGGACTACACCTATTGGCAGAAGTACGGGATTCGCGATCATCGCGGTGGCGGGCGCGCGTCTGCGCGTGAAACAGCCGTTCGAGTGGCTGCAGCAGCGATAGCGAAGAAATGGCTCGGAGAGAAGTACGGTGTGGTGATTCGTGGCTACCTGAGTCAGCTGGGCCCGCTTGAAGCGCCGTTTAAGAGTTGGGGTGAGGTCAGCAAGAACCCCTTCTTCTCCGCAAATTCCGAGGTTGTGCCGAAGCTTGAATCATTCATGGATGAGCTGCGCAAAGCAGGCGATTCGGTCGGTGCGAAGATCACCACCGTCGCCGAGTCTGTGCCAGTGGGATGGGGCGGGCCTGTCTATGCAAAGTTGGACGCGGATCTTGCCTCAGCCATGATGAGCATCAATGCCGTGAAGGCCGTCGAGATTGGATCGGGTTTCAGCTCTGTGACGCAGCGCGGGTCAGAGCATGGAGACGAGCTGACCCCGGAGGGTTTTCTGACCAATCATGCCGGAGGAATTCTTGGCGGTATTTCAACTGGACAGGATATCGTCGTCACGATCGGGATTAAGCCGACTTCGAGTATCCGTGTGGCCCGCCGGTCCATCGATAAGCTTGGCAAGCCGGTTACCGTCGAAACGAATGGCCGCCACGATCCCTGCGTCGGTATCAGAGCGACGCCGATTGCAGAAGCCATGATGGCGCTGGTGCTCATGGACCATGCCTTGCTCCACCGTGCACAGAACGCCGATGTGAAAACACCCACGCCGAAAATTCCTGCCTCAGCCAAGAAAAGCTCTCGTTCTTCCAGGCCTTCTGGACCTGCCAAGCTCAATCCTGACCCGGATGAAGCGTAGCCCATTTATCGAGATCGAACGCGCAACGGTCTATCGAGGCGACACCTGCGTCTTTCACGATTTGTCGCTCGTCATTGACGAAGGGACGCATGTCGCGATCCTAGGGCCGAACGGTGCGGGGAAGTCGACGTTCCTCAAGCTCCTCGCCGGCGAGGTCCATGCCTTCCCGCATGATGAGACGCATATCCGGCTCTTCGGTGAAGAGCAGTGGAACGTGTGGGATGTGCGCAAGCGGCTGGGGTTGGTCTCGCACGATTTGCAGCATCAGTACATGGAGCAGGTGACGGGGCTGAAAGTAATGCTCTCCGGATACTACTCGAGCATCGGCACCTATAGCCATCAAGATTTCACATACGCGCAGATCTCGCGGGCCCATGCGGTGATGGAGGAGCTTGGGGTCAGCTTTCTGACGGACCGGCGGTTTGTGGACATGTCGACCGGCGAGCAGCGGCGTTGTCTATTAGGACGGGCGTTGGTCCATGAGCCGACAGCGCTCGTGCTGGATGAGCCAACAAGTGGGTTGGATCTCACGGCCACCTTTCACTATCTGGACTTGGTGCGAATACACATGAAGAAGGGGAAAACCGTTCTGCTTGTCACGCACCACATCCATGAGATCCCCCCCGAAGTGGAGCGGGTGCTACTGCTAAAGGAAGGACGCGTGCTGCAGGACGGAGACAAGGCGCGGGTCTTAACCGAGGCCAATCTCAGCCTGTTGTTCGGCTGCTCTGTGGCACTGGCCCAGGCGAACGGCTGGTATCAAGCTCTTCCAGGGCGCCCATCGTAGCCGCGAGTCGTTTACCCGCCTCCGAGTGTCACCGTAAAGGTGAGATCTGCATCGATCCGACGGACCTTCACCGAGACTTTCTGGCCGGGCGTTGTCCGTTCGATCAGATAGTTCTTCAGGTGGGCCGCATCGAGAATCTCCGTGTCCTCGATCGCCAGCAGGATATCGTGCTTTTGGATGCCGGCTTCTTTCGCCGGGTCGGCCACGTCCTTCACGGCCATGCGCCACTTGGTCCCGTCTTTCACGGAGGTCATGTGAATTCCCATTTTGGAGAACGTGAGCGGCTTGCCTGCGAGAGCCGCGTTCACAATCCGTTCGGCGAGAATCCCCGGAATGGCGAAGGTCATGCGGCTGCAATGGGCCTGGGTCTCGTCCATTTCTGTTTGGATGATGGCGTGCATGATCCCGACGATGTCCCCTTGGGTGTTGAACAATCCGCCTCCTGAATTGCCGCTGCAGGCTGAGAGGTCGGCTTGGAGGAGGCGTGTCTCGACGGTTTGGAGGAAGGTGTTCGTATTGCCCAGGCGGCCGAAGGCCATGGTGGGGCCCCAGCCGAGCGGATAGCCGACGGTGAAGACCTCCATCCCGGGGGCGGCATCTCCGGCGGCGAACGAGGTCCCTGCCTGCAGTTTGGAGCGATGCTGTTCGGCAATACGGTAGATCACGACATCCATGAACGCGCTGTCACCGACGAGGTCAGCAGGTAGCTCATTTAGATCGAAGGTGAGCATGCGAACGTGCTTCTGGATGATCGTGCCAGTCGAGGGGTCGAGTTTCTCGGCGGCATGTCTTGCGGTAATCACGTAACCATCTCGCAAGTGAAACCCGGTTCCTCGGACGACGATTTTTCCAGGTTTCTCCGGCGTGCGCTGATCTTGGTTGTCCTCCAGGATGCCGACGGTGGCTTGTTTCGCACGCAGAAACGTGTCCTGGCTGACTGGCGGCGGTTCTGCGCTCAGTGGAGCAGCGAGCATCGTCACGCCGGCCCACGTCGTGAATGCCAATATTCGTGAGGAATGTGAGGCGAAGAGACGACGGATACGCATGGACGATCCTTTCGAGAGAAGCCCAAGTATCAGCACAGTATAATCAGACGGGATTATTTCCGAAAGGGTGGGGGATAAGAGATTCATTTCCGGAGGATGGCCCGCTGAGTATCTCCGCCCTGACCGGTTTCCCGGGCAGGGCCCGAACTGGCGCGTGGACAGATTAGATTGGTGTGTGTCAGTGGGAAGGCTAGCGAGTTCTTCTGGCCGGCCAGCAGTCCCTCTGTCTGGCTTCGCAACGCTATTTTTTTCGAAATCCGAAAAACATTCCGACCGCTCCCGCACCCGTTGACGGGAGATACCCGGAGAGGATGTGTTTAAGTCCTTCCGCTCCCTGATGCACGGACGCGATGGCGTGGCTGATCTGCGTTTCCACCGCCGTCCAATCGAGATCGATCCAGCCGGTATCTTCCAATACGGCGATGCAGGCCAGCAACCCGCCAGTGATCAGCGCGGCCATTTTCAGAAATCGACGGAATGCCCAGCCAAAGAAGAATCCACTCAGATAGCTGCCACCGATGCCAACTACAGCAGGCGATGAGAAATCTGCAATCCATGAGGCGAGACCTCCGACAGTCGCCACTGCCGCGGCGATGACGGATTTCGCATTCCAAGGCGCATCGGCCAGAAGGGCTGCACAAAAGCCTTGCGACGATGATTCTTGCGGATGTTCTAGATCCTCTTCCATGTGGGCGCTGCTATCGCTTCCGGTAAAGAAATCGAACAGATGGAACCACATCCCTCTGTGCCGTGCAAGCCCTTAGCTCGCATTATTCATGACGGTTCGTGGCGACATCGCATAGACGCCAGCCTCTGGCCCCGTGCTTCTCGCCGGAACATCCGCGATTGCAGCAGTAGCGTTCATGAATAATGTAGTGAGGGTGTTGTTTCTTGGTGGCGTTCTTCAGGAGGTAGCGGGAAAGGAGGCGCGACCTGTTGGTGCGCGCCTCCTCCTGGTTTGGGTCGCTACTTCGATGGCGCCGTGTCGGTCTCGAGTTGGCCGGCAATTTCTTTGAGGTCTTTCGGGTACAGCACGATTTCAATTCGGCGGTTGGATGATCGCCCTTCGTCAGTGTCGTTCGAAGTGAGGGGGCGAGTGTCTGCGTAGCCGACTGCGGAGAGGTATTGGCGGTCCACCTCGCCCTGATCGATCAAGTAGCGCACCACAATCGTGGCTCGCGCCGTCGAGAGTTCCCAATTTGTCTTGAAGCGATCCTGCAGTTTCGAGCTGATGGGCACATTGTCGGTGTGGCCTTCGATTCGGATCTGTTTGTCCGTGACCGTTTTCAAGACGTCGCCGACCTGCTTCAGCACTTTGATGCCGGCCGGCTTCACCTGGGCCTGGCCGGAATCGAACAGGACACGATCGACCATATTGATCGTGAGGCGGTCCCGTACTTGTTGTATGGTGATGTTGCCTTTTGAAATTTCGTCTTGCAGCGATTTGGACAGTTCTTCCTGTGTGCGAGTCAGGCGTTTGATTTCTTCTTCTTTCGCCAGTCGTTCTCGCTCTAAGGTCGCTGCAAGTTGTAATTGTTCCTGCCGAAGTTGCTCGCGCTCCTTCGCAATGCGGGCGGCGTTGGCCTCCAGCGCAGAAGCCTGCTTCTGGAGCTGGGCGATTTCTTCCTGCGCCGAGGCACTGCCGCTCGCGAGCTTCTGTTCGAGATCAGTGATTTGACCGTGCACATTGCCGAGTTCGCTGTTCAGTTGCCCGTTCTCCTTCTCTAGGCCGTCCAGGCTGGACTGCAACTCGCTTGAGCGCGCCACGAGCGCTTCACGTTCTTTGGCCAGCGAGGCCGCCTGCTGTTCGGCGGCTTTTCGCTGAGCGGCTTCCTGGTCTAGATTTTGTTGAAGCCCTGCTAATTGCCGTTGCAATTGGGCGGATGTTTCTTTGGCGGCCTCAAGTTCGGTGAGCGTTTTCGTGTGGGTTTCCGTGCTCACGCAGCCCCCCACGGCCATCGCGCACAGCATGGCCAATGCGGGGCCTCGGAGTGGCATGGTTCGATCAATACAAATTCGTCGCATCGTCTCCTCCTTTAAATGATGGCGAACAGACTATCGCGAATGGGAGCAAGCGCAATGCCCAATGACTCGGAAATGCGCGTGAAGAGAACGGCTCATTTCTCATGGAGTTGGAGCGGTCATTGTCGCTTAGTGTATGTGGTAAGTGAATGGACGGGAGCATGATGCCACAGGCCTGTAGGGGTTCGCCTACAGAGTTTGAGACTGCTACTGTAATTTATTGCGAAGTCAGCCGGCTGCTTCAAGGAGAAAGGGGGACTGATTGTCTGCGAATGTATTGCAACGGTGCAGGCGGGACGCAGCAGAAGCTGCGCCCCACCTGCAGGGGCTTATTTGCCGCCCATATCTTTCTTCTCGTCTTTCTTCTCGTCCTTCTTTTTCTCGTCATCCGCCTTGGAGCCGCTCATGTCCTTCTTATCTTTCTGTTCTTTCTGCTCGGCTGGGGCTGGTTCGCCGGCGAAAGACATTGCCGTACCGAGGCCAAACGTGAGGAACGCTGTGAGTGCGATGAAGCTTGTGTAGCGAGTCATGGGAACCTCCTTGCGATTAGTGAGTTGATGAAACGGAGTCACCGCACACGCGATGCTGTGGCTCCAGAAAACACTCTGTGCTACTGATGAGAGTGGCGAGGCTCTCTGGTCCTGGTGCAGAGCAAGTCAGGTGCCTCATGTCTTGATGGGGGAAAATCCACCAGGACCAACGTCGAGAAAGCGCGAAGCACTCCTTTCTCAACAGCTTATGGAGAGCCTTCTGGTAACGATGAAGAATCGAATGACGGGAAGGGCAGTGAAATTCTGTAGGCGAGAGCCTGCGGAATCTGCAGCGTAGCGATCTCTGTTCTCGTCGTGGGGTTGTTGTATGAGGTATAGTGTCCCTATGCGAGGAGGATATCTTTTTTCTGGCTGGTTAGTCGCAAGTATCCTGCTCTCAGGCTGCTCCTCTCAACGAATCGTTCCCGAGTCGATGGAGCCACTCGTTGATAGAACGGTTCTGTTTCGAGACGTGCTGGCCTCGCCGGAGTCCTATCGCGGACGTGTGCTCGTGCTTGGCGGTGAAGTGCTGAAAGCGAAACGACTCCAAGACAGCACGCAGATCGAGCTCTTGCAACTTCCGCTTGAAGACGGAGAGGAGCCGAGCCTCGATCGCCAACAATCACAAGGACGGTTCCTTGCATTGCAGCAGGAGTTTCTGGACCCGGCCACGCTGGTCGAAGGAACGCGGGTAACGATTGTCGGGGAAGTCTCTGGGGCGAAGACCGATCGCCTCGACGACGTGGAGTATCGATATCCCACCCTGATTGTGAAACATCTGCACGTCTGGCCGGCTCAATCCTATGGCCAACGGCAACCGGGATTCTCCTTCGGAGTCTTCGGCGGTATGGGAGCTGGTGGGCGATCTCGTGGCGGTGGAGGATTCGGAATCGGGTTCTGACCGGTTTCTTGCTGGGGCCTCATGCTGCAAACAGGTCTTGTGAATGAGTCCATCATCTCTGACCGTGACAACACCTCTCGCACGATTGCCTTCAATAAACCCTACGGGGTCCTGCCCTGTTTTACCGACCTAAAGGGACGGCCGACGTTGGCTGACTACGTGGCGATTCCTGGCGTCTATGCCGCTGGGCGGCTCGATTTAGATAGTGAGGGGCTCCTGCTCCTGACATCGGACGGTACGTTGGCACATCACATCACGGACCCGCAGCATAAGTTGTCGAAAGTGTATCTTGCGCAGGTCGAACGCATCCCGAAGGAGGACGCTTTGGAGCAGTTGCGAAAGGGAGTGGTGTTGAACGGCAAGAAGACCAGGCCTGCTGAAGTACGTCTGCTGCCGGACGATCCGCAGTTGCCTGATCGCCCGGTACCCATCCGTTTTCGCAAAAACGTGCCGACTGCCTGGGTAGAGATCACGTTGCGCGAGGGACTGAACCGACAGGTTCGGCGCATGACAGCCTCAGTAGGGCATCCGACGCTGCGGCTTGTGCGGGTGGCGGTCGGGCCGATTGTGCTGGGGGGCCTCCCGCCCGGGGAATGGCGGGATTTGACGAGTGGCGAGATGGCGCAGATCTATTCCACTGCCGGACACCGTTGAGTACTGAAGGGTGTATTCGGCGGAAAGATTGCGGGAATGAGAAAAAGCTTTATGCTGTGGATGTAAGCAGAAGCCCCGGCAAGTTCGTTAATGAATAGCAGGTTCGGTTGTGGCAGACTGAACAAAGGGGCACGAAGTGCTCGGACTACTCCGGCATTTAGGGAGGTACACGATGTGGTGTTACGTGAGAGGGGGGAGTAGGGTGTCAGCCCTTGTATTGGCTCTTGGGTGGGCGACGGTCTCGGCGGTGGTGGCCCAAGGAGCGACTCTTGGACCCTTGCCTTTTGCCGAATTGGGGCAGATCAAGAAATTCGTGTCTGTCGAGGTGCTGACTTATGGGACTGCCGAGAAGATCGGACTCAAGAGCGGGGAGCTGACCGATGTGACGAGATTGACGTTTCTCAAAAATTTTCCAGGGGTCGCGCTTGAAGGGTCGGGTGGTCCTGCTCCGGACGGGACAGAACGGCTGAATCAACTTGGGTTTCTCACTTGTGATGTATGGACCGTCGGCGAAGAGTATATTGTCGCCTACCATGTGGACTGCAACGCGGGGTCGTATTTTATGTCCAAGACACCCGGCAGTCTGTGGAATCGGGCCATTCTCGGGTATGGACCGAAAGATGACGTCTCAACGGAGATCCAGAAGGGACTGCGCAGCATGGTCGAACAGTTTGCAGCAAGCTTTTTCACGGTCAGGGGAGGCGACAGGCTGCCGTAGCGTAGGAGGGGGACGTGGTTCAGGCATGAGCCGGATAAACCATCATTTGCTAGCCCTTCCACGGCAATCCCTATTTGATCTGTACGGGTTCTCTCTGGTCGAGAGCACCTCAGGGACGTTCTCCTCTTTCATCACCAATCTTGAAAGTCTGTCGGTGCTCGGGTAGACTCCCGCCGCGATCTTGTTCTGCTTCAGTAGAATCGGGATGCGGCATGCCAATATCCCCTTATCCAATGAGCCCAAAAATCATTACTGCCTATGCAGGGGTCTTCTGTCTGGCTATGACTCTCATGGGCTGTCAGTCCGTGGAAGTGCGGAAGCAGGGTGGTTCAGTCTGCGGTGAGATTGAGAAGAGCCTCGACTTATCGGAAAGAATCGAAGCGCTGAACCTGTTGTCAGAGGCGTTTACGGCGCATTGTGATGATCTTGTAGTCAAGTACGGGGCGCAAGCCCGATCGCAGTTCCGGCACAAGACGTTTTCGGTCACGAGGGAAGCGGCAAACCTGTTTGTCCCTGACGGGACCTTCATCGAGTATATTCTGGAGAGTTATGAGCGGGGATATCTCAGTATCCTCCTGGCCGCAAGCTACCTGAGAATACAACAATCCGAGGGGGCGAAGGTTGAACTCAGAGATTTGGATCATGAACTGTTTGCGCCGATCTACAACTACGGAGAGGATCCGGTCAATCTTCTGCTCTCGGCGGTCTTATGGGAACAGCTGGGGGAGCTTGGCGAAGCTCGCGTGGACTGGTTGAGGCTCCGTGACTTGCCGCGCCTGACCAAGAAGGAGGATGAGGCGCTTCGCCGGTTCGCCGGCGAACGGGTGAGCCGAATCGACAGCGGGGAAGGGGGGCGTGCGGGGTGGCGAGTCTACAAGGTCGGACGATTTCCTCAACTGGATTGGGATCTGCAATTTTCTAGTTCCGCCAGCGGCTACTTTTCGATCACACCCAAGCAACCCTTCATGGCATCCTGCGCATCGGACACCGGACTGCGGCTGTCGACAGAAAGCTGGTTCAATAAAGTGGCGATCCGCCATAGCCATGCGTACCACCCGCTGCTAAACGTGCAGACTTGGATTCGATTGCCGTTCGGGCTGACGTACAGCCTGGTCCCCCTGGCGGCAGGAGCCGGCGTCATGGTAGGCGGGTGCATCCTCGATGCGGCAGGTAACGGCAAGGGGGCGCTCTGTCAGCTCTCGGTGATCGGGGGGATGGCCTTGATGCGCACCACTCCGGCAGTGTTCGAAGGAGCCTTGAGACCGGACCTGCGGCATTGGGATGACGTACCGGCAGCGTTTGTGGTGACCAGGGCTTCCGAGCCCGAGCTGGAACCGTGCTTGGCGAAACTTGGAACTGCGATTCAGCAATTTCTGTAGGAGTGTTCTGCCAGCGCGCTTCAAGAATGTGTTCAGGGGTGCCGCAACGAGTATGGCCCCGTAGCCCCCAAAGGCCTGAAACGAAGCAAGTGCAAAGGTAGCGCGTCTCTCTCCCGTGAGTCCGGAGCAGGCGGGTTGCAATGTTGGATTACAAGGCCTGACTCCTGAACCTCGCTGGACGATTCGTTCCGCCTCGAAGTGAGGGACTGCCGGTTAACGGCTCTTGACCATCCGGCCGATAATCCCGATGCCGAGCAGAATATAGCCAATGAGCACGTTCACGATAACGACGCCTTGGCTGATTACATTTGATGGTTCATAGTCGACCAGTCCCAAGGCAGCGGTGACGTTGACGGAATAGTAGAGTCCTGACCAGACAGGAATCCAGTCGGCAGGGGTGCCTGGCGCCATGGGTTTCAGCCACTGTAGCTGAAAGAAGAGTTCATAGAGCAGGCTAAAGAGGCCGATGGTTCCCAGTACCCAGGCGTCCCACCGCGAGAAGCTGGTGCCGTAGTTGCTGGTGGCCTTCCAGGCCAGCTGAGCCCACGGGTGTTTCCCTTGCATCTTGGCCCAGGTGACGCGAGCGTTGCGCTCATTGAGATATTCCGTTTCCGACCATGCCAGCTCACCCACCTCAGCAAAGCAATGATTTGATCTGGAATATGAACGAACCGCGAAATGCTGGAGGTCATGCTTGGCAGAGTCCGTCGCCATGTTGGCAGCCCGTTCTGCAAGCCGTCCCGCACTGGAATAGGCCCGGCCTGCCTGGCTGAATTGATCGAGCCGGTGCAGTTGATAGCCTGCCTGGTGGTAGGGCTGTGCAGACTTCGCGACGTCTCGGTTCTCAAGAAAGTTGGCGGCCGCGAGGTAGTAGAAGGCCGATTGCATAATCTCCGCGCGCGAATCCTTAAGCCCGAACGCCTCAGCCTTCCGCAACACTGCCTCAGCCGACTGAGTTGATGCCAGCTCAGTCTCGCCCTGTTGGTAATATTGCTCG
>JAQBES010000169.1:0-3387 GCA_032123755.1 Nitrospirota bacterium
CCTGACCCAATTGGTGCTAAGCCGGATTCATGAGATCGACGGCGTCTCGCAGACTGACACCCATCTCGTCTATCGATTGAAGGCCAATAACGCCAAGTGACCTGCACTCTTTGCGTATTCAGTCTTGTCCTCCTTATCACCTAGCAGGAAGCTGAAAAAGTCCGCCAGCATCGTTCTCGCCGCGCTCAGGGGCTAAACGAACGGAACAGGGCCTCCCGGAGGTCGGAATTACTCGCGTGGATTTTCCGTTCGCCAAGATTCATTCAAAGGGCGAACGGCCCACACGAAGTGCGGCACGTACCGCCTCGCCTCTTCTCTTGCTGCGGCCTTTCTTGGGGCAAGGCCGCAGGCGAGTCGAAACCGGAGGCGTACCCTCGGAGGTACGTTGAGGATGTCGATGAGCTGAGAACGACGCTGGCGGACTTTTTCAGCATCCGGCATAGAGGGTCTTACCCTAGCGGACGGGCTGAACGCAAGACAGCCCCAAGCTGCCGCAGACGTGCATCACACAACATCTCATCCACACGAACCGCATACTTGCGGGTCCAGTTCGGATGACTATCGACCGTTCCAGGGAAATTGGTTTGCGACAGTTCGCCCAAGCCGTCTTCGAGATTAGCCAACACGATCCAGGAAGGCGTGCGAGCCAGGTAGATATGAATCGCTTGGCAGAGATCGGCCGTCATGGCGGGCACAGTGGCCAGGTCCTCAGTCACACCATTTGGCAGGAGGCGTTCCCGCTTAAGTGCACTGAGGATGCCTGCTTTGTCGCGCTGGCGTTCCTCCCAGGCCTGACGGCGCACCGCATCATCTGTCAAGTCACCCAATCCCGCCCGTACGTGCAAGTCCTCGCCGGACCAAAACCCAGTGAGCGTCGGCAGGTCATGTGTCGTGGCCACCGCCAACGATTGCGGGGGATAATCGCCAGGCGACTTCATTGTGCCGTCTGCACCACGCTCGAAGTAGAACACACGATAGGATAGCACTCGCGCCTTCGCCAACTGCTCTCTGACCCAATCGGGGACCGTGCCGAGGTCTTCTCCGATCACCAAGGTTTTGGATCTGGTACTCTCCAGTGCCACGATCGCCAACAAGTCTTCAAAGGGGTACTGCACATACGCGCCCTCGGACGCGGGTCTCCCGCGCGGAATCCAGAAGAGGCGGCAGAACGCCATCACATGATCCAATCTGATGGCCCCGCCGGATCGGAAATTGTTGCGCAGCAGCTGGATGATCAGCTCATAGCCGCTGGCGCGCAGCGCGTGAGGGTTGATCGGGGGCAAGCCCCAATTCTGTCCCTCTGGCGCAAACGCGTCCGGCGGGGCGCCGCAGTCGGCTCCGAGCGCCAGCACTGATTGATAAATCCAGGCTTCGGCCCCATTTCGATCGGCACCAAGAGCCACGTCATGATACAGCCCGACCGGCATCGCCAGCTGCTCGGCCGTCCGTCGGATCTCGTTCAGCTGTTCGCTCGCCACCCACTGAATGTATTGAAAGAAGCGAATGCGCTTTCTGTGTCGTTTCGCATATTCCCGAACCGGTTGGCCAGGCGTCAGAAATTGTTTGGGCCAATCGTACCAGGTGGTCGACTTGGATTGAATCAGTCGGCGCTCCTCCTCCAACGTTTGGAAGGTGGCATACTGCTCGAGCGGCGTGCCCTCAAACTGGATAAACTCCTCCAAGAGCCGGGCGCGCGCCGTTTTCGGTAGGAGATTCGGCTCCTCTCCACTATAGGCCTCTGTGAGGAATTGTCGGTAGGCTAAATCGAGCATGGTGCGCTTGGCGGTTGCAATGGCATCGTAGTCCACATGTCCACTTTCTCGCAGCGCCTGGAGCTTGGCTTGAAACTCGGGAGCAAGGAACTGTTGCTGCGCCTTCTCCGACCCGTGAAATTCCGGTAGCTGTTCGAGATCGATATAGAGTTCATTTAGGTAGAGCCGACTGTACGGCCCATAGGGACTGATGTGATACGGGGCGGTATTCCGCAGCGCGTGTAGCGGATTGAGTCCAATAACTCCGGCGCCGAGCTCCTTCCCGGCCCACTCCACAATTCGGCCGAGATCGGTGAAGTCACCGCACCCCCAATTACGATCGGAGGACAACGAATAGAGCTGCAAGGCCAGTCCCCACAGCCGTTGGTTCGCTTGGAGCGAGGGCGGGACATAGCACTGGCGGGGCGCCACGATGACACGCATCGTCCCGACTGCTCCCCCGACCAAGCCCTCGGCCCGCACTGTCAAACTGTAGTACCCGAGCGAAAGACCACGCGGGGCAGGTATCTCGACACGCACATGCCGTCGACCATTGAGAAAACGGACCTCCGCAACGGAAAGTCCAGGCCCTGCCCGCCCTTCCTGCACCACGGCATTCGCTTCGTCGCGGATCTGCCATTCCACCGCGATGGATTCTTCTTTCTCGTCCTCGATCGCCAGACAACAGGACAGAGGAACTCCTGTTTCACCGTCACGCAGGATCCGTACTGGATCGCAGGGGCGTTGCCATGGCGCCTCATCCCATTCTCGCAATGCCTGTGTCAGCGATGCAGTCGAATCGACCGCATAACCCATGGCAGTTAGAATGGCGCGTCGGGTGTCATCAGAGGTGAGGTGAAGAGTGCCTGCGATATCGTGATAGTCAGCCGCGATGCCAATACGTTCAGCGAGTTTAGCAAGAAGGGCCTGCTCCGTCTGGTCCTGCATGCACGAGAGTCTGCGTGAAGGCCGCGGCCATGTCAAGCTATCCTATTGTTCTTACAGAAGAATTCCATATAACACTCTTTCGTGTCCACTGACCTCAGCCGCGTTCGAAGCGGCATCAGCTCCTGGGCTATGAGGACTGGCAGGATATGGTCTACCAACAGACCTATCCAAAGAGCCGATTCAGCCAAGACACATTGGCAGAATATGCCGGCTCGCCGTAGACGGAGCGCCGTTATTTTTCACCGTCGGCTTGACCATTCTTTCTGCCGACCAGTCTGCGCCACGCAGTTGGCACACTATGGCCGCGAGGCCCCGCAAGGTGGAGGGGCCGGAGGTTCGCATGCCGCCGCGGCAACCCGTCAAGCCCCGAGCGGATCATCCATGGAATGGCTATGGGACGTGCGCTGTCAATCGACCGGCCGCAGCCAAAACCTAATTCTGGCCATGTCTACTTTGGGAGGAAGAGGACATTTCTAAATTGGGTTGACATGCTTGTATAGGTTCATTGACTCCCTTATTTCATTTTGTTAGCTTCAAGCCCCGCCGCATTGCTACCGATATAGAGAAGACGAGAAGAGTCCGGCAGTATCCTTGGCATCTAAGTCCTGAAAGGAGTTCCGATGGCTAGCTCAACCGCCTCCCCCGAATTACTTGCCGAACTACAGAACAAGGCCACGCAGCTCCGGAT
>JAQBES010000170.1:0-9988 GCA_032123755.1 Nitrospirota bacterium
ACTGGCGGGAAAAGCGCGACAGGCCGGACGAGCGGGACAAGGTAGAGATCCAATCTATCCCCATCTCGCCTTTCTTACTTGTCGCGCATATCTCGCTCGTCCCGCCCCTTCCGCGCATCCGGCTAGTAGATCATTCGAATCGACGCACTACCATTATACAGGGTGGTCCTGTAGGTTCCATCGACGGTCGGGTTGCGATTGCCGAGTACCGTACGGTCCTCGTAGAGCGCCGCTTGAAACGAGAGATCGACTCCGATCGCTTTGGGTTTCAGCGAGCCCACGCCGAGGTCTCCACATCGTATCAATCCAAGAAAAGATCCCTGCTCCTTGCACAAGAATCCTACCCCTCCCCCTACAATGTGGACGTCCGAAGAAGGAACCCCTGGATCAAAGGTCAAATCAGGCATTTGTGTCTGCTGGTTGGTATAGCCTCCCCGCAGCGCCACCTCCCAGTTCGGGAGCGATTCAAGCGCCAGCCACTTGTATTCGGTTCCGAGCATCACCGCATAGGTATTACGCCAGTTCTGCGGCTGCGTGATCGTCACACCGGTCCCCAACGTGACATCGAGATTCCGAACAGACTTCCACCCCACGTAGTCGACGTCCATCTCCAATTTCCATTCCCGTTCACTCGTCCGGACAGGCCAGATCGCAATCGCTCCTGTAATGATTTGCGGTAAGACCAGCGTGGCTCTGGCATCAGATACTTTGGCCCCATTAGCCAATAATGCACCGCTCAGGTGCAAGGTCGCTTGACTGCGGTAGACGATACCAATGTTTGCCAGCGGCTTCCCATCCGCATTGCGCAATGCTGTATACAATAGGCTGGCGTTGAAACCAGCTGCCGTATCCATGCCGGACAGCTCAACCTTCGAACCGGCAGGGGCCAACGGAAAAGCAGGAGCACCCGGTGAGATGAACTGCTTCTCGACATGACCTTCGCCGACGAGTCCGGTGAATGTATAGATATCCGCGCCCAACCCTAGAGAGAGGTTCTTCGTCACCTTGTAGGCAAGGGTAGGCTTGATATCCAGAAGAGGCAGCGTGCTGAAGGTCGTGGCCGTCCTGAACGGCCCATCATTCGGCCAGCGAGTCAGCGAGCCGAATGGCACCGTCAGGCCAATTCCGGCAGAAAGGTCACCCAGAGCCGTCAACCCGAGATCCTTAAAGTTCGCTGTGATATATGTATGACCGGGAGGGGGCCAGGCCACAGTCCCGTTTCGGTCGCCATTTGCAGTCACCCTCGTCGGGCTAGTGAAGTCTGTTGACCCTCCGACAATCAGTGCCCCTGCCATAAACTGAAGCCCCTTCAACTGCGTCATCCCTGCCGGATTGTAGTGTAGAGCCGAGGGGTCGTTGGCTTGGGCTGCAAAGGCGTTACTCATCGCAGATGCGGCGGCTCCCTGTCCTTGAATACGGGGCATCTGTGCTGAGGCCATCCCAGGTAAGTACGCCGAGCATAGTCCTATCATACAGACCCACGGCACCCACATCAGAAGAGCCGATCCAGTTCGGTTCCATCTGTCCCACCGTGTTCTAGGAGCCAGTCCGACATTGATCTTTCTACTGCGGCGAACGATCCGCGACCATCTGCTTCGTTCTCGGCCAGAAACAATTCTCAATGTATTCCAGCGAGTACACCTCCGGTTGTTCTGGGCCTGCGGCCTCGCATTCGGCCGCACCTCCTTCACCTCGTTACGAACGGCAATGTCGGACAGGCTCCGATTCATACTCCTTCCCATCTCATTCACCCAGGCCTGCTCGACTCCCCCGCAGACTCCGATGACGGTCGCCCCAAAGGCCGAAACCAATAGTCTGCGACCCGTTGCAGTTCGTCGACATCGAACGGCTTCAGTACATAGGCCTGCGCACCCATGCCAATCGCGCGAACCGCCATGTCTTTGGAACCTGACGCCGTGACCATCACAATCGGGATCTGCTGATCCCATATTCGAATTCGCTGAAGCACGTCTAGCCCGTCTATAGTGGGAATGCCAATGTCCAATATCATTCCCTCGAACATCTCGTCCCGCATCGCTTCTAGCGCTCGGACTCCGTCAACCACCGACTGGACACGATACCCCTTGGCCTGCAAACAATCCTGGAAGAGCTGACGAATATCCGGATCATCCTCAACGACGAGAATCTGGGGCGCCTCTGTCGGTGAAGCACCGCGCGGCATCACGATCGTGGGACAAAGCGGAATCGTGAAGGATAGCTCCGCGCCCTGCCCCGGTTCACTCCGCGCGACGATCGTCCCACCGAGCAACTCCACCAACGTCCGCACGATCGACAGGCCCAAGCCCAGCCCTTTTGTTCCGCTCCTGACCTGCTTGACTCGGAAGAACGGATCGAATATCTGATCGAGGCACTCTGGAGGAATACCAGGCCCGGTATCGCGCACGGACACCCCGGCGAGCGTCTGGTTCTCCTGCCTCACCGTCACCACAATGCTGCCGCCCTCCTGGGTAAACTTCACCGCATTCTGGACCAAATTCGTAACGATCTGGATCAGGCGATCGCGATCCGCCCAGACCATCAGCGGGACAAGGGGAGCGACCGCCTCCAATGTTTGTCGCTTGGCCTGGGCCAACAGACGCAATTGCTCGACTGCATCCGCCACACAGGGCCCCAGGTCGATCTCATCGGGAACGAGATCCAATCTCCCGGATTGAATTCTTGTGCGATCCAACAAGGCCTCGATCATACGGATCAACCGGTCGGAATTATCTAACATTCGTGACAAGTAACGCTGCTGTTTCTCATTGAGCGGCCCCGTCAATCCATCGAGCAGGTTCTGCAAAAAACCCTTGATCGAGGTCAACGGCGTCTTGAGCTCGTGCGAGACATGTGAAAGGAATTGAGACCGTAAGCGATCCGCCTGCTCCAGCTCAGCCGTGCGTTCACGCACTTTGACTTCGAGACCCACATTCAGCTCTTCAATTTGTTCATACGCGGAAGCATTATCCAGTGCGATCGCGACTTGATGGGCGACCGTCATCATTAACTCAAGATCGTCTTGAGTCAGACTGTGCGCCTGTATTCGATCAACCGTTAGGCTTCCCAGGATCCGGTCTTTGATTTTCAACGGGACGGCGATCCACGCCTTGGTCTGCGTCAGCAGGGCGAGCTGTTGGTTCAACGGATGAAGGCGATCCCACACCGCCTGCACATCCCCAACCAACAACGGCTGGCCCTGCAGCAGCACGATGCCTTCCAGGCTCATGGGATCGGTAACGGGAATCTCTCGAGCGCGCGCAAACGCCTGAATCTCAGGCGAAACGCCGAGCATCCGTGCATCCATGACGATCTGGCGGATCGGATCGTAGAATGAAATCATCGCCCGATCGTACTGCAGGTCACTGGTCAGAGCCTCCAACACTTTCTGCATCAGAGCTTCTCGGTCCAGCGTCGAACTGAATAGCAATCCGGCACGGTGGAGGGCTGTCAGCTGGGCCACTTTTCGGCGCAGTTCGACGCGTGTCTGCTCCTGCTCCAAATACGCTTCTCGCAATTCCTCGTGGCGTGCCTCCACGAACGTAATCTGCTCATGAATTAACGCCTCGCGTTGCCTACTCTCCAGACGATGATGGCGATGGATCAGCATCCTTGCGACAAGGATGGGCGCCAATCCGAGAAGAATGACTTCGCTTAAGTTTGCCGAGGGATTCATCACCCGGAGCCCCGCGGCCAGCGTCAGGCCGGTTAGCGCGCCGCAGATCGACCACGTCACATGCCGCCATGATGGTGTGGTGCCGGCCGTTGCAAGGAATGGCGCCATCTCCACTCCTCGCTCGCCAACACTTTCTTTGGACGGAGTATCCTCGGCCGGTTTGTGAGAATGAGATATGTGCGGTCGAACTTGCGACGACTGGTCCTTTTCCGGCCCTGCCACCACCTGCCAGACCCTATGGCGCCATGTGCCCTGTCCCTCTACCTGCCATCGGATGGCCCATTGGCACCACTCGTCGTCATTCGCAATACAAGAAAGTTCCGACAGAGTGGCCGGTGGCAGGCCATGGACGCGAACCGGTACCGCCGCCATAATACCTTGAGCAGCCTGACACATCAGCGTCGCGCACCGTCTTCGATACGGGCCAAACTGGCGAAGGGTGCGGCCGGAGAATTTCATCGCCAGGATCGCAGAACCCGGCGTCACCTCGACCACTCGAAAGTCGACCGAACCGGACGCGAACTTGTTCCCGAAGTAGGGAAACATGCCGTAAATCTGCGCCAGCGAAAACGGCCTGGCAAGCACCTGCATGATCGAAGACGCCTTCTCCATCCCACTCCGAAACACAAATCGAGGATCGCCGGACATGTGCTCGCAGAACTCATAGAGATAGGCCGTGAACTCATACGAGTAGCTATTCCACGCATTTTTCAGAAACTCCGGGGTCGCATGATAGACCGGATTTCTGATGCGTTGATTCAATAAATGGCACAGGTTCTCTACCGCCTGACTCCCGGATGAGGCTTCCCGCTCACGCGCCAGCGATTTTTCAAGGTAGACGACGACAGCCCTGATGCTCATCCCGCTTAGATCTCTGATCGTATGCCCCTGCTCGTCCAATCCAAATGGACGGAACTCCATCACCTCCCGCTCAAGAATCATGCGGTTCTTCGGCAAGAGCCCAAGAGCAGATTGAGTCTTGAGTTCGACCTCGTCCGTCGCACTGCTGTTCATGCGTCACTCTTTTGGGTCATGCCCCTGCGGAGGGCGATGCACTTTGGCGGTTGTGATAAGAAGAAGGCTGGGTCAACTGCGGTCCAGCAAATTTCCAGCCAGTTGTCACGTCGTCACCACCAGCGATTCTTCCGACTCTGCTGAATGCCATCGCATGACGCACCACGACTGAGAACAAGCACCAATCTAGGGGGACGGTAGTATATATAGGCAATCTACTACTTTCAAATACTAACAAAACATTTTTGGCAATTGGCGAAATGCTGGTATTTCGATGCCTTACCTTAAGCAGGCAGCCTCATTGATTTGGCCTCGTGACCGTAAGATGCAGGCGCTCGAGGAGCAGGGTGCTGGAAAGTGATTCAGGTTTAAGGGCAATCGTAGGGGGAGGCACTCACGGACAATCTCCGCACAGCCAGCAGGCTGTACAAAAATGCCAGACTCTTCCGCCCACCCAATCCAGGCACATCGAGACGCGTCTCGTCTTCAGGAAGGCCGCAGTGAACGAAGAGCCCAAGCGTACTCTCCCCTGTACGTTATGGGTCTGAATGATGCGAGAACGAAGCTGGCGGGCTTTTTCAGCATCCTGTTAGTGCTTGATCGATCGCTTGAGCGTCTTCTCGACGCTCGCAACCTTGCTCTGTAAACGCCCTGCGGGGCCTTTCCGATAGTCGACTTTGATCGTACAGGAAATGCGACCACAATCTTTCTTCATCCGCTCATAGCACTGTTTGACAACGGCAAAAACCTCATCCCACTCCCCTTCGAGCACCGTCCCCATGGGGTTCAACCGGTAGTCCACTCCGCTCTTATCGATAATATCGAGCGAGCGAGCCACATACGTGCCAACGCTCTCTCCCTTGCCTAACGGCGACATACTGAATTCCAATAAGACCATGTGTCCCTCTTGTACCTTTCTCCGTACGGTTCACACCTCAAGACTTACCCCTCTATCACACTCCCCCCTCATAACTTCGCGGCACGCTCATCCAGCCAGACCTTCGGATACTGGACCTTGCCCAACAAACGAAACCCGTCCAACGCCTCACGCAACAACGCCCGGCGTTTTTCGAAATCAGGCTCATTCGCCTTAGTTTGCTCCCGAAGTTGGCCGAGCCAGTCTACAAAAGCGGCAAACTCCTCACTGAAGATCTTCTCCATATCTTCCTTCATGAAGCCTGACAAGGCCGGAGCGACCCCGCTCGTGCTGATGGCCACACGCAAATGGCCGCAAGCCACCACCGCCGGCATCGTGGCCGTTGAGGCTTCCGGCTGGTCAACCGACCACAATAAGACCTTCTTCTCACGCGCTTTCGCGAACAGTGCGCGGGAGAAATCACGGTCCCCACGAACCATATTCAGCACCAGAATCGCATGGTCCAAATCGTTATCACGAAAATGGCGCCCACGGTGCACGACCTTCCCCGAGGCTGCCAAATCTTTTAGAATGGCGTGTAATGTTGGTGCCACGACAATCACTTTAGCCCCGGCCTCCAGCAATCGCTGAGTCTTTTCCGCGGCCTCCTCGTCTCCCCCGAGGACAAGCACCGGGTACCCCCGCACATCTAGAGACAATGGAAAGCCAGAATTTGCAGCCATGATGGTCCCTCCCAATTCATTACGGGGCGTATCATACAACACCCAGTTTTGCAGCGTAAACCGTACCATCCACTTTTCTATTGACCCCCGCTCTAATGCGCGCGGAACGCGAGACAGGTTGATCTGGTTTGTTTAGTTTGGCTGGTTGATATGGTTCATCCGGTTAGTTTCGTTCAACCGAAAAACCAAACAAACCAGATTGACCAGACAAACCAAATAACGGTCTTCATCTTCTGGCGGACTTTTTCAGCATCCTGCTAAATTGTACTGAGTGCTGGATGTGGTGGGCCGATTAGGTCGAGATGAACAGGTAGGCCCGGCTGAACCAGGCGACAAGAAAGGCCGCTAAGCAGCGTAATGTTGAATGTTCAATGATGAATGTTTAATGAATGAGAAGGGACGGGCTGGTCAAGAAGCAATATTGAACGTTATCCATTAGGTGTCAGCGGGGTCAGCATCGAGCTCCATATTCCAATAGAAATAGTCACGCCAACTGTCCGGTGTGTTCCGAATCCCGATGGTAATGGTCACAATGGGGTTCCAGCGCGGCTTCACAGGCTTTTTCATGAGTCGCATGCCGGCTTCATCGGGCGTGCGACCACTTTTTTTGTTGTTACAACGCCAACAAGCCGTCACGATATTTTCCCAGGTCTTTCGCCCACCCTTGGCGATGGGGACGACATGATCGAACGTCAGCTCCTCGGTCCTGAACTTATGACGACAGTACTGGCAGGCATAGCCATCGCGCGTAAAAATATTGATGCGGGAGAATTTGACCGCGCGGTGGATATCCTTAAGGCGGACCAGCTTGAGGAGTCGCATGACGGAGGGAAGTTTAATGGAGATCGACACCGCGTGGACCTCTCGGTCGTAGACCTCGAGGACTTCAACTTTACCTTGCCAGAGCAGCGCGATCGCCTTTTGCCAATTGACGACCCGCAGGGGTTCATACGTCGCGTTGAGCAGAAGGGTCATTTCCACGCAGCAACCTCATTCCCGACCGAGGCTCCTTCTGTGCAAGAGCTCGGGGTTTAGTCTTGAACGCGTACCCCACTCTATGCCATAAGCCTCGATCGAAATCAAGCTACTGGCAGGTCTGCGGAGCGTATCTAGTGCTTCGGTTACTCGGCCATGAGAAAGGATCAGCGCCATGCATGAATTTGTCATCGTCGCAGCGGTGGAGGATATTCCTCCGGGGACTGGACGGACCGTTGAAGTCCAAGGGGTTTGGATAGCCCTGTTTAATGTTGACGGGTCCTTTTACGCCATCGACAATACCTGTCCGCATGCGGGAGGGCCGCTCGGAGAAGGCCATCTAGAGGGCCATGTCGTCCAATGTCCGTGGCACGGATGGCGCTACAACGTACAAACCGGCAAACGACCGGAAAATCCTGACATCACCGTAGCCTGTTGTCCCGTCCGGATCGAAGGGAATCAGGTTCAGGTCGCGCTACCAGAGAACTTCACCTAGTTCACATTATTCGCGAGCGCTTCTGCTCCAATCGCCGATCCGCTGCAACGACGGGCCTTCGGCAGGAGGCTCGGTCTGTCTGGTCTATCTGGTCTGTCTTGTTTATTTGGTTGAACGAAACTATCCAGATGAACCAGAAAGACCTAACAGACCTGATGAACAAGACAGACTGGCAGACTTTTTCAGTATCCTGCTGAACCGAGTGGCAATGGTGGTGCCGGCAATCCGGAAGGCGCAGCATCAGGCTCTTTCGGTGTCACCCCATCAGCAGGCAACGACGCGGCATTGACTTTCTTCAACGAGAGGTCGGCATGCCAAATAAACTCCCGCTCGAACCATTGGCCCATCACCCCTTGATCTCGCAACTGAATCCGTATTTCGTACAGGTCCCCCTCCACCTGCTTCACCCGCCACTCACCCAGCCGGGCGACCCGGTTGCGTTCGCCCATAGAACGCACGTGCTCAGTCATCGCTTGGAGGATGGTGGGATAGCCCTGAGCCTGATGGGTTTGCACTAACGCGAGAGCTTCTGCGGCCCGACGATCGACGACGGGATTCATCGACGGAGGCTTCATCCAGACATAGTAGAGCGCGCCCAGCACAAGTATTGCCACGACCGCAGAGCTAATAATTTTCACCATCGAGAACGAGGGAGGTGTAGAGCCGGAGGAGGAATGATTCCGTGGCATGGACATCGTGTAAACGAAGTTCGACGAGAAGAAATGGAACCGCTCATGATCGCGCTGCATCTTAGGAAGAGCACCAGCGCGATGTCAATTCTGACCGCAGCCAGTCCGATGAAACGCCTGCGGCGCGGCTTGTACGTGCGAAAGTGGGTATGTTACAAATACATGGGCAGGCGATAGGCATGTACCCTTGGGCGGTGAATCACCATTGAAATTCTTTCTTTACGGGGACCATCTCAATCCCACGCAGCTGAAACGGCGCGCTCCGGAGCATCAATTCCTCATGCTGGCCACTCTTCCCGAACATACGATAAAATTCTGTCGATGGTCTTCGCAATGGCGATGCGGCCTCGCCAGCGTGACTCCGTCACCGGGAGAGCAGGTCTGGGGCGCGGTCTTCGACGTGACCGACGAAGATCTCAAGCTGATGGACCTCTTTGAAGAGGACGTACCCCCAAGCGCGTTTCGCCAGGTCCAAGTCACCGTGCTGACAGAAGCCGGGGATAAAATGCTCGTCACCGCCTATGCCGCTACCCCGATCGGTAAGTTCAAACCCAAGGCGCACTATCTCGATTGGGTGATGAAGGGCCTCAAGCATTGGAAGCTTCCGGAAGAATGCATCGCGCAGTGGCAGTCATATCGTCCACAGTAAACCCGGAGCGTAGGGCCCAGATCTGATACATACCATACGCCATTCGCTCTCTCAGTAAGGAGAACCCATGCCGAAACCCCAGTATCACATCGTCGTCTGCACCAACGCCCGTCCCCCCGGCCACCCGAAACCTTCCTGTGGCAGCGCCGGAGCAGCCTCCCTTCTCATGGCCTTTAATATGGGTCTCATGCAGAAGGGCGTGACTCCTGGTGACGTCCTCGTCAGCGGCTCCTCCTGCCTCGGCCCCTGCGAGCAAGGACCAACCGTCGTCGTCTATCCGGACGCCACATGGTACTCCAAAGTGACGGAAGCGGACGTGGCGACCATCATCGATGAACATATCAAAGGCGGAAAGCCGGTCGCAAAACTGAATCCTGACGCAGTCTGGAAGTAGGTCAAGGCCAAGGTTGAGCGAAGATTTGACTTGCTTCATCTCAGCCTTACCCTGGGCATTCCGATAACGCTGGCAGCCTTTTTCAGCATCCTGTAAACAGTATGGGAAGCCACACCGCTCAAGAACACAAATCCCATGCGCCCAAGTCGATTGGGTGCATGGTGATTACCTGTAGCGACACGCGGATCCCCGAGACCGATACGAGTGGACAACTTATTCAGAAACTGCTCAAGGAGCAGGGTCATACAGTGGCCGTCTATCATCTCGTCAAAGACGAGCCAGCCCAGATCAAAGACCGTATTCGGGAAGGCTTGGCGAACGAGGCAGTCCAAGCGATCATCATCAATGGCGGCACCGGCATCTCAAAACGGGATGCAACCTTTGAAGCGGTCGATGCGATGCTGGAGAAGCGCCTGGTGGGATTCGGCGAGATCTTCCGCTACCTCACCTATCAGGAAATTGGATCCCCTGCGATCATGAGCCGCGCGACCGCCGGCAT
>JAQBES010000171.1:0-3262 GCA_032123755.1 Nitrospirota bacterium
GTTCAATCAGACGCTCTTCATTAAACGCTGGAATGATAATTGAGAGATGCATAAAAATTGATTCTGCGATGGTTCAGCTGGCTTTCGCAGTCATGCGCAGTTTCACGGGGGCCTTTTGCTGAAGAGCGGTCGTGATACTAAAAAAGTTCTTCGTGCTCGTGTTTTCGCGCGGAGCCAGCATTCGGTGCAATCTCTTACTCGGCTTCTTGAGTGTCATGGCTAATTCTTCAAAGCCGATGGTGGCGTTGACGAGATCACGCAGGGCCGCTTTCCCCACCGTGGTATCGCCTGCGAAATAGGCGTCGCGCGCTTCCGTGATACGCGCCTCGCGAAATCGTGGGTCGCGATGCACGCGTGTCGCCACCGCACTCTTAAATATCCCTGTGAGCGCCATACATACCGTCGTGCTCCGATGCTAAACTACGTCCTAACTTGTCTGATGTAATGGCACGTCATCTGGTGCGCGGGTCCGACTTGTCTCTTATGTTCGTCAAGCAAAATAGACGAGAGAAACCAGATAGACCAAACGGACCCAATGCACCAGATCCCCACCACACGCCGTTAAATGTGTGGGTGCAAGACCTGAGGTGGGCCCAAAATACAGACATGTGGATTAAGAGTCAAAGGTGCCTGTCAAATCATAGGCACCTCAAGCTGACCCGACCTGCTGCTTTCGAGCCTCGCTGCCTCAAAAGAGACGTGTGCGGAAATATTTCAAGTTGTTGGAGCGGGTTCGGTCGATCGCGCAGCGCTTTTTAGGTGGGACTTCTTGATCTTCATGAGGCCTAACTGCGTCTCGGTCGGCGTATAGGGTTTCGATGTTTTCCCCTTGTAACGTTTTTCAAACTGCTCGATGAAATAGAGCGCTTCAACTGTTTGCCCCTGCCTAGTCAAGAGTTCCACGAGACGAAAATACACTGGAACGATCAGAGGCATATGTCGGACCTCCTTAGCATATTCAAGCGTATCGCGGTATTTTTCCATTGCGGGACTTGGATTCGTACAATCTCCCAAGACAGCTTCCAGCACGGAGATAGCGAGCCGGTCGGTGTCGGCGCTGAGGCTCCGCTCCCAGGGACCAAGAATCATCTCTCTCAATTCATCCTGGTTCAACTGTATCGGTTCACGCTTGCGAGATAATCGTAATCGCTCGACGATTCGGTTCGCTTCGGGCCATGCGCCGTACAAACCGACGAGGAAGCCGATGCAACTGGCGGGGCTCTTGCATGTTCCCTTGATCGGCGAGAACTGGCGCGTCATTACTTCGCTGGGAGGGAAAACCGTTCCATGAGCTGAGCGGCACACTTCACATGCCTGTAGATCGTCGGCCACGGCATAGAGATACATGCGGACACCTGATCGGTCAAAAATATCGATGGCCAGGATTCGCCCCTTCATCACGCGGAGTTGATAGTATTGCCACAGGACGAGTAACCCGAAAATTGCCAGCAAGTAGGGTAGGAAATCTGGCAGGACGATGCTGGTTGTGGTTTCCATAGGCATTCTCTCGATATCCGAACAGCCCGAGGGCATTCTTAGGAAGAGTATAGCGAGGAGATGTCAATAGACCTAGAAATAGCGCGGTTTCTGAACAAAGTAACGGGGGCATTCTGAGCGAGCACATTCAAAGATATCAGGGAGGGCGTCCGGGCCATGCCGCACGTCGTGCATCGAAGACGACCGTTGTATTGTGGGAGCCTTGTGTGAGGGGAGGGAGATTTAGAGGCAGTCTATCTAGTGCGCGGGTCTGTCTGGTCTCTCATGTTCGTCGAACCAAATAAACGAGATAAACCAGATAGACTAGAAAGACCAAATGCACCAGCTCCCCGCCACGCGCTGAGAACTGGTTTACGGAGCCCAGTCATGGTTGAGTCTCTTAGAACGAACCAACCACTGACTGCACAAGACAAATGAGACTCATCACGAGGGCGCCATAGGCCGTCAAATAGGCAACGCTACGAACATGTTTGGGGCCCCAAATCATTTTGACGACTGTGGGAAAATAGATCACAGATGTCCATTCTGGTGGATCGGTAATCCAGGACCAATCCTGTTTAAGTCCGTAGGCCAACAGTAGGCCATACGCGACGCCGCCTGAGCAGACAAGGACTTCCAAAACATCCATGGAGCGAGCTTCTTCCATCCTGCTTCCCCAGACATTAGACGCAACCAGCTCATTCTACTTTTTCCGGCTTGGCGGGTCTATGTCTGCGTCGTGGGGTGGAGGGGGATTCAGAGGCAGTCTATCTAGCTTGTTGGGTCTATCTGGCTTATCTAGTTTATTTTGACCTTCCCCCCGAAAACTACACCATTGGCTAAGAAGCTCGACTGTGTTGTCATGGGTCCAACGGAGGAGGCCTATGACCAGAAAACGCCATACCGAAGAGCAAATCATTGCGGTGCTGAAAGACGCCCAAGCCGGGGTCAGTGTTCAGGACCTGTGTCGGAAGCACGGCATCTCGGATGCCACCTTCTATAAGTGGCGGTCGAAATACGCGGGGCTGGAAGTCAGCGACGTGAAGAAACTACGCCAACTGGAAGACGAAAACCGGCGATTGAAACAGATGGTGGCGGAGCAAGCACTGGACCTCCAGGCGCTGAAAGCGATCACCGCAAAAAACTGGTAAGGCCCAAGGCGAAGAGGGCGGCGGCACAGGGGGTCGTCGCACGCTTTGGGCTGAGCCAGCGACGAGTGTGTCGGCTAGTGGCGCTGGATCGGAACACGCTGCGCTACCAGGGTCGCCGATCAGACGACCAGGCGCTCAGGGCACGGATACGAGAGATCGCCGAGACGAAGCGACGCTACGGCTGCCCCAGGATCTACGTGCGATTGCGACGGGAGGGCTGGCGGGTGAATCACAAGAAGGTCGAGCGGCTCTATCGGGAAGAAGGGCTCTCGTTGCGCCGCCGAGCGCGGAAGAAATCCACGTCCGTCCCTCGTGTCGCGCTTCCGCTGCCCACCCGTCCGGGGCTCTGGTATGCGATGGACTTTGTCCATGACCGGTTGGCCAATGGCCGACGGTTCAAGTGCTTGACGATGACCGATCTCTGCTCGAAGGAAGTGCCGGTGATTGCAGTGGATGTCTCCATTGGTGGGGAGCGGGTCTGCCGTATTTTGGACCGGCTTTTTATTGGACGACCGTTGCCGGAGACCGTGATCCTGGACAACGTACTATATCCGGAAGTCAAGAAGGCCGAGTAGTCACACCTCTCCTGTTCAGCCGTGACGGCTGTCTACGGACGATCCGCAGTCCTTCCCAAT
>JAQBES010000172.1:0-15653 GCA_032123755.1 Nitrospirota bacterium
GTGGAAACCGCGGCTGATTATAAAGCCCAGCTGCTGGTCTTTCCTGAGTACTTCACCCTTCAACTCCTCACGCTGGGCAATGTCAAACGCCCCATTCAAGAGCAGGTGAGAGATCTGGCCCAACAAGCCGAGCGCTTCTGCACGCTCATGGGAGAGCTGGCCGCGCTACATGGCTTATACATCGTGGCCGGCACGATACCGGTGATAGAGGATGATTCGGATCGTGTCTATAATGAAAGCTTCTTCTTTTCCCCCACAGGCAAGCACGGCGTGCAGGGAAAACTCCATATGACCCGTTTTGAAAATGAGGAATGGAAGGTGTCTCCGCGCTCAAAATTCCGTGTCTTCGAGACCAACTTCGGACGCGTCGCGATCACCATCTGTTACGACGTCGAATTTCCTGAGATCGCGAGAGCCGCTGGGCGAGAAGGAGCGCATATTCTGGTGGTTCCCAGTTGCACCGACGACCGCCAAGGGTTTCTCCGAGTGCGCTATTGCGCGCAGGCCCGCGCCATCGAGAACCAGATGTATGTCGTCCAGTCCTCGACCGTCGGTTCGCTGCCGATGGTGCCGGCTGTGAGTCTCAACTATGGTCAAGCGTCGATTTTGACTCCGAGCGACTTCGTATTCTCGAGGGACGGCATCCTCGCGGAGGGGATTCCCAACCAAGAAAGCATGGTCATCGGCGATATCAATCTGACCACGATCCTCCAAGCTCGGTCGCACGGCACCGTCCTACCGTTACTCGACAGTCATCAAACCAGTGAGATCGTCCGGCAGACCGAAGTCGTTCAACTATGACCATTCCCAGATCAGGCATCCACATCCGCCACACGCAACCAGGAGATTTTCCAGCAATCATCGAACTCTCAAAAGCCGTGTACCCCTTCCCCCCCTACTGGACCGACAGGCTATTGGCTTCCCACCTGGAAGTCTTTCCTGAAGGACAATTTGTCGCCGTCTATTCGGCCTCGGAAACACTTGTGGGCATGGCGGCAAGCTTGATTATCCGATGGGACGACTACGATCTCCATGGATCATGGAAGGATTTCACCGGCAAGGGCATGTTCACCAACCATGACCCAGCGCGGGGACGGACACTGTATGGGGCAGAGATCATGGTCTCGCCTTCCGATCAGCGGAAAGGAATTGGCTCAGCCCTCTATGCTGCTCGACGCCGTCTCGTCGAAGATCTAAAGCTGCCCCGCCTCCGCGCAGGCGCTCGCTTGCGAGGCTACTCACGCTATGCGGACCAGATGAGCGCAGAAGACTATACGATCAAGGTCATCCGGGGGGAAGTACAGGGCATGACGTTGGCCTTTCAACTGAAACAGGGGTTTCGCGTCCTAGCGGTGGTTTCGAACTATCTCCCTGGGGATCCGGAAAGCCTCGGACATGTCGCAGTCATCGAATGGATCAACAAGCAGGTCGCTACCCCCTCAGATTATGGGGCTCGCGATCCAAAATTCCAGCCTGCCGAGCCTCTCTAGCTCTCCGCTCTTACGGAAACCGATGAATCGGCCCATCCCGCCCTCGAACAATGGACTCTCTTCACATACTGCGATGCAGCAGAAGAGGCAACTCCGATAGGGTCGTAATGCGTAACGCACCAGCAGGCAGAGTATTCGACGCCCGCGACTCGCGATCGAGCAGAATACCCGTCAGCCCCGCCTTTGTGGCCCCCTCCATATCGTCTCTCACACTATCACCTACATGCGCAGCCTCGCCTGGATCAGCCGCATGTTTCTCCAGCGCAACCTGAAATATCTTTGACGCTGGCTTGGCAGATCGGGCCATGCTGGAAATCGTCACGGTGTCGAACAGCCTGTCGATTCCGAGTCCCCTGATCACAGGGAAGAGCCGGGAATCGAAGTTGGACACGATCCCCAGCTCAAACCCCTCTTCACGCAGCCTGGTTAGCACAGCATGGGTTTCAGGAAACAATGCCCAGGAGCGAGGATCTTCAAACACTTGAAAAACCTGCTCGAAGAATTCATCAAACCGCTCGAACATCCCGACGCGATAAAACACGTTGTGCACGACGTCGAACCACCAGAGCCGCTCACATCGCTTCAACTTGATAGGATCCGTTTCGGCAAAAACCAGCGGCGTCGCGTCACGAAAGGCACGCTGAAAAGCTTGCGCAATCGATGTCTGCGAGTCGGGAGTCTGCCGAAACCCATGCTGAACCGCATACGTCAAGTAGATATCCGCCACCGAACCATTGACATGAAACAGCGTCTCGGCTGCATCAAAAAAGATGACGTGGATGGGGGTCTTCATTGGTCGTACTGGTCCTGTTGCGGTCGAATTGTAGTCAGTTCAAAAATCCGAAGTCAAAACACGCACCTATCGTGCGTTTTCTTGACAAAGAATACCCCCACTGCTAGCTTCGATATAGTTGAATAACATTGGAGGGTTAGGTGGCTTCTACCATCTTTGTCGTCGACAGTAGTCCCGCCGTCCGCCGGCTGGTCGAGCAGATCTCGAAACCGGAAGGGTGTGATGTTGTGGGATTCCAGGATGGCCCCGCAGCCTTGGAAGCGGCACGCCGGATGAGCCCGAACCTCATCATCGCAGACTATCATTTGGAGAGCATGACCTTCTCGGGGTTCTGCAAAGAAGTCCACAAGCTGGATAACCTGGCAGAAACCTTTATTGTCTCCCTGATCAGCCCTTCGGATCGTGTGGATGAAACCCACTTGCGTTCGCTGGGGGTGAAGGCCTTTCTCAATAAACCATTTCAGTCCGAAAACCTCATCGATGTGATCAAGGATTTGGAAGCCCAGCAGGCAACCAGGGCGAACGGAGCAAAGAAGAAATCTCGCTCCTGGCCTCCGGTCTCAAGCGCGACGGACTCCGATGATGAGGCCTTCAACGATGACGGCCCGACCGAGGCAGAAGAAGAGCAGGCGATCGCAGCCCACCCCCAACCGAAAGTACCCCCCGTGACTATCACCACAGCAGCGCAGGCCTCGACCACCGAACCGGAAGAGGCGATGAAGGGCCTCTTCGGTCAACTCCTTCATTCCATGTCGGAACGGACAGAAAAAAAGATTGCCGACCTGCTCCCCAAGATGGTGGGTAAAGATCTGGCAGCCCTCGTGGCCAAAGCCGTGGAAACAGAGGTCCACACACACACGGGAGCGGCTCTCTCGGAAGAGCGGCTGACAAAAGTCCTTGAACCGTTGCTCATGACGGCACTCCCGAAGATCCTCGCACGGGAAATGTCCCTCCTCGAACCCATCATTCGGCACAGCATTGTCGAAATCGCGAGCCCTCTGATCAGCGAGCGCATCGATCGATTTGTCCGCGAACAAACCAATACCGTTCGCACCACACTGCCCGATATGGTCCGGGAACAACTCGGATCGATCGAGGGACTCGTCAAGGAAGAGATCCAGCAGGCTGCCGCCAAGCAGACTTCTGGAATGGTCGAAGCACTCGTCCGGACGATAGCCCGAGAGCAGATCGGACAGGCTGTTCAGCGTCTCGTGCCCGACCTGGCCGAAGAGCAGATCAAAGCAGAGATCGCACGACTCACACAAGCCGCGTAGAACTCTCGCCCCCGCTCCGACTTACCCCTTCTTGCTCTTCTTAGCCTTACTCCGTCTGGCTGTCACCAGTGCCTTCACCCGCGCGACATTCTTCCGATGCTTCTTTCTCGTCTTGCGGTCTTTTTCGCGCCCTGTGGCCATAGTCTCTCCAAATTGTAAAAAGTGGAAGCGGAACGATCCCCTCGCTCTCGCCTTGTGCGAGTCTGTATAACATATGGCTCTGCACCCCTCAAGCTATGTGTGTCCCCCACTTTGCCTTGAGAGGCCACCACCCGCATGCTAAGATGCCCCGCTTCTTCGAGCAGACTCGCGAGACTTGCGAGAAAAGCGGGACCGGTCGGAAATTTCATCTTCGCGAGTCGCGCCTGTCGCGCACGTCTTGCGTGTCTCGCTCACCAAACAACGGACAAAGACTGAATGAGCACACCCCAACTCGACAAAACCTACGATCCCAAGGCGGTCGAAGCACGTTGGTCTCAGGTCTGGAGCCAGGAAGGCTATTTCCACGCTTCGCCGACCCACCCAGGCCAACCGTACTGCATCGTGATTCCCCCACCCAATGTCACAGGCTCACTCCATGTCGGCCATGCGCTGAATCATTCGATCCAAGACATCCTGATACGCTGGCGACGCATGCAGGGCCGCAATGTGCTCTGGTTGCCCGGCACCGATCATGCCGGGATTGCCACGCAGAACGTCGTGGAAAAGCAGCTCATGGCCGAAGGCGCCTCTCGGGAATCCCTGGGACGCGAACGCTTCATCGAGCGCGTGTGGCAATGGAAAGCCACATCCGGGAACACGATTGTCAGTCAACAGAAACAGCTCGGAGAATCCTGCGACTGGGATCGTCTGCGATTTACGATGGACGACGGGCTTTCAAAAGCCGTCCTGGAAGTCTTCGTGCGGCTTTACGAAGACGGGCTGATTTATCGTGGGGAGCGGCTGATCAATTGGTGTCCGCGCTGTCAGACGGCTCTATCGGACATCGAAGTCGAGCACGAAGATGTAAAAGGGAAGCTCTACCATATCCGCTACCCGCTTGTGGACGATCCCCACACTGCACTCATTGTGGCAACAACACGACCAGAAACGATGCTAGGCGACACGGCGGTGGCGGTCCATCCCGATGACCCGCGTTATCACCATCTCATCGGCAGAAAGGTCTGCTTGCCGCTGACCACACGCGAGATTCCAATCGTGGGCGATTCAATCTTGGTGGACCTCGAGTTCGGCACGGGCGCCGTGAAAATTACCCCGGCGCACGACTTCAACGACTTTGAAGCGGGCGAACGGCACAAGCTTCAACGGCTCCAGATTTTTGATCACCACGCGCTCATCGACGCCGCCAAACTACAGGATGCTTCGGTCGACCGTGAAATCATCGAGGCCCTTCGTGGTCTCCCAGTCACAAAAGCCCGACCCAAGGTAGAAGCACTCCTGCGTGAGCGCGGCGCACTGGTCAAGGTTGAAGATCATAAGATGTCGCTCGGAAAATGCTATCGCTGCAAGACAGTGGTCGAGCCGTACCTATCTCCTCAGTGGTTCGTCAAGATTCAACCCTTGGCCAATCCGGCAATCAAGGCGGTCGAGGATGGGCGAATTCGGATTATTCCTGAAGGGTGGACGAATAACTATCTGGGCTGGATGCGCGATATTAAAGATTGGTGCATCTCTCGGCAGATCTGGTGGGGCCACCGTATTCCCGCATGGTATTGCGAGTCGTGCAATGCCGGGCGATTCAAACGAATCATTGCAACGGGTGAGTCCAAGACTTCGAGCACGCGCCTGATAGTTGCTCCAGATGCAACGCCTATTGTCGCTAAATCAGCGCCAACCCGCTGTCCCGATTGCGGAGGACACAATTTCCTGCAGGACGAAGACGTCCTCGACACTTGGTTTTCTTCCGCCCTCTGGCCCTTCTCCACACTAGGGTGGCCTGAGCACACGCCCGAATTGAAGGCCTACTATCCAACCTCAACCCTCGTGACCGGGCTCGACATTCTGTTTTTTTGGGTAGCCAGGATGATCATGCTCGGGCTCAAGTTCATGGGTGACGTGCCATTCCGTGATGTCTATATCCATGCCCTCGTGCGGGATGCCGAAGGGCAGAAAATGAGCAAGTCGAAAGGCAACGTCATTGACCCGTTGCACGTGATGGGACAGTTCGGCACCGACGCGCTCCGCTTCACGCTCGCATCAATGTCCTCACCAGGGCGCGACATCAAACTCGCGGAGGAACGGATCGAAGGCTACCGCAATTTTGCGAACAAGATCTGGAATGCGGCTCGTTTCAGCCTCATGAATCTCGAGGGACCACGAACGGCCGCCGCGCCATCCGAACGCACCTTCCCCGACCGCTGGATTTTGAGTCGCCTCAATCAGACGATCCAATTAGTCACATCCGAGTTGGAGGCCTATCGGTTCGATCGCGCAGCGAATGCTCTGTACCATTTCATCTGGCACGAGTACTGCGATTGGTACCTCGAGCTGATCAAACCTACACTCCAACACTCAGCGAGCCCGGATGGACCAGGAACCAGACAGACCCTCGTCGAGACGCTAGAGACCACGATGCGCCTCCTGCATCCCTTCATGCCGTTTCTCACCGAAGAGATCTGGCAAACGCTCCCACACCAGGGTGAGAGCATCGTGATTCAGCGCTATCCAATACCTAGCCCTACATGGACCGCACCAGAGATAGACCAACGCTTTACGCTGCTCGAACAAACCATCGGCATGGTACGCACATCACGCGTGCTCTTGAACTATCCGCCGGGGCAACAGATCACGATCTACGTCGCGCACGACGAACCCCAACTACAGGACCACCTGGACCAACTCCGAGGCTACCTCGCCCATCTCGGGCGCGGTACTGTCGATCTAGCCCCGACGACGCGCTGGCCGACCAGCAACCTCCTCCGATTGGTGACGAATGGCTTATCCGTCGGCATTGCAGTGGCCGGCGACGTCGATCTCAACAAAGCGTTGGATCGTATCATCAAGCAGCAATCCGAGCAGACCAAAGAGATCGAGCGGCTGGAGGGGAAACTGGGCAATCAGGAATTTGCCGCTAAAGCCCCGCCCGAGGTCATTACCGATCACCAGGATCGCCTGACAAGCCTGCGCCGAGATCAAGCCATGCTCACCGACAGTGAGCAACAATTGCGCGCCATGCTGGGAACATAACCGATGGTCAGGGCCCCGGTTGCCGACATAGGGCACGCCATTCGACTAGCACTCAAGGAAGATCTTCCTCTTGCCGATGTCACCACAGCTGCGCTCTTTCCCTCTCCGGTACCATCGATTGCGCGCATTGTCGCCCAACAATCGCTGGTGGTCGCAGGTCTTGCCGCAGCCGTGCAAACCTTTCAGGCAGTGGATGCGTCTCTCGTCTTGTCCATCCACCACCAAGATGGAGAACGCGCAAACGAGGGAGATTGTCTCCTGCAGATCGAAGGCGATGGGCGATCCATTCTGAAGGCCGAACGAGTTGCACTAAACTTTCTCCAACACCTCTCCGGTATCGCCACCCTGACGCGTCGGTTCTGCGATGCAGTTCGTGAATACCCCGTGACCATCCTGGACACGAGAAAGACGATCCCGGGTATACGTGCACTTCAGAAATGGGCGGTCCTCCTCGGCGGGGGCACCAATCACCGCCGGTCGCTGAGTGACGGCGTTCTCATCAAGGACAATCATCTGGCCCTCCTACACCAAACGACAATGCCCGTTCAAACTGCCTGCCGCAAGGCGAAAGCCAAGGCCCCTCGCAGCATGACTATTGTTGTGGAAGTGGAATCGTTGGCAGCTGTGCGGCAGGCCCTTGCAGGGCGCGCTGACATCATTCTGCTTGATAACATGAACCCGGCGACTGTCCGTCAAGCCATCCGGCTGATCAAGGGCCGAGCACTGGTAGAAGTGTCCGGAGGAATCACGTTGAAGAACATTCGCGCGATGGCGGCAGCCGGCCCAGACCGCATCTCCATCGGAGCCCTCACCCATTCAGCCCCGGGCGCGACCCTCAGCTTGGTCCTCGAACCGCTCCGCCGGCCTAGCAGGTAACGGGAAATTATTGGGTCACTCATGAACTTTGACGGTCCGCACAAGTATTACAGCAAAATACCACTCCCGCAGGATGCTCAAAAAGTTCGTCCAGCAAGGCCGCAGGCGAGTCGAAACCGGAGGCGTACCCTCTGGGGTACGTTGAGGATTTCGATGAGCCGAGAACGAAGCTGGCGGACTTTTTCAGCATCCTGCTAGCTAACCAGTGCAACCTTCGCCACCACTCACCAGAGACACGATCCACAGCACCTTGTCGACCGCATGGCTGGGGCGCCGCATCGAATTGTTCGACTGCCTCCCTTCAACGAACCGCGAAGCCGCTCAGCTTGCACAGGCCGAAGTGGAGCATGGCACGGTGGTCGTCGCCGACAGCCAGACCGCCGGACGCGGGCGCCTCTCCAGATCCTGGTTTTCTCCGCCCGGCGCCAATCTCTACTGTTCCATCATCCTCAGGGTGATGCGCCCACCGGAACGCCTTACGGAATGGCTCTCCTGGTTGCCGCTCATCTCTGCGTTGGCCGCTGCCGAAGCCATCGAACAGGTCTCCTCCACCCACGTTTCCGTGAAATGGCCCAACGATCTCTTGATCTCGGAACGAAAAGTCGGTGGAATCCTCTGTGAAAGCGGCACAGGAACGCGATCAGACCCTTTCCAGATCATCGGAATCGGCATCAACGTCAACGTTGACCACGATGACTGGCCCGTTGACCTTCGCGACTCAGCCACGTCGATCTGGCAGGAACGGAAGATCGTCGTCGACCGGAACAGACTGCTCGCGCAGCTGCTCCTCGAACTCGAACAGTGCCTCGATGAATTGGTCCTTCATGGAACGAATCGGATCGCGTTGGCCTATTACCAACGCTGCTCGACCATCGGCCACACGGTACAAGCGACGTTGGCCAATGGAGACGTAGTCGTGGGGCTTGCCGAGGGAATCGGCCAGGATGGATCCTTGCGCGTACGACCACAGACGACCCAACCAGGCTCGGGAACTCCGGAGGTCATCCACCTACGCGTGGCCGACATTATCCACATGAGAACCTAGGACAGGCCCTGTCTGTCTAGTTCATCTGGTTGATCTGGTCTATTTGGTCTGTCTGGTCTATTTGGTTGAACCAGACTAACCATATAGACCAGATCAACCACCATAGTTTTTCCCGCGGCCCGCTGGCCAAATCACCCAGCGAACCGTACAATAGGGTCCATGCTCCTCGTCGTTGACATCGGCAACACGAACATTGTCACGGGCGTCTATGACGACCGCACCCTGGCGGCCCATTGGCGATTGGCCACGGACGTGAAAAAAACCTCGGACGAGTACGGCATTCTCTTTGCTAATCTCCTCACCGCAGCAGGAATTCCCTCTCAACGTCTCTCCGGCGCCATCATATCCAGCGTCGTACCTGCGCTGACCGGAACCATCGAAGATATGCTCGATCAATATTTCCATCAGCATCCCCTGGTCGTCACCTCAAATTCGGACACCGGGCTCACACTCCGTTACCCCAACCCAAAGGAAATCGGCAGTGACCGGCTGGTGAATGCCGCGGCCGCGTATCATAAATATCGCCGCGATCTCATCGTCGTCGATTTCGGCACCGCCACGACCTTTTGCGCCATCTCGGCAGAGGGGCACTACCTTGGAGGCGTCATCGCCCCCGGTCTCGGGATCTCGGCGGAAGCTCTGTTCGCACGAGCCGCCAAACTGGCCAAGGTGGAATTGATCCGTCCTAAGGCCGTGATCGGCACCGATACCGCCAGCAGTATTCAATCCGGCCTGTTATTCGGGTACGCAGGACTCGTCGATACCGTCGTCCGGCGAATGGAGCAGGAACTCGGACGCTCAGCCTATGTCATCGGCACCGGAGGGCTCAGTTCCATCCTGGCAGCTGAAACCACGTCCATTCAAAAAATTGAACCGCTCCTGACGTTAGAAGGTCTGGAGCTTCTCTACCGACGCGCTCAGGGTACTCCCCCTTCCATCATGCAGGTCTGACCCACGCGAGACGGGCGAGACTGTCGCGCGCCACACCGTGATCCCTGCACAAGTAATTAATTTTTATGACCCGGTTGACTTTATGGGCCCTGTGGCTATCTTCTGACACACAGAGGAGTCATGCATGCCTGAAGAGCACCAGAACGCGAATATAATCGATAACTTGGATACTCCATCGCCAGACGACTCCCACGCTACGGAGGAAACAGACCTGGTCGAAGAACTTCAGCAAGCTCTCGCGGCAAAAGCTGCAGAGGCGAAGAGCTTGAACGACAAGTATCTCCGACTCGCCGCCGAGTTTGATAATTATAAACGATTGATCCAGCGGGATCAGCGCGACCAGATCCGATTCGGCAATGAGCAATTACTCAAGGAGCTTTTACCAGTCGTCGATAATCTCGAACGGGCCATCAAGGCCTCACAAGAGGGGGGGAGCAGCGACATCCTCATCCAGGGTGTGAATCTCACTCTCAAGCAGTTGACGGGAGCCTTGACGAGATTTCATGTCATGCCCATCGAGACGGTCGGCCAGCCGTTTGATCCCGCTACGCATCAAGCCGTCACTTCCGTCGCGTCCGAGAAGGTTCCGGAGCGGCATGTAGTGGACGAGTTTCAGCGAGGATATCTCCTGCATGACCGTATCTTGCGAGCAGCCATGGTGAGCGTATCGACGGGACGGGCCGACGGCTGACCGGGAACAGACGACACGATCAGTTCATCGAAACAACATCATCAAAGACAGATCTAGTGAGGGAGGAGTAGACACATGGGCAAAGTGATCGGCATCGACCTTGGAACCACAAACTCCTGCGTTTCCATCATGAGCGGCGGAGAACCGGTTGTGATCGCCAACGCAGAAGGCGCCCGCACGACACCGTCCGTCGTCGCCATCACAGAGAAGGGAGAGCGCCTCGTCGGACAGATTGCGAAGCGCCAGGCGATTACGAATCCAGAGAACACGATTTTTTCGGTAAAGCGCCTCATGGGCCGCAAGTTTCGTAGCCAGCTCGTAACGGACGCTGCCAAGCGCTTACCCTATAAGGTGTCCGAGGGAGACAATGGCGATGCGCACGTCGAATTGCGTGGCAAGCGCTACAGCCCGCCGGAAATTTCCGCCATGATTTTGCAGAAGATGCGGCAGACCGCAGAGGACTATCTAGGCGAGAAAGTCACCGAAGCGGTCATCACCGTCCCGGCCTATTTCGACGACAGCCAGCGCCAAGCCACCAAAGATGCGGGCCAGATTGCGGGCTTGACCGTCCTCCGGATCATTAACGAACCGACAGCCGCGGCCCTCGCCTACGGTCTGGACAAGAAGAAGGACGAGCGGGTTGCCGTCTATGATTTGGGCGGCGGTACGTTCGATGTCTCCATCCTTGAGATCGGTGACGGCGTCTTCGAGGTCAAGTCGACCAACGGCGACACCTTCCTCGGCGGCGACGACTTCGACCAGCGTGTCATGGATTGGTTGGTTGATGAGTTCAAGAAGGATCAAGGCATCGATCTTCGGAAAGATCGAATGGCCCTCCAACGCCTGAAAGAGGCGGCGGAGCGCGCCAAGATCGAACTCTCATCCTCACAGGACACCGAGATCAATCTGCCCTTCGTCACCGCAGACGCCAACGGACCGAAACACCTGGTCATGAAACTGACCCGCGCGAAACTTGAACAGTTGGTCGACGACCTGATTAAACGATCGATCGAGCCCTGCAAAAAAGCGCTCTCCGACGCCGGCGTATCCGCGGGCGACATCAAGGAAGTCGTCCTCGTCGGCGGCATGACCCGCATGCCGAAAGTCATTCAGGCCGTCAAAGAGTTCTTCGGGAAAGAACCACACCGGGGCGTGAATCCAGACGAAGTGGTTGCGATCGGAGCCGCCATTCAAGGCGGCGTGCTCAAGGGCGAAGTGAAAGACGTGCTGCTTCTCGACGTGACGCCGCTCTCGCTGGGCATCGAAACCCTCGGCGGTGTCTTTACGAAGTTGATCGAGCGGAACACGACCGTCCCGACGAAAAAGAGTCAGGTCTTCTCGACCGCTGCCGACAATCAAACGGCTGTGACCATTCGAGTTTTCCAAGGCGAACGCGAGATGGCGAACGACAACAAGCTCCTCGGCCAGTTCGACTTGGTCGGCATTCCTCCCGCACCTCGCGGGATGCCGCAAGTTGAAGTCACGTTCGACATCGACGCCAACGGCATCGTCCATGTCTCGGCCAAAGACTTGGCCACGCAAAAGGAACAGTCCATCAAGATCACGGCGTCCAGCGGCTTGAGCAAGGAAGAAGTCGAAAAGCTGGTGAAGGATGCGCAGGCCCATACTGACGAAGATAAGAAGCGGCGAAAGACCGCCGAAGCCAAAAACCAGGCTGACACACTGATATACCAGACGGAAAAGAACCTGAGCGAGCACGGCGACAAGATCGCCGCTGAAGACAAGACCAAAGTCGAAGAAGCCGTGGCGGCGCTGAAGAAAGCGATGGAAGGAACGGACCCCGAGGCGATCGAGTCCGCCACCCAAATATTGACCACCGCGTCCCACAAGCTAGCTGAGGAAATGTATAAGAAGGCATCGGCTACAACCGGCACCGACGCCGAAGGCGGACCCGGAGCCGGCGAGACCAAAACCGATGAAAAGGTCGTTGACGCAGAATTCGAAGAAGTGGACAAAGACAAGAAGTAAGCTAGAATACCGTCAGTGAGACCGAGCTTCGTCGACGCACGGGGCTCGGTCTTGCTGCACTTTAACCCAGAGAGACGGCGTCTGTGTCCAAGCGCGACCACTACGAAACCTTAGGCGTCGAACGAACCGCGTCCGACGACGAGCTCAAGAAGGCCTATCGGAAGATGGCCCGCCAACACCATCCCGATCTCCAGACGGGAGAGGCGCAGAAGAAAGCGTCAGAAGAAAAGTTCAAAGAAGTCAATGAAGCCTACGAAACGCTGAGCGACCAGGAAAAACGCAAGCGCTACGACATGTTCGGCCATGCCGGGGCTCAGCAGGGTGGCGGTCCGGAGGGCTTCGGATTTGGTGGAAGCGGCTTCGGTGACGCCTTCAATGACATCTTCGAGGATTTTTTCGGCGGCCAGCGAGGCGGCAATCGGGCGGAACGCGGCACCGACCTCCAGTACAATCTGGAACTGACCTTCGAAGAAGCCGTCTACGGGAAAGAGGCCAAACTCAAAATCCCGCGATGGGAAGTGTGCACCGACTGCAAAGGGACCGGCGCCAAGAGCGCAGCATCCGTCAAGACGTGCCCTAGTTGCCAAGGGGCCGGACAGATGCGGTTCCAACAAGGATTCTTTAGCATTACCCGTCCCTGCGGCCAATGCGAGGGGGCCGGACGAATCGTCACAGAACCCTGTCCCGCCTGCCAAGGCCGTCAACGCATTTATCGAGAACGGACCATCGCCGTGCATATCCCGGCCGGCATCGAATCAGGCATGCGCCTGCGCCTCGCGAACGAAGGGGAACATGGGGTCAACGCGGGCCCACCCGGCGATCTCTATGTGGCGATTACCGTCAAGCCGCACCCGATCTTCCAGCGCCAAGGGCACGATATCCTCTGTGATGTTCCCATTCATGTTGTCACAGCCGTACTCGGAGGAAAGATCGAGGTCCCTACGCTGAAAGGCAATACGGTCATCAAGATTCCTGCCGGTACGCAGCCAGATAAGATCCTGCGCATCAAAGGCCTGGGCATTCCCAGCCTCAAGAACCATGGTACCGGCGACCAATTATTTGTGATCAAGATTCAGATTCCCACCAAACTGACCGCTCGCCAGAAAGAATTGCTCACGGAATTTGCCAAAGAGAGCGGCATGTCAATGGATGTGGACAGCGACGGCTTCTTCGACAAGATGAAGACCTTCTTCGAATAGCCCCGACGGTTCCCGCACTATGTCCACGTTCTTCGTCACCCCTGACGCCATCACTCCCCCCACGATTCGCATGACCGGTGACCTTCTCCATCATCTTCGCGATAGTCTCCGTTTGCACCCGGGAGACTCCCTCACCCTGAACGACGGATGCGGAACCCGCTATCGCGTGGAAGTGACCCGCGTCACCTCGCAAGCGATCGACAGCCGTATCATCGATCGACAGAGAGAGCCGGCGCACAGAACCTCACCAATCGTGCTCGGACAGGTGTTGATCAAAGGCGACAAGATGGACTGGGTCATTCAGAAGGCCACAGAACTCGGAGTCGCTACCATCGTGCCCATTCACAGTACACACAGTGTCATCAAGCCCAACCCGGAACGCCTGGAACATCAACGATCCAGATGGGAGCGTATTGCGCGGGACGCGGCACAACAGTCGGAACGATGGACTATTCCCACCATCGCAGACCCGGTAAACCTCGCAGAGATCTGCCGTCAATATGCTTCGGCACCGCTGAAGGGCATACTCGCGGAACGCTCCAGCGGCCCTTCGCTCGCCGCCATGCCGTTGCCACAGGACCGGCAG
Source organism: Nitrospirota bacterium (assembly GCA_032123755.1). Lineage (GTDB taxonomy): Bacteria > Nitrospirota > Nitrospiria > Nitrospirales > Nitrospiraceae > Palsa-1315. The sequence goes on from JAQBES010000172.1 coordinate 14,081, forward strand.
CATCCGATTGTCTTGCTGGTAGGACCGGAAGGGGGATGGGCACCGGACGAGCAGCGGCTGACACAGGAGCAGGGGTTTCTCCCGCTGACCCTCGGACCACGAATCTTGCGGGCCGAGACCGCAGCGATCGCGGCGCTCAGCATTCTCCAGTCAAGACTCGACGAGATTGAGCGAGACAAGCAAGACGTGCGCGACAGGCGCGACTAGCGAAGATAAAACTTTCGCCCCGTCCCGCTTTTCTCGCAAGTCTCCCGAGTCTCGCGCGAATAACGATTCACGTTTCACGGATGCATTCAGCGGCCTGTGGTCAGATGAACGATCGTGCCTTTTTCTCCGCTGGCCCAGCCCTCTGTTGCATCAGGAAACGAGAGGCCGAACAGCGAGACCTTCGCGATAGCACCCTGCTCTGTCCAGGTAAAGCCACTATCTGTGGTCCGGTAGACCATGCCCCGTTCCCCCGCAATCCATCCGGTCTGAGGGTCGGTAAAGCGGACTCGCAAGAGGTCGGTCAGCTTCGTACAGGTGCGGGTGCAGGGTAACGTGCGATCGATCCATTGCTGGCCGCCATTTGTCGTTTGAAAGATGGCACCGGCGTTCCCGACGGTCCACCCGGTCGACACATCCGAGAAATACACATCGAACAGCGTGACAGCTCCCTGCATGTCTTGCGGGTTCCAGGTGATTCCGCCATCGTCAGTCCTCAAGACGGTCCCCACCGCCCCAACCACCGTCCCATGCTGGGCGGTGAGAAATTGAATGCCGTAGAGGGCTGCGCTCGTCTTGCTCACTTGATCAACCCAATGGGCCCCTCCGTCCTTCGTATACAGAATGGTTCCGTTGCCACCGACCACCCACCCCTCGACGGGCGACACAAACGAAAGGCCGTAGAAAGATACCTGGGTATCGACGCGTTGCGACTGCCAGGTATTTCCCCCATCCAGGCTCTGGCGAATCGTCCCATTGGCTCCAACGGTCCAGCCCTGCATCGCGTCGAAAAAGAAAACGCCCGAGAGGCTCGCCGTGGTGCCGCTCGCAACCTTCTTCCATTTCTTCCCGCCATCGACCGTCTTCAGAATGGTGCCGCCAGACCCCACTGCCCAGCCCAGCTGAGGCGTATGAAAATAGAGCCCCAGCAGGACAGCTTCCGTATGGCTCACTTGAGGGGTGAACGTAAGAGGAGAATCTGCAGTCCACGCGGGAGACACGGACAACAGCGTCGCCAGCATCACAGCCCCAAGGCATCCAGCACGTGGCCGAGAGGCACCCCACCATGATCCGAATAATCCGTCTTTCACTGGTTGGTGTCGGCGTCAGGGCGGTTGTTATTGAAGTAGCCAGGATCAGGCATGCCCTTGGCTTCAATGGTGAAAGAGCCCGCTTCCAACGTCAGCCACTTCTTCGGGGTACAGCAGACTCCATCCGGCTGCATATCCCAGGAACCGCGTCGCACGATCAGCGGACCGGTAGCCAGTTCATTGAAAAATTCGTTACGCTTCCCCACACCATAGAGATTCCGATGTGGCACGCGCACGACGATCTCCGAATCCGTCCAGGACATCACCTGCGCCGCCAT
>JAQBES010000173.1:0-3373 GCA_032123755.1 Nitrospirota bacterium
TTCTGGCGAATCCTGCTCGACCGGACGACCGTGCCGGAGCGTGTCAAACACGTGTTGCTCTGCACGGGGAAGGTCTACTACGATCTTGCAAAGATGCGGGAGGAACTCAATCGTGACGACATCGCGATCGTGAGACTCGAACAGCTCTATCCTCTGGAGGATGAGGAACTGCGCGCCGCCTTGGCGTCGTATCCGGCGAAGGCGCCGGTGGTCTGGGTCCAGGAGGAGCCAGCCAACATGGGATCCTGGCGCTATCTCCTCGCCAGATTTGGCGACAGGCTCCTGGGCACGTGGGCCTTCTCGTCGGTCTGTCGACCGGCCTCGGCTAGCCCCGCCACCGGGTGGCACGCACTCCATAAGATCGAGCAGGCGAAGCTCCTCAAGGCGGCATTCGATGTCCATTGAACTCAAGATTCCGACGATTGGGGAATCAATCACGGAGGTCCAGATCATAGACTGGCTCAAATCGCCGGGCGAGGCTGTTCACCAGGATGAACCCATCGTGTCGCTCGAGACCGAGAAGACCGTGCTCGACTTGCCCGCTCCTGTATCGGGGATTCTTGTCAGGACCCTCAAGAGCAGGGGCGAAACAGCCAAGATTGGCGAGGTGATCGCATACCTCGATGAGGCAACGGCCCTGAAAGATCCGACAGCACCCGCTATCCCCGGCACGACCCCCACGAGCAAACCAACGTCCATACCATTTTCCGGTCAGATGCCCGACGCGATGCCGGCTGAGCACCGGCTCGGCATCGAGACGGTGACGCCGACCGGACCCGTTCCGCAAATGGCAATCAGCGAGCGGGAGGAAGAAGCTGTTCCCATGAGCCTTCTCCGGCGACGTATAGCCGAACGTCTCGTGCAGGCCCAGCAGACGACGGCGTTGCTGACGACCTTCAACGAGATTGATATGACGGCGGTGATGGCGCTGAGGCAGGCCCATCAGGAAGCCTTCCAGCAACGCCACGCGGTGAAGCTCGGCCTCATGTCCTTTTTCGTCAGAGCGAACATTGAGGCTCTCAAGCTGATTCCGGAGCTCAACGCCGAGATCCGCGGGACCAACATTGTCTACCGCCACTACTACGACATCGGGATCGCCATTGGGAGCGGCCGCGGCTTGGTCGTGCCGGTATTGCGAAACGCTGAGCGCTTGGGATTTGCCGAGATCGAGACCGCTATCGCCGATTTTGCCCGGCGTGCGCTGGCCAATCAGCTTACATTGGAGGAATTACAGGGCGGTACGTTCACGATCTCGAATGGCGGGGTGTATGGCTCGCTGCTTTCTACCCCGATCGTCAATCCCCCGCAGAGCGGCATCCTCGGGCTCCACGCGATTCAAGACCGACCCGTCGCTCATGACGGGCAGGTCGTGATCCGACCCATGATGTACGTCGCGCTCACCTATGATCACCGGATCATAGACGGCCGCGAAGCGGTGACGTTCCTCAAGCACATCACGGCGTGCATCGAAGATCCCGCCCGGATATTCCTTGAAATTTAAGAGACAGCCGTCCACCGCGAGCACGACATGAGGATCATCGGTGCAGGCCCGGGAAGCTAATATGCCCCGTCGAGATCATGCCTGAAGATCATCCGTGGAGGAGCACTTTCCCGCGAGCGCGGCCTGGGTCTATGCCATCGGCGATGGTATTCGGGGCCCGCTGCTAAATATGCTAGAATCCGCCCCCATGCCGGAGTGGCGAAATTGGCAGACGCAAGGGACTTAAAATCCCTCGGGCCCAAAAGGCCCATGCCGGTTCAATCCCGGCCTCCGGCACCAGCACCGAGGACTCCCTCATGCCCTGTGGGCTCCATCCCACTCCGTCACTTCCCCATTCATTATTCTGTCGCAGCCAACGATGGGCCATTCCACGTTCACGGTCTCACGTTCTTCGGCACTCAGGTGTCTGTAGCCTCTCGTTGTCATGGCAACACCGAAACCCAGCAGAGCCTGTGGTCTTGCACTCGGAGTTAGAACTCAAGCCTTGAGAATGCTGTATGAGCAAGGGAGGGGATCATGGAAGTCCTCTTTATCGTTCTAGCGGTCATCGCTGCTGGCGCCGCCTTGGTCTTTTTCATGAACTCACCAATGGGACTGCACATCATTCACAAAAAGAGCGCTTCAACCATACTCAACTGTGTTACAGCCATACAACGCTCAGCGCCGCAGACCCCTCTCCACGAGATTTACTATTCTCTTGCGGAAGAAAGAAACCAAAAAAGCAAGTGGCTCGCCGATTTCGATTATTTATACTTGTTACGAGATGCCGGATGTTTCGATCCGAGAACGGCACCACAACCTGAACAATTTGCTAAATTAATGGCCAGCGTGGAGGAGAAGATTAGACTCCACGCAAGTGGTGTTGCTAAATGAATCAACGAGGGAAGTCGTAGACCGATTGAGTCCCTCATTTTACGGGCCGAGCCGCAGCCGGTGAGCTGGTACAATGCGGGGGACGGGTCAGCAGTTGCCTCAATCTCCAGTAATTCCTAGGTTCGGGACACGGAACCTTCAGGACTGGGAGTCTGGAGAGTCGTTACATACTGGCGAAGTCGCTGTTGATCCCCGCTCGGTAGGCTGATGAATTCCAGACCAAACTTCTGTTGGGTGGCCCAACGGACCACCGCTACCTCAACCATCACTGGTGTGGTCGGTTCTTGGTGGTCAGGCAGATAGAGCTGCAGCGCCACATAGTCGCCTTTTCGTACGGGCGCCTGGCTCTCTACCGTACAGCCCCCCGCAGACAGATCATAGCCGGTGCCATCGCCAATCCTTACTCCATCTTGCAAGAAGGAAATCGGGAATTGAACCCAAAAACGTGGGAACTGCCGTCGTTCGTCACTCGACGGATTCAGGACACGTTCCAGCGTCGCTCCCAGGGTGTGCAATGAGAAGCCCTTTTTGAGGAATTCGGTCACGCCCAACTCACGGGCCTGCTGCTCTCTCTCCTCCGTTGCATACCCTGTATGGATGATGACCGGCGTGTTTGGATCGAGGGTCCGAATCTCCCTGAGTACGTCCAGCCCCCCTATATCAGGCAACATCAAATCCAAAATCGTCACATTCGGTCGCTCCTGTCGGAACAGGTTCAACCCCGTTCGGCCCTTGTCCGCCAGGACTACCTCGTGTCCCTTGCGGCGAAGAACGACCTTGAGGAGATCTAAAATGCTTGGCGCATCATCGACCACAAGGATTTTTGCCATTGCACAAACTCTTTCTGCAGGTATCCGTTCCCTGCACGTTCGTTAACATCTTCGGAGATCACTGGTCACAGCGATGGCTCCACAAGTCATGCAACTCTCTGTGAAGCAAATTACCCGCCTATCATTGATAGTTCAGTTGCTTCCAAAGAGCAAGCAGGACGCGTTAAAA
>JAQBES010000174.1:0-4641 GCA_032123755.1 Nitrospirota bacterium
GCTCATCTCCACGTCAGCCTGCATCATGACAACCTCCCTCCAGCCACAATCATTCATATATGACTATATACTCAAATGTGACTGATGGGTCAGTTTAATGATTCGCCGCCTCCCTGTCAAGGACTTTTCGCGCGAATGTCAAGCCCAAATAGAAATGTCCTCTTCTTCCCAAAGTAGAAATGTCCGGTTTTATGTTTCGGCCGCCGCCGCGTGTGTGTCTCGTGTCGGCAGCAGCCGCTTGCGCCACGGATGAGCCGAGGTCGGCTTGACCGGACGCCGAGGGACTTGGGCCTTGGGAGGCTCAGCCAATCTCTCGGGACGATCGGGGATGGCGTGATAGGTCAGTGGCCGGCCCTTGTGGGTCATCCGCATCGTCCCATCCACTCGGTCTTCGACGATGACGTGGGCCGCTCGGACATTCGTCCGCACCTGATAGAGGTGTCCGTGGTGGGCCACCGTCCAGTCACGGCGCAGGCATCGCGTGGTCTTGATGCACAGGATCCGGTTCAGAGCCCCGCCTGCCGGCTTCGGCCGATGCAGATCGGCGGCCTGGGCCGGCGGGACCGCAAAGCGCCGGTTGTAGAGCGGCAGCCACTCCTCCAGAAACCGATTCGCGGCCTCGAGCGTGGCCATGCCCGCCAGGCGCAGCTCTTTCACGAGGCGATCCTGCACCGTCTTAAACAGCCGCTCCACCCGCCCCTTGGCCTGCGGTGAGTGGGCCGCGATGAGCTCGACTCCCAGCTCACTCAGTGCCCGCCCAAACTGACTCGTGGGTGTCACGCCGGCGAGTTGCTCGTCCACGGTGGGCGGGGCCGGTGATTGATAGGTCGTATGCTTGTCCGCGTAGATGGCCAGCGGAATCCCATAGTGCTGCACATAGCGCTGGAAGCTGTCCATCGCCGGGAGGGTGCCTTCGTACGCATAGAACCGCGCAAACACCCGGCTGCTCGCGTCATCGATGTAGGCCATCAGTACGCACCGGGGCCCGCGCCCCTCGAACCAGTCATGGTGCGAACCATCCAGTTGGAGGAGTGCCCCCACGTGGGCTCTCCGCTCCCGCCACGCCCGATGGGGCCGCTTCCGTCGCGTGAAATGCTCGATCCCGCGCGCCCGCAGCCACCGCCGCAGGGTCTCGTCGCTGAGCGTGAGCCCGTGCCGCTCGGTCAGCTTCTCGGCCGCCAACGTCGGCCCGAAATCCCCATACCGCTGCTCGTACAGCTTCAGCATCATGGCCTTAACCTTGTCCGGGATCCGCCGGTTCGAGGGCTTGCCCCGTCCCCGATGCGCGAGCCCGTGGTCGCCCGCCTGTTCCACCCGCTCGATGAGGCGCCGGATGTGGCGTGTCGTCAGCCCCAGCACGGTGCCCGCCTGGACCTGCGTCAGCTTCTTCTCCATCGTCTGGCGAATCACGTGCACCCGCCGGAGTTCCTTCACACTCATGATGACCCTGTCCTCTCTGACCATCTGTCCCTCCTTGTGAGGGCCGACAGTCTAGCAACGAAGAGGACATTTCTATCGTGGTGAAAGCGGACATTATCATTGTGGGATTACACGTGGTGAAAATGCGCTAGCCGGGAGGCCAAGCGAGATGGCGCCCGCCCAAGACATGGAGATGAAGATGAAACACGCTCTGGCCGCCATGCAGACCGGTATTGACGACAAAGCGGTACCCGGCATCAGCAATCCCCTTCTGTGTTGCGATCGTATTGCCGGCCAGCATCAGACGCCCGAGTAGTTCGACATCAGAATCTTGAAGCTCTGCAATCGAGGCCACATGTTTTCGGGGGATGACAAGCGTATGCGTCGGAGCCTGTGGATTGATATCGTCGAACGCAACCAGCATGTCGTCCTCGTAGACGAGCGCTACGGGAATGGTTCTCGCGACGATTTTACAAAAGAGGCACTCGCTCATGGCGTGGTTCCTTTTCTCAAGCCAGACTTCCCGAACCGCGTCGCCAATTCCTGATAGACGTCTTGAAGTGTGATGCCGTGATACCCCAGCGCCACCAAGGTATGGAACAGCAGATCCGCCGTTTCGTGAACGATCTCGTCTTTCTTCCCACCCTTCCCTGCAATCGCCACCTCGCCGGCTTCCTCAACGACTTTCTTCAGGATACGATCGACACCACCTTCCAGCAGTGTGGACGTGTAGGACTCACTCGAGGGCTGACGCTTCCGCTCTTGGATCATCTGGTAGAGCCGTTCGAAAATTCCGCCCCAGGACTCGGGCGTCTTCGTCTCTGGCGAGTCCAGACGGGAAAAGAAGCAGGCCCGCTCCCCCGTATGGCACGTCGGGCCGACCGGCTCAACCTTCACGAGAAGGGCATCACCGTCACAATCTAAAAACAGGTCTTTGAGCTGCAGCTTGTGACCGGAGGTCTCACCCTTTTCCCATAGCGTCTGACGCGAACGGCTCCAGAAATGCACGGACTTCGTCTCAACGGTCTTCTGCAGTGCCTCCTGGTTCATGAAAGCTACCATCAGCACCGTGCCATCCCGCCAATCCTGCACAACTGCCGGAATCAGCCCCTGCGCATCGAATTTCAATCGCCCCACATCCATTATCGAACCGCCACTCCCTTCTGTCGAAGATAGGCTTTCGCCTCCGGAATCGTGTGAGTCCGGAAGTGAAAAATAGACGCGGCCAGCACCGCATCGGCCTTGCCCCTGACGAATCCGTCATAGAGGTGGGCCAAACTCCCCACGCCGCCTGACGCAATCACCGGAATCGACACAGCCTCCGACACGGTGGCCGTCAACGCGAGGTCATAGCCCTGCCGTTGCCCATCTTGATCCATGCTTGTGAGCAATATCTCACCGGCCCCGTACTGCACCATCGTCTTCGCCCATTCGACGACGTCAAGACCGGTCGACTTGCGGCCGCCATGGGTGAACACTTCCCACCCTGCCGTCGGCGCAGCGCGGCGCTTGGCGTCGATCGCCACGACGATACATTGCGTCCCAAACCTCTCCGCCGCTTCCTTCACAAATTCAGGCCGTTGGACTGCCGCCGTATTGATGCTCACTTTATCCGCGCCCGCATTCAACAGCGCCCGGATGTCCTTGAGCGTTCTCACTCCCCCACCGACGGTCAGCGGCATGAACACCCGCGCCGCCGTCTGCTCAACCACGTCAATGATGGTCTTTCGATTTTCATGAGAAGCGGTGATGTCCAGAAAACAGAGTTCATCCGCTCCTTCTCGATCATAGACCGTGGCCACTTCGACCGGATCTCCTGCGTCGCGCAAGTTCACAAAGCTCACGCCTTTAACGACACGACCGTCTTTAACATCGAGGCAGGGGATAATACGCTTGGTCAACATACTTAAACCGTCAGGGGTGAGGGGTAAGACGTGAGGTGAAACACTCTCTTTGTCGTGATCTTCACGCCTTACGCCTTACGCCTCACGGAGGGCCGCGACCGCGGCCCGAAAGTCGAGTTTCCCATCGTAGAGCGCTTTCCCAACGATCGCACCTTCAACCCGTGGACCGAGTGCCTGCACGGCCCGCAAGTCTTCGACGCGCGAAATCCCACCGGAGGCGATCACGGGGAAAGACGACAGCTCAACCACCTCCCTCAACGCCACCAGATTTGGCCCACCCAACATACCATCGCGGGAAATGTCCGTATAGATCACGGCACCCAAGGCATAGCCTGCCAATTCTCTGAGCAGATCGATCGCCTTCGTCTCCGACACCGCCGTCCACCCTTTGACTGCCACCTTCCCATCCCGCGCATCCAGTCCCAACAGAATCTGACGAGGAAACTCTAGACAGGCTTTCTCCAAGAAAGACCGATCGGTCACTGCCGCTGTGCCGAGCACCACCCTGCTCACACCAGCCCCGAGATAGCGCCGCACCGTCTCGATCGACCGGATCCCTCCCCCGACCTGCACCTTCACGCTCACGGTGCGAATGATCGCTTCGATCTGGAGAAGATTGCGTGGCTCCCCGTCTACGGCTCCATTCAGATCCACCACATGGATCAGCGTCGCCCCCCCTTGTTGCCACTGTTTCGCAATAGCCGGCACGTCATCGGAATAGACCGTCTCGGCCGCCATGTCGCCCTGACGCAACCGTACGCAGCGGCCATCTTTCAAATCAATCGCGGGAATAACGAGCATTCAAAAACCGTCCCTTGCTAGCGTTTCCCTACCGTTCCAAACGGAAATTCGAGGAGCATATGTTCAACCCCGTAGATCGCCAACTCCTCCGCCGTGACAAACACTCCATGCCGCTGAATAAATCCCATAACGTCTTCCGTCAGCGGCCGCTGCCTCTCGTAATAATTCCCTTCCCACAGAACTTGTCCGTCAGCCGCGACGACCTTGGCTTCAAAACCTACCGTTGCCGGGGGGTTAGCGCCAAAGCGGCCACCCACCCGTTCCTGGTACACCGACACTTGACCAGTTAACGTGGCATCCGCCTTAAGCTGTTTTGCCGCCGCCGCCGGTGACCGACCGGCGGAAGGTTGAGGTGTCACTGAAGACGCCAGTGCGTTCGCTGCCTCACTCGGCGCCAGCACCGTCACACCCTGCCTTTCAGTTGCAAGGGATGAGCGTCCCGCCGGAAATCGAGCGCGAAAAGCCTCGCACCATGCCGTTTGTCCCCCACTTCGCCCTGCGCGACGTGCTCGGCTGG
>JAQBES010000175.1:0-5342 GCA_032123755.1 Nitrospirota bacterium
ACCCAGCCTTGCCGTGCGATGAGTTCTCCCAAGATGTTGGCGTCGGCCAATTCTCGGATGCCGGCCTTGGCCGGACCCATGACACCTATCACTGGTTTTCTGGTCGATTGTCTGATCGGACGTTTCACGGACCGCACCTCATTGGGCAAAGATATTGGCACAGGTTCTTTAGGGCCAGAAATATACACCGAGCGGGGGAGGCTTGTCGCGCGACTCTTCTGAAGTGTCAGGAGGATGGGAGAAGACGCCCGGCTGACGTTACGATTTTTCCCATAACTCTTCCAACCGACTGACGCGCCCGCAATTATATTTGTAGAGTTTGTAGCGGAGGGGGTTCTTCTTGTAGAAGTCCTGATGGTACTCCTCGGCTGGATAGAACTGAGCAGCCGGCACAATCTGCGTAACGATCGGCTCTGTGAATCGACTCGATTGCTCGATCGACTGTTGGGAGGTGTCCGCCGCCCGTTTCTCTTCGTCGGTCTGAAAGAAAACGGCGGAGCGATACTGACTGCCGTGGTCGCAGAACTGTGCGTTCGGCGTGATCGGATCGACATTGTGCCAAAAGGCATCCAATAACTTCTGATAGCTCACTTTGGCTGGGTCATAGACCACTTCGACCGATTCCGCATGCCCCGTTCGTCCAGCGGACACCGCTTCATAGCTCGGATTGGCGACCGTACCCCCCATATATCCCGAGGTCACAGACAGCACCCCCTCAAGCTTCTCGAAGGCTTCTTCCATGCACCAGAAACAGCCCCCCGCGAAGTAGGCCTTGCCGGGAGCCGTGTCCGCTGCAGCCTGGCTGGTCGACTGGACGTTCCACGCTCCGAGTAGGTACAGGGCGACAGTTAGAACTAAGAGAGCAGTTGGCTTTCTCATGAGACGATCCTCCTCACTGACTCAGTCGAATAGCATGGTGAAGCCTTACGCTGCACGTGCGAGACGGGCGAGAAAAGCGGGACGGGCGAGACGGGGGAGTTCGAGGTTTTCGGAACTTCGAACCCGAACGTCGAACTTTGTGTCGCGCCTGTCGCGCACGTCTTGCTTGTCTCGCTCACGCTTCACATTCGAGAAACAGTTGGAATGAAGTCGGCATGGCCCCAGGCCTTCTTGAAACGATCCTCGGCCTCAGCCGCCTGATCCTCCTTCTGTTGGGCCCGAAGGCTCTGGATCAATCCGCTCAGCGCCCACCCGTTGTCCGGATGGTGCAGCAGGTCCGCGTGATAGACCGCTTCCGCTTCGGACGGGCGATCGGCCAGCAAGAGCACCGGCCCAAGATGGTGCCGTACGGACAAGGGCCAGAGCGGCGGCTCCGAGTAGGGGAGCGCCTCTTCCATTTTAATCGCGTCCTCGAACAGCCGGATCGCGTGATCATAGCGCTGGCGGCCTGCAGCGATTTCCCCTGCCAGGATCCGCTCAGCAATCTTGAGCAGCACCCGCTCGGTCTTTTCTTCCGTCGTGCGATCCCGGCGTATCTGCTTCGTGAGGCCGGCCAGGGCGACGTGTTCACCCTCAGCCCCGGGGAGCCGGCCAGTCGCAACCAAAGCGAGCCCGCGCCCCAGTCGCCACATCCCTTCCATCAAGCGTAACTCCTTGGGCGGCGGAAGTTCCCGGAGCAACTCCTGCCACCGGCTGAACCGAATCATCGAAAAGATCGGCGTCGGGAGGTAGAGTTCCTTCCAGCGGTCTTTGCGGGCTTCCTCCGTTGTAATGGTCGCCGTCAAGTCGCGAGCCGCTTGCATGGCTTCGACGTTGCGCCCCTCCATCGCCAAGGAGGCCCAGAGAAAATGGAGATTGTGCGTGTAATAGCCGTCGGCGTACTCGCCGGTCTGGTTTCGGCCGGCCAAGTACTGTTGATCGACGTCGGCTGCCTGCTGATTCAGCTCCGCCGCTTCGTGGTACTTCCCCAGTCGCATATAAATGTGGGCGGGCATATGCACGAGATGACCGGCCCCCGGCATCAAGCCAGGCAGCCGCTCCGCACAGGGCAAGGCCCGTTCCAGTTGCGACGACGCCTCGACCGCGTGCAGGTAGTAGTGGCAGGCCCCCGGGTGATCGGGGTTCTGCGCGAGTACGGACTCGAGGGTAGTGACGATCTCGTCCGTGCCAGGCTGCGGTCCTCCATCCGGCTTCCAGAAATTCCAGGGCCGCAGATCCATCAGCGCTTCCGCAAACAAGGTGGCAGCATCGGCATCTTCGGGGAATCGCTGCGCCACCAATCGCATGGCCTTCGCATAGGCCTCATCGAGGCTCTTGCGCTTGGCCCCCTTCCGGCCCAGATACCTGGTGGCTAACGCGTCGATGTAGGCTTGCTCCACGGGAGTGGCACGGTCTGCCAATCGCCGGGCCTGTTGGACCATTTCGATGGCGCGACGTTCGGCTTTTTTCTCCATCGCACTATTGATGTTGGGGCCGAGCGCCAGCGCCATGCCCCAATAGGGCATGGCCGCCTGCGAGTCGAGATGCGTCGCAGCTTCAAACGACCGGATCGCTTCTTCGTGGTTGAAGGCATAGACAAGTCGGAGCCCCTGATCGAAATAACGTTGGGCCTGTTCTGATGTGGTGGTGATGGGATGAAGGTGGGAACCTAGATTGTCGAAGAGCGGAGGAACGTCTACCTCGTCTGCAGAGGCAACTTCTACCAATGAAAACATCGCAAGCCAATAGGTGATACCTACTACCAGGCATGCAGCGAATAGCGATCCCCCACTCATCCGCATGAGTACGTTTCTCCCTCCATGCCCAATGCACCCTGTTCTACTGCGGTTGTCCACCCTGGTCGATGTTCCGGATAATGACTGCGCGGCCTCTGTCATCCAGGAACGCTTCAATTCGATCCCCGACATGGGCCGGTCGATCGATTCGAGTATTTTCGTCATGCGAAACGCGACGTTCGATACCACTGACTTCCCGAAGCACATAGGCTCCACCTTCAATCGCCGTCACTTGGCCGTTGAAGGATAAGAAATTGGCGGGCATCGTGGGTAATGTGGCCGGCACATTGCCGGCTGGCTGCGCTCCCAGCGTGCCCCGCACGATCCCTTGTCCAAGATCCTCCTGCCTCGACGTTCCCCCGATGTTGCAGCCGGCACCCAGCAGACTCACTCCCATCACACTCATGAGGCACCACCTTGGCATACACATCTCTATATCCCCCCACTCTTGTCTACGCTTGCTCTCCCGCCGAGTCAACAGACTGCTGGTCGGTTGTCAGCTCATACAAACGAACTTCAGAAACGGGTGACGCTGGAAAAGTTGAAGTCGCGGAGCGTCATCGCCGGCACGAGGAACTTGCCGGTTTCGGACGTGATCGCTTCAGCCTGGTTGGTGAAGGCCTCGATACGGTTGAAGGCCCGCAGTGGGCTCTCGTGAAACCGCAAGTTCTTCACCGCCGACACGATGGCTCCGTTCTCGACGAGAAAGGTGCCGTCTCTCGTCATACCGGTCATGGTGAGGTCGGTCGGATTGACCGTCCGAATGTACCAGAAATTCGTCACCAGGATGGCGCGTTCCGTGCTCTTGATCAATTCTTGGAGCCCCGGCAAGGTGGCTCCACTTCCTGAGAGACAGGGGGCGTCGAGCGTGGGGATCTGATCGATCCCTCGCACCTTCGCCGTGAACCTATCGTAGGCAAGCTGCGTGAGCACCCCTTCAACAATCCAGTCGGATGCCATGGTCGGCAATCCATCAGCGGTGAACCCGATGCCCAGGAGATCCTCGTGCTCCGGCATATTGCGGAGCGTCAGTCGATTATCGACGATTGGCTGCCCCAGTTTGCCTGAGAATGCACTCGTGCCTTTCTCGCAGGACTTCGCATCGAGCGTCCGGAGCAGCAAAGACCACAGCCCCGCGACGGCAGCCGGCTCAAGAATCACCTTGTAGCGCCCTGGCGGAAGCTCGCGCACCTCCAGTCCACGCTTGGCCTTACCAATCGCGGTGAGTGTCCGCTCCTGGACCCTCAAATGATCGATGGACCGATGAGCCGCAGCACCCCAGCCGGTGGCCTCACCGGCCTGAACCGTAAGGCTGAATCGTGCATCGGTCCGTTCTTCATGGGCGAAAAGTCCCGTACTGGCTGCCACTCCGACCGTCGCCATCGACGAGGACACCATGCCGGCTGCACCAAGATTTTCCATCCGGCATTGCCCGATCGCCTCATTCGTATATTCCAGTCGACGGGCCGGTCCGGCTGCGGCAGTTTCGGCTCGCGCCGTAGGAACCCTCACATACGCTTGTGGCGCGCCGGGCGGGAGGTATTCCGGATCGTCCGGCGACAGGTGCGCGATCTGCGTGGCTCTGGCCACCGTCTCTTGCACCGCCCCCGCGGTAAAGTCCGTCGTGCCGGCGGTGCCATGACTCCGCCCGAACGCCACCGTCACCGTCAAAGATCCGCGCCTCGTAGCGACGTTCTGGACAATCTGATTATTCGCAAACCGCGTCGTCCCACTCTGCTGATCATGCAAGGAGACAAGCGTGTGGTCACCGGTCGAACGTTTGAAAACCTGCTCCGCGAGAAACCGAAACTCGTCCCGGCTCGTCAGCTTCGGCCAGGTCCTGTTGCCGGTCGCGCTCATGATCCCCCCTGCCCTCCGATGACGTTCACGTTGCGGAACCGCGCGTGGGACGCCGCGTGGGTCATCCAGCCTGACTGGCCCGGCTGGCCCTTGCCACACGTAATGAACCCATACCGCCGGCGGTGCGACCGATCCGCGACCGCGTCGCAGCTGCCCCAGAACTCCGGCGTGATCCCATGGTAGATGACATCACGAACCATGTGTGTCCGTTTCCCGTTCTCGATCAGCCAAAATGCGTCGCCGCCGAACTGGAAGTTATACCGTCGTTGATCGATGCTGTAGGACCCGTGGCCTTCGATGTAGATACCCCGTTTCACATCGGCGAGCAGCTCGTCGAGGGTGGCAGAGCCAGGCTCCAGACCGATGTTCGCGATGCGGACGATCGGGACGCTGCCCCAGCTGTCCGCCCGATTGGAACCGCGCGAGCGAATCTCGCCGATTTTTGGCGCGACCTCGCGGTTCGTGCAATAGCCGACGAAGAGGCCGTCGCGCACAATGTCCCACTGCTGGCAGGCCACGCCATCGTCATCATAGCCAGTCGCGGCGAGGGTCTGCGGCTCAAGGTTGTCGGCCACGAGATTCACCTGCGGAGAGCCGTACCGATAGGTCCCTCGTTTGTCGGTCGTGAGAAAGCTGGTGCCGGCATAGTTGGCTTCGTACCCGAGCGCACGGTCGAGCTCGCTCGGATGGCCACAAGATTCGTGCATGGTGAGCGACAGATGTTCAGGATCGAGGACGAGATCGTACAGACCTGGCTCGGTGGTGGGC
>JAQBES010000176.1:0-2554 GCA_032123755.1 Nitrospirota bacterium
AGCGAAGACAAGATACTGGATGTTGCCGTTTTCTGTGGATATCGTCGTCGGCAGCAGCCTCCCGATACGTGGCAGTACTTGGCTAATGGATCCAGTGGAGGACAGCTTATGTCCGAATCGATTCATGACTGTCGAGATCGCACCGATACTGCTACGCGCCTCCAGTCGAAGCGACAATATTGTCTGAATGGCCAGTTCTCGATGAGATGAGGGGGAGACCAATTTTGCCGCTTCCCTAAAGAGAAACTGTCCGGCTTCCTTTAAATCGTCAGCAAGTGAATAGACAAAAGGTCTGGAGACTTGGTATACATTTGCTAGATCGGTTATCGTTCCCCATACACCGTTCATCTTGGCATACAGCGCGCTAGTGGCTATCGCCAAGCGTATTTCGTTTGTAAGATCGGTGCGGCGAGTAAATCGTCTTCTCTCAAATTGGTCTTCAAGAACACACGGGCGATCGGCCGAATTTAGTAACACCATAGATGTAAGTCTCAATGCTAAGAAAGCTGAAAAACATTTTCCCAGCTTGCTTATACATGAAGACGTATCGGCTGTCTAGAATTTATGGGAGTGCATGGATGCAATCAAATCGGAGTTCCTCAAGATGTATCCTGATTAGGAAGGAGCTTCAGCTTGGGCCGCCGAGCGCTGTGGCACCCTCCAAGTTGGCGGTATACAGCGTTGGACCTGGGGCCAATTTGGCACCTTCGACAGACTCAGTGGGTACCTTCTCAGCCAAAGGGACGGTTGGCTGAAACATCTTTCTAATCAGGAGATATATTGGTACTCCTAGACTGGTCATCTTCCCTTCAAGTAAAGTGTAAACCGAGAATTGAAGGATGCCGAATTATTCATAAAAAAGGGCGACTCTCGTTCAACCCATTGATAAAATGGGTGTTCCACCAAGAACACTTCGGAAGAAGCTAAACGAGGTCGCCCATGTCCGAGTCTACCCCAGAACAGCTGCGTTTTCCCCCAGTCGCCGGGTTCAGTGTCCGTGGCGACTTCGACGGCGGCGCCATGTCGTCGGACTTTGGCCCCATGATCCTGCGCGGGGTTGATCGGCAGATCGGCCTGACCGAGCGGTTGAGCGCAGCGATCGATGATTGGCGCCATCCGTCCTATGTCACCCACGAGATGCGTGAAATGATCGCCCAGCGGGTCTACCAGATCGCCTGTGCCTACGAAGACGGCAACGACGCCAATGCGCTGCGGCGCGATCCTCTGTTCAAACTTGGGCTGGAACGTAAACCGCTCGATGCGGCAATGGACTTGGCCAGTGCACCGACCTTCTCGCGCCTAGAGAACGGGGTCAGCGTGCGCGACCTTTACCGCATTGCCCAGGCCTTCGTCGAGACCTTCATTGCCAGCTACCCGAAGGCGCCACAGGTGATTGTGCTCGACATGGACCACTCCGAAGACGCCACCCATGGCCAGCAGGAGTTCGCCTTCTACAATCATCATTACGGCAGTCATTGCTACTTGCCGCTGTTTCTCTTCGAGGGCCTCTCGGGGAAGTTCATCACCGCGGTGCTGCGTCCCGGCAAGCGCCCCACCGGCGCAGAGAACGCGATGATTCTCAAGCGTGTGCTCAAGCGGCTGCGGGCCGCGTGGCCGCAAACGCGCATTATCCTGCGCGGCGACGGACACTTCTCCAACCCCGAGTTGATGGCCTTGGCGATGGCCGATCCGTTGACGGATTTTATTTTCGGCCTCGCCGGTAACCGGGCCCTCACGCCACGGGCCGAGCCGTTCTTGGCCGACACCCGCAAGCTCCATGCGCTGCGCATCGAGAACGCCCAACGCGCCGGCGCCGGTGTGCCGGAGCGCACCCGCACCTACCACGAGGTCGACTACCGTGCCGGTTCCTGGCCCGGCGACTTTCGTACCATCCTCAAGGCCGAAGTGATGGCGCGCGGCGATAATCCCCGTTTCGTCGTCACCTCCTTGGACTTGCCCAGTGCCGAGTGCGTTTACCGCGATCTGTACTGCGCGCGCGGTCAGGACGAGAACTTCATCAAAACGATCAAGAACGATCTGGCCAGTGACCGCACCTCCGACAGCAGTTTCTTGGCCAACCAGATGCGGCTGTTCTTCTCCTGCGCCGCCTACGTCCTGCACCAAACGCTGCGCACCGAGGTCCTCGTCGGCACTGAACTGGCCAATGCCCAGCCCTCGACCGTGATCGTCAAGCTGTTCAAGCTCGCCGTGCGCGTGGTGCAGTACAAAGACCGCGTGTGCCTGCACCTGTCCTCCAGTTGTCCGGTCAAGGCACTGTTGCAGCACGTCACCGAGAAGCTATTCAGCGCCCCGCCCTGGCCTGCGCCCGCATAGACGCACGTCAGTCCCCAAGCGGGGGCAGTTCATCAAGCGGATGACAGCGATGCTCACCTCGGGCAGGCCCCACCATGCCAGCAGGCCACCGAATCCATTCGTACCCCATTGATCTAGCTCGCGCGCGTGTGGTTTTTTCCGGCATTCGGCCCTGTCAGCGCCCAGGTGCCCGGTCCGGCGGCGCGCACATCGGGTCAAATCGGCAGGGGCATCGCCGGCT
>JAQBES010000177.1:0-4581 GCA_032123755.1 Nitrospirota bacterium
GGCAAGTGTGAGTTTCTTGGGTTGGAACACCATACCCCCGTCTCGAAACATCCTTTGGCTGCACGCAAAGGCCGTGTAGCACAATGAGCTATGGAGGCAGACAACCTTCCTGCTGAACTACTACAGAGATCGGAGTCGGTAGCGGTGACCATGCTGGAGGGAGATAAACGAGGCTCGAATCGAAACTGGGGAAACAATCCCGGCTGAAATCGAGCATGCGTTCATTCAAGAAGTGCTTCGATTGCCGGACGGCAATAATATACCGACTGCTGCCAGGTAGCTCAGCCTCACCCGGTATTCCCTGGATCGGCGCCTCAAAGAACTCATAGAAAGATAACGAGCGCTCATGCTAGGTTCGGCATGACACGTGCCCTGTCCGGTTCTTATCCTTCCAGGACGGTTCACGATTGACGTTTAACGGTTCACGCCGTTACCGGCCAGCGGCGTCATGACGGTGATCGCCCCTGCGAGATCCCCTTCGCGATGGCCTTCCTTGGGATAGCCTGAGATATCGATGTCGCCTTTGGGCTCACCGTGGCAGGTCAAACAGGCGGTGACGTAATAGATCGGCATTACAACATGCAGCGTCTGCCCATGATCGGCGAGTTCGCTGATGAACACTTCGGCACGTGGAAGTCCTGACAGCCTCTTCAGCACTGAGGCTTCGTAGTCGTCCGGCTCATTACTAAGATTACGTGGGTTCAAGGCTGTTTGTTTCAGCCTGATATGCGATTGTGTTGAAAAACGTGCGGCAGCCTGGCTACCAAAGGTGGCCGGGATGAAATTCTTGTACCCGATTCCGCGTTGATTGATCACGACCTGGGCATCGCGGACAACCTCCTTGCTGGCTAGAACAAAATCGAACAACAATCTTTTGGCCATGGGAGACAGCGTGATAGACTCAGGCGTGCCTGAGAGATTCGAGAGATCAATGCCGGTCTGCTGGCGAAATTCCTGTACGAGTTGCAGTTCAAATACCTCGGGGGTAAATCCCTTGTTTCCCTTATGTCGATCGTCAATCAACGATTGATTCAGCTCAATGACTAATCGTCCGGCATCGAGCAACTTGGCCAATAACCGAGCAGTCTCTTCCGCCTCTGCACGCTCAACAGCCCAACCCGATCGCGGCAAGATAACCTGGACGGTGATGAACGCGACGAGCACTGCGGTCACGGCGATCCACACCTTCCTCATATTGTCTCCATTCCTTCCCCTCAGCGAGCCGGCTCCACTTGACACGTGCCTTGATCGTAATGCGCGACCATCTTCTCCACATCGAACGGAAGGCCTTCAGCTGCCGCTCGACGTGGGAAGGCATACGATTCCTCCAGCCAACGCTTCCGCATCTCAGCTAACTTCCCCGATTCATCCAATTTGAAGAGCACATTATTGACGAACCAACGGAGCCGGTAGCTGTCCTCCGCCATCACGACGGCATAGTGCCCGCGAGACAAACTCAGGGGGGCTTCCTGGTCGAGTGTCAGGAGTCGCCAATCCTTTCGCACCCGCGTCACCATAAATTCAAGGACCGGCTTCGCTCCTAGGATGACGTCAATGGCAGGGTCGGTAGCGGCATCGGCGTACTCAAACGCGGCCGGCAAGGAGTCGCACAATACGAGCCTATTCGCTTGCAAGTTCGCTTCGGCATAGATATGCGCCGTAGTCCATTTCTGCGCCGCGATCGTCAGTCCAGCCAGGGCCATCTCGTTCGCGATCAATCCGTCTGGGGGAGGGTTCTGAACCTGTGCACGATGACTGGCGCGCACTTGCTCCACGATCTCTGGACGCAGCGCAATGCCGCCAATGTCCCCATTGTAGAAGTACGGATTGGAATACGCGAACCCGGCCCGTAAAGGCGTCGGCGCATTGGCAGACACGGCTGAAACGAACAGATCAAGCTGACCCTCGTTCAAGATCGTAAATAGGTCTCGGAACAGAACCAGATGTAAAACCGGGGTGACCGGACTTCCGCAGTGCTGCGACAAGGCTGCCGTTATGTATTTTACGACCTCGACCTCTAAACCAGTGACCCGGGCGCCCTCGCCGGTCCAGATGGCTGGGAATACAAACGGGAGGAATGGTTCCGTTGCCATACCGATCTGAACGCGCCGCCGATCGCAGATGGAGTCCAGTTCATCAGTGGAGATCGGCACCACACGTTGAACCGCGTCATAGATCAACCCGCAGCCGTTCGTCCCAAGGCTGAGCAGGAGGATCAGGCCGAGCAGCCATTGACTGGGAGAGTGCGAATCGCGCGCGCGCATCAGAATCGTACCCCTGTGGTTAGGACCCACTGCTGGGCCTCTTTTGTCTTGTCGTGGAAGTGGACTTGAAACCGATTGTGTTCCACGGCGATATCGAGCGACACTCCGAAGGCAATCGGGAATCGCACGCCGAGTTGCCCTCCGATGAAATACCCAGGTGAATGGGGCCCATTCCCTGGGTAGTTCGTTCCCGCAAGGAGTCCGACATAGGGCACCGCGCGATCTTCGAGCGGCCCGAACAAGATGTGGCGGATCGTCCTGGAAATCGGCGCGGACTTGGGGAAGTTCAGGATATCGATGAAATTGTTCCAACGGGGATTGACCAGGATGGCATGCTGGTTCGTCTCGAACCCGTGATCCTCCTCGCGGCTGTGCTCGCTGAAGTAGCGGTAGAGTCCACGCACCTCGATGTCGCCATAGCGGAGGGCGGTAATGCCGGCTTGGATGGTAAATTCACGGTCAGTCGGGGCGAACGTTTGCTGGCGCAACACCGCATCGAGGTTGATGGGACGGATCGGGAACCATTCGAGGAGGGCCTCCTGTGCCAGGACTGTCATTGGCACGAGCACCCACAAGACGGTGGCGACAATTATTGCATGAGCTTTCAGACAGCGCCGTTGGGGAGCTGAATCGTTGGGTGTCAAGCGAAGACTCGGTTCGGGAGAGCAGAGTGATTGGGCCATTCAGGCCTTGATGCTTTCCTCGAAGGAACCGATTCTCCACCGTCCACGAGAAACTCCGTACGATCTGCATCGAATGGATCGAAAATAACTAGCCTGCTTCCAGATGCATGAGGAGGTGGCTATCCAAGGCCAAGGTCGTCAGCCTTAGGATAAAAAAATTTATACGTCAGTTAACACTCAATGTCAACATGGGGGCCCGCCATGCCGAAGTTCTTCACCGTATTCGTCTGGTTGATGGCAAGATGGAACCGGCCGTCCAGGCCTACTCTACAGTAAATGTTTTCCCCAGACCTGATACTCAAAGCCGGCGCCAAATTGCACGCCGTTTTCCAAATACTGGTTCCGGTTCGATGGCGGGCTGAAAACGTCGAAGTCCAACTCTATGGGAATCACCAGGGAGGGATCTTGCCTGCTTCATTTATTGAGCTTGAGTTTCGGGGCCACATCCACGGTCAGCATCGTGATCTGGATCATGTTTCCCGAAAATTGCCTACCGCCGAGGAAGGGTACTGCTTGTGTCGAGGGTTGGAGTCGAACCGCGTGAATTTGAACCCACCCTCCCCCATAAAGTTCATGCCCTGACACTGAGAAAGTTCTTGTGCGTGGCTTCTACTAGCCCAGCGTCGCTGTACCAGCCCTGATCCCAGACGGGATCCCGAAGACTACGATCTCTTCTACCCATCCTATAATAAGACCGGGAGGGAGAGGCTCGCCTCTCCCTCCCGCAGATTGCCTTACTTATGCGCGACCCTTAAGACCCTGACGCCCTAGGCGCCACTGGTATGGGAGACGCTCTGAGTTGCAATCATCCGTAGTACCTGCCTGCGAATTACTTCAGGCCTTTGTAGATCTCCGGATTCTCTGGACCATCCACCTTCAGCAGGCCCACGGCGCCTTTCGCGATGCGGAAGATCGAGTGGTCAACCGAAAGATAGGTTCCCGGCACTTCGACCTTAAACTCTACCATACTAGAGCCAGCCGCAGGTACCAGGGTGGTTTGGACGTTCTCCAAGGGAGCTGTTGTCAAGGAACCCTCTGACCAGACCTTGTCGAAGATCTCGCCGATGATGTGCCACGATGCGACGTGGTTCGGTCCTGCGTTGGCAAAGAAAATTCGAACGTTGTCTCCGACTTTGGCTTTAAGAGGATTTTTGACAAGCGAACCAGCCATGCCGTTATACACCACGTGGGAGGAGTGTTCCGCTAACCCGTTTTCGAACGAAAACTCCAAAAGCTCGCCCTTCTTAGGAATATCCCCCTCGTGTCCCCTCGCTGGATCTGAAACTCCTTTGGTGTAAAACTCGCTTTGCATAACATAATATTCTTTGTCTACACGAGGAAGCCCACCAACCGGCTCAACCAAGATCACGCCGTACATTCCATTCGCAATGTGTTCAGGAATGGATGGTGATGCGGTGGCGCAGTGATAGACAAAGAGGCCAGGATTGAGGGCCTTAAACCGTAACTTGCTTTCCTGCCCGGGCTCGGTATTGAGCATCGCGGCTCCGCCACCTGGTCCAGTGACCGCATGAAAGTCAATATTGTGACTTTCCTTACTGCTCTTGTGGTTCTTCAAACTGATATCAACCGTATCCCCTACCATCACTCGGATCATGGGCCCTGGTACGGTTCCA
>JAQBES010000178.1:0-5971 GCA_032123755.1 Nitrospirota bacterium
AGCAGAAGCCGCTGATCCTGAGGGAATGAAGCGGGTGAGAAAAAACATTCGGCCCACACGAGTGTGCTAATTCTGGTGTCTCACCCGAGGGGTTCACCCCAACAAATTGTGCTAATGAAATGGACCCAGCCTTCTTCCCACATGCGTCTCACACGAGGCACAATGGGTGTAGTTGCGTGCGCAACCCACACTCATCATTAGAAAGAAGGGAGGGGCTGTTATGCACATCACGACATTGGGGATTGATGTGGCGAAGAACGTGTTCCAGTTGCACGGGGTGGATGCGCGAGGGCGAGCGGTGCTCAGCCGACGCGTGAAGCGCGGTCAGTTGTTGCAGACGGTGGCGAGTCTGCCGCCCTGCGTGATCGGGATGGAGGCGTGCGGAAGTGCGCATCACTGGGGACGGGCGTTCGAACCGCTTGGGCATACCGTGAAGCTGATGCACCCCAAGTATGTCAAACCCTACGTCAAGACCAACAAGAATGATGGACGAGATGCGGAAGCAATCTGCGAAGCGGTGAGTCGGCCCACCATGCGATTTGTCTCGATCAAGACGGTGGAGCAAGCGGACCTGCAGGCCGTGCATCGGACGCGATCGCTCTTCGTGAAACATCGGACCGCCGTCATCAATCAGATCCGGGGTTTGTTGGCCGAGTATGGGTTGGTGATTGCGCCATCCCCGGGGAAGGTCCGGCCCGCCCTCGTCCGTTTTCTGGATGACACGGCGTCGGGATTGACCGCGTTTGCCCGCGATACCTTCTCCGAATTGTACGCGGAACTGACGGAGCTCGACTCGCGTATCGAGCGGGTGACGCAGCGGGTGGAGCGCGTGTACCGGGCGCATCCGGTCTGCCAGAAACTGGCAGCGGTGCCGGGGATTGGTCCGTTGACGGCCACGGCACTGGTGGCGACCGTCGGTCGGCCCCAGGCGTTTCACAACGGTCGGCATCTGGCGGCCTGGTTGGGGCTGGTGCCTCGGCAATATTCGAGTGGGGGTAAGGACCGGTTAGGCGGGATTTCGAAACGCGGCAGTCGGTATGTGCGGACGCTGCTGATTCATGGGGCGCGCGCTGTCGTGCAGCGGGCCGAGCGGCGAACCGATACACAGGGGCGATGGCTGTGCGCGCTCAAACACCGCAAAGGCACCAATGTGGCCGCGGTGGCCTTAGCCAACAAAAATGCCCGAGTGATCTGGGCCTTGTTGGCCCATGATGCGGCGTATCGGCCACCCGCCTAGGTGCAGGACGGGTCGCTACGGTTTTCAGGAGGAGAGGGGAGGAGAGGGGAGGAGACGCGAGCCGCATCACATCAGGAGGATTCACACCACGGAGTGCAGCGCGGACGATCCGTGATGACACCAGAGGGACACCCAGCGCGTTCAGACCCTGGACAAAATGTCGGCCCCAACCAGGCCGTTGTGCTAATGAGGAGAACGCGCGCGTATTTCATCAAGGCCCGGACACAGCTGTGGTCCACCGAGAGGCCGGATATATAAACGCAGCCCTGTTTTTAAATGGTTCATCGCGTGACACGCCGTCGTTGCCGCGGAGGCTGGGTCCATATATCATTTTGTGCTCAACTCCAACTCACTCCAACTCATTCCAGCCTATTGCAGCCAAAGTCGATTTTCCCCTAACTCTTGGCTAGACTTGGCCTGAATGAGCCTGAGTGGGCTGGAGTAGGGTGGTGAAAGCGCTTTCCTAAACCGCTGGTCTAGCAAGAAAAAGTCCATTCAGTGTTGTGCGAGATGGCCCTGTCTTTTATCTTGATCCTCTCTCGTCATCTGTATAGAATGGCCCAACTTTTCGGGTAGTTAGCTGTAAGACTCAACCTGCACTGCCCTGCGGTTTTCCCCCCACACGTACTTTTGATGGGTTGAAGCCATGGGGAACCGTGTGACATAAAAGCCCCTTACCTATTAAGAGGAGTGACCTGTGAGCGACTCGGCTATCATTACGTTTGCGTTAGTAGCGGCTGTGACCGGCATTGCCTACGGCCTGTACCTGGCCATGTGGGTGTTCAAACTCGACGCCGGCAACCCGAAGATGCAGGAAATTGCGAAGGCTATCCAGGAAGGCGCGAGCGCCTATTTAAATCGCCAGTACCGGACCGTCGGCGTCGTCGCCGCAGTGTTGTTCGCCATTTTGTGGGGGGCGGGGGCTATCTCCGATAAATTCGGCTTACTGACCGCGGTTGGATTCTTGATCGGCGCTGGTGCGTCGTCGCTGGCCGGGTATGTGGGTATGGTCATCGCTGTGCGGGCGAACGTGCGGACGGCACAGGCTGCTCATAACGGGATGAATGCAGCGCTGACCGTGGCGTTCCGTGGCGGCGCGGTGACGGGGCTCTTGTTGATCGGCTTGGGCCTGCTGGCCATTACCACCTTCTACACGGTGGCATCGCAGTTCGCGGGGCAGGAGAAAGCGATCCATGCGTTGCTGAGTCTAGGGTTCGGCGGGAGCTTGATCTCGGTGTTTGCCCGTGTGGGCGGCGGTATCTATACGAAAGCGGCGGACGTCGGTGCAGACCTCGTCGGGAAAGTCGAGGCGGGAATTCCGGAGGACGACCCTCGCAACCCGGCAGTCATCGCGGACAACGTGGGCGACAATGTCGGCGACTGCGCCGGTATGGCCGCGGACCTTTTCGAGACCTACGCGGTAACGACGGTGGCGGCGATGGTCTTAGCCTTTACGTTGTTCAAGGGAGTCAGCGCCCCGATTCTGTATCCCCTCGCCCTCGGGGGCGTCACGATCTTCGCAACGATCATCGGTATTTTCTTTGTGAAGGTGAGCCAGGGCGGCGAGATCATGCCGGCGCTCTACAAGGGCTTGTTTGTGGCGGGCGGCATTGCCGCGTTGGCGTTCTATCCTGTGACGACCACGATCATGGATGGTGTGGGTGGGGTGAGCGGGGTGAGCTACTACCTCGCGGCGTTGATCGGTTTGGCTGTGACACTTGCCCTCGTGTTTATTACCGATTACTACACCTCTAAGAGTTATGCGCCGGTGAAGGCGATTGCCAAGGCCAGTGAAACGGGCCATGCGACAAATATCATCGCTGGACTGGCGGTTGGGATGGAGTCTACAGCCTGGCCGGTGGTGGTGATCGGGGGTGCGATTCTTTCGAGCTACTGGATCTGTGGCGGCGCGGCATCGGGCGGTTTGTACGGCGTGGCCGTTGCGGCAGTGTCGATGTTGTCGATGGCCGGTATTGTGGTGGCGATTGATGCGTTCGGTCCGATCACAGACAATGCAGGCGGTATTGCGGAGATGGCGCACCTCGGCAAAGAGGTGCGAGATATTACCGATCCATTGGATGCGGTCGGTAACACGACGAAAGCGGTGACCAAGGGCTATGCGATCGGATCGGCTGGTCTCGCAGCGGTGGTCTTGTTTGCCGAATATGCACGTGAGGTGGCAAAAGGGAGCGGGACGAGCACGTTCGATCTCTCCAATCCTTCCGTCCTGGTCGGCCTCTTCTTGGGCGGGATGCTGCCCTTTATCTTCGGGGCCCTCTGTATGAAAGCGGTGGGCGAGGCAGCCGGCCTCGTGGTGGAAGAGGTGCGCAGGCAGTTCCGGACGATCAAAGGGATCATGGAGGGAACGGGAAAGCCGGAATACGGGACGTGCGTGGATATCGTGACGCAGGCGGCGATCAAGAAGATGATGGTGCCTGGATTGATTCCGGTCATCTCGCCGATTCTAGTCGGCGTGATCCTGGGGCCGCAGGCACTGGGCGGCATGCTCGTCGGCAGCATTGTCACCGGTCTGTTCGTTGCCATCTCGATGACGAGCGGCGGGGGAGCCTGGGATAACGCCAAGAAGTATATTGAAGAGCAGGGCAAGAAGGGGACGGATACCCACAAGGCAGCGGTGACGGGCGATACGGTCGGCGATCCCTATAAGGATACGGCTGGCCCGGCGATCAACCCGATGATTAAAGTCATCAACATCGTGGCGTTGCTGATTGTATCGTTGATCGTGTGACAGTGAAAATTGTTGAGCGTATTTCATTTTCTCGCGGGACTTGCGAGACGCACGAGAAAAGTGAGACTGGGCGGACGATTCATCTGATCGAGTCGCGCCTGTCGCGCACATCTCGTTTGCCACGCCGACGATTAACGTACGGCGTTTCACGGTTTCTGCCTTGGCTTGACGGCTGAATTGACCCTGGAGTAAGGTGATTGCAAGGGATCACGCTGGTGGCTGATCCACGAGAGTTTCCCAGAATCACGGGAGGTGCTCGGATGGAGAAACAAGAGCGCAAGCAGGAACCCAGGCGAGAGCCTCAGGGGAAGGAAGAGGTCAAGGCCAATCCGAAGGTCATCGAAGCCGGCAAGAAGATGAAGGAAGACATCGATAAACTGGTCGATGAAATCGACGACGTGCTGGAAACGAACGCAGAAGAATTCGTCAAGAACTACGTGCAAAAAGGAGGGGAGTAGCTCCAGTAGTCTGGTGGCCTACTCCCTCATCTTCCTTCCTCCTCATCACACTCCGGTGCTTAGTAGGATCTTGAAACAGTCCGCCAGCGCCACAGATCGTGACGCGTGAAGCGCGAGACGTGCGAGAAAGGCGCGATCTAAGGTTCGAAGTTCTTGGTTCGAAGTTCAGAAAACCTCGAATCTCGAACTTCGGACTTCGAACCCTCGTCCGTTGAGCCAGTCTCGCTCGGCTATCCTGCGGGAGTGTACTTCGGTTTGACAATGCAGGGCCGAGCGGCTAGTATCCCTTTAATTCTCAGATAGTTAGCACCTGTCGCGACTCAGAATTATTCAAGAGGGCCTCATGAAGTCCAAGCTCTGGGTCTTCCGTGATATCAATCTGTCTCAGAGGGCTTCGTTAGCCCAGGCCCTCTCGATTTCTACGGCCACTGCTTCGTTGTTCCTGGCTCGTGGCGTGACCACGCCGGATGAAGCGACGACATGGATGTCGCTGCAGTCGCCGCACGATCCGTTTTTGATCCCCGACATGGAGCAGGCGGTCGAACGGTTGCATCGCGCCGTGACGACTCAGGAGCCGATTTGTTTTTACGGCGACTACGATGTCGACGGGATTACGGCGACCAGCGTCTACATGTCGTTCTTCGGAGGATTGGGCGCGCAGGTTCGCGCCTATGTCCCGCATCGACTCCGTGAAGGCTATGGACTCAACCTCGGCGCCGTTCAGCGCTTGCATGACGAAGGCATCACGCTGTTGGTGACCTCCGATTGCGGCACGACCTCGCATAAAGAAATTGCATTGGCGGCCCAGCTCGGCATGGATGTGGTGGTGACAGACCATCACCAGACCGACGAGGAAATGCCGCCGGCTGTGGCGGTGCTCAATCCCCATCGAGCCGGTGCGCGCTATCCTTTTCGCGGCCTCTGTTCCGCGGCGCTGGCCTACAAGGTGGCGCAGGCCTATCAGCAGCGTTATGGAGTCGCCGGGGTGCCGCTGGAGTCGTTGCTCGATCTCGTGGCGTTGGCGACGGTTGCTGACGTCGTCCCGTTGCACGATGAGAATCGAAACTTTGTGCGCGAAGGATTGGTCCAATTGTCGCGTGGCGCGCGCTGCGGTGTTCGAGCGTTGAAGCAGGTAGCGGGGGTGACGCGGGATTGTACGGCGGAAACGATCGCCTTCAAGCTGGCACCGCGCATCAATGCCGCCGGGAGATTGGACGATGCCATGCTGGGTGTGCGGTTGTTGACGACCGACAATCCGGCCGAGGCGCAGCAGTTGGCAGACCGGCTTGAGCAGCTGAATCGGGAGCGGCAGCGCATCGAAGTGGATATCATGGCGGAGGCACTGGCCTCGCTGAAGCATCAAGAATTGCTACCCGCACTCGTACTGGCCTCCCGGCATTGGCATCTCGGGGTTGTCGGCATCGTCGCGGCGCGCTTGGTCGATCGGTTTCAGCGCCCGGCGATTGTCATGGCCATCAATGAGCAGGGCATTGCCAAAGGCTCGGCGCGGACGACCGGCGGGTTCGA
>JAQBES010000179.1:0-5366 GCA_032123755.1 Nitrospirota bacterium
TGGGCGCGGCACAACCGTGACCGTGACCTTACCTGGATTGAAGACCGAGCCGACGCTCATGACAGAGAGGGCCTGATGCAGCCAGCGAATATTCTCGTAGTCGACGACGATGCGGTCGCGTGCGATCTCTTGGCTGAGGCCTTACGGAAGGAAGGTTATGACGTTGAAACCTTCGCCAGCGGAGAAGAGGTCATCGCCCGTGGCCGCCAGGGACGAGTGGATCTGGTTCTGACAGATATTCGTATGGGCGCGGTCGATGGACTCACAGTCTTGCGTGAATTTAAACGTATGAACCCTGACACGGCGGTCGTGGTGCTGACTTCGTTCGGATCTCTTGAAGGTGCGATCGAAGCGATCAAGCAAGGAGCCTACGACTATCTCGCCAAGCCATTTAAAAAAGAGGATATCAAGCTGGTGGTCAAACGGAGTCTCGATCACTGCCGACTCCTCCGAGAGAATGCCCGGTATCGTGAAGAATTGAAGAGCAAAGATGAATGGTCTCCGCTGGTGGGGAGCAGTCCCGCCATGCTTGAAGTGTATAAGCTGGTGGCTCGGGTGACCGGAAGCAAGAGCACGGTGCTCCTGCAAGGGGAAAGCGGGACCGGCAAGGAACTGATTGCGCGTGCGATTCATGCGAATGGGCCTCGTCGAGACAAGCCGTTCATTCCGGTCAATTGTGGGGCGTTGCCGGATACCCTGCTGGAGTCGGAAATGTTCGGGTATGAGAAGGGAGCCTTTACCGGCGCGGTGGGAAACAAAGTTGGCCTCTTTGAATCCGCGAACGGGGGCACGTTGTTTCTCGATGAGATCGGCGAGTTGGGGCAGGCCGTGCAAGTCAAGTTGCTGCGGGTGATGCAAGATCACGAAGTCCGCCGTGTCGGCAGCACGACATCGACGAAGGTCGATGTCCGTATTATCGCTGCGACCAATCGAGATCTTGAGCAGCTCGTCAAGGAGGGGAAGTATCGGGACGACTTATTTTATCGGCTCAATGTCGTGCGTATCACCTTGCCGTCGCTGGCGGAGCGGCGGGAGGATATTCCGATGTTGGTGCATCACTTCTTGCAGAAATGCGCGGCGGGGACGGCCCATGCGGTGCGCGGGGTGCTGCCGGAGACGATGACGCTGTTGATGCAGTACCGGTGGCCCGGCAATGTGCGCGAGTTGGAAAATGCCATTGAGCGGGCCGTCTCGTTGAGTCACGGTCCCCTTCTCACGCCGCATGATCTGCCGGCGTCGCTACGTCGGACGGAGCTGCCGTCGGAAGAGACCGCCGAAGGGATTAGCCACAGCGATGAGGCCTGTTTGTCGCTTGAGGAGGTCGAGAAGCGTCATCTCGTCCGCGTGCTGAAGGTAACCAAGGGGAATAAAGTCAAAGCCGCAAAGATTCTCGGCATTGATCGGCGCACCCTCTATCGAATGGCTGAGCGGTTCGGATTGGAACTCGGCGATGATGCCGACGGCGGAGAGAAAGAAGCTTGATTGAAGGATGTGCGGAGCATTCTTAATCAGGCGGAGTTGGTTTTCGGCGCTGTGCTGGAGGGCGCTCGACACAGAATCCCAACTGGTAAAGATCCCGTCCTGACTTGCTCGGCAGGAGCCGGCAAGATCACATCTACGACATCCGGCTCATGGGGGATGGGAAGCCCGGCGCACGCGGGCACCTAGGTGCTAAGGAGGACAAAACCGAGTACGCGAAGAGTGCAGGTCACTTGGCGTTATTGGCCTTCAATCGATAGACGAGATGGGTGTCAGTCTGCGAGACGCCGTCGATCTCATGAATCCGGCTTAGCACCAACTGGGTCAGGGCATCCTGGTCCGACACTTCCACCACCACAATAATATCCGGCTTGCCCCAGCAGGGGTCGATGGTCTTGATCTGCTTGATTCCGGATAGAGCCCGAACGACATCGCTCGTCCGTCCAGGCAGTACATTGATGAGCACGTAGGCCCGATCCGACATAATTCTCCCGCCATCGACTGGAGCGTGAATCGTACAAGGCACCGCAGAAATAGCGGGGTCATGGTCAACGTAGCGGATGCCTCTCGCTTCTGTCAATGCGGGGGGACCTACAGACGATGTGGAGAGAGTGGCGACGTCGAGCTTAGACTTCTTCATTCATCACCTCATTTCGGGGCGACCAGTACGTCGATAACAAACGAGTCGTTTATGCTCGCGAGGCTAGCTTCGAGGCCTCGAGGGTTTCCAATGCGGCCCTCTGGGTCATACATAAAGCACAAGAGCGTTGTGCAGCGGTCGTAGGATCGATACCGTTCTGCGTCAATCCGGAGTTGGTCGGTGAGGTCTTTGGCGTTGAGACCGGGCCCTGTTTTCTTGACGATCACCGCAAGACGACCGTCGTTCAGCAAGAGCGTCGTGCGCGGGGCTCCGCTTGAATAACTTGGTGTCCACTCATCCGTGTCGATATTATCAAATTGGACCCGTAGGAGTGCATGCAGCAGATTTTGCGCATCGAACTCGTCTTCCACACTCAACGTGGCTCGGTATTCCCCACGGAGTCGCAACTGCCGGGCGACAGAGTGGAACCGACAACAGAGTGTCTTGACGAATTCGACAGGGTCCGATCCGGCCCGAGGAAACTGCGGTGCAGATTCCTGTTGTGAAGAGGAGCCGATCGGCTTGGAGGGAGGCGGCGGCAGATGCGTAGGGACGGGAGGCGGTTCCTGCATCTGAGGCTGTGCGTCGGCGGAGAGAATTGTTGGATGCACGTTGGGCTCCGGTTCATGTTGTGGGGGCTGCGGTGGCCTGAGGGTATGGGACGAAACCTCCTGCGCGGGCTGTGGAATTTGTGGTGGCGGATGCACGGTCGCCGGGATGAGCTGAGCCACCGGTTGCGGTGGAGGATACGACATCTCCGTCGTGGTCTGGGCTGATGAGATCAGCGGTGGTTCGGGCAGAGACGTCGATGGTAGCAGAGGCTCCACCTTACTCGAAGAAGCTGGGGACGCCAGGGGGGCAGCAGGTGGATCCGGTGCGACGGCGGCTGAGGACAGGTCGAGATTCGTGGTCATGGCGACGGACATGATCTTTGGCGGAGGCGTAACCGGTGCGGTTTGCAGCATGGTCATGTGTACCGTCTGGATCGACGATGGCACTAAGGTCATCTGTGGGAGTGGCGGTATTGGTGGAGCCGGCGGCGTTGGGGGGAGCTGTTGGGGAGAAGGCTCTCCTTGCAGCTCACGTTTTTTCTGCTCAAGCGTGGCAATAAGGACCTTGATCAGGGCGATGCTCTGCTGCGTCTCCTCAGAGCTGCCCATGAGGAGTCTATGGTGCCGATGCTCTTGGAATTCTGTGGACTTCTCTCCAAACGTGCGGCGAATACACTCACGGAATTGCAACTCTGTTCTAGCCCTGGCCGCGTCGAGATAGGGAAAGCCTTCTCGGCCAAGATCTTCCACCTGTGCAAGGAATTCCTGAAGCTTTCCGACGCCACGGCTGAGCTCTTCGATCGTGGCTGCTTTGGGCCGAGAGCGAGACGGTTCTGATGTTTTTGCTCGTGCCATAGAATGTGGGAAAAGTCTAGCCCAGCCTTCACAACGTGGCAAGAAAACATGGGAAAGCGAACAGGGGCCCTGGAAGCCGGTTGAGGTAGGACGAGGTGTATCCGGCATTTTACAGGAACGAATGGCCTGGCTGGTTAAGCCGCAAGGCCAGAGAAGATATCGGCTTCTTTTGGGATTCCGATCCTATTAGACCTGGCATTCATGCGGTTGAGACGGCTGCGGCCATTTCCTGTCCGCGACGGTTCCGCTCCATCACTGGGTCAAGAACGTTACCGCAGTTAAGGCAGCGCCAGCCTGCCAGCCACATACTTTCGGCGCTCTCCATGAGATCGAGGAAGTGATCTTTAGCCATACAACCCTGACAACGTGTACAGGTCATGATGCCCTCCTTGTTTACCCCTTCTGTCACAAGAATAAAGGGTCGCCACGAAGTTGGTTAGACCTAAAAGAGGTACCTCAAATGAAGGGGGGGCGAACACGCACGGTGTGCGGGACAAGCTTGTACTGGGGGATTCGTTGTCCGATATGACGGGAGAACGAGAAGGAGGCCGACGGTACGAGCGCGCGTGAATTGGTGCCCCCGACCGGAATTGAACCAGCGACAAACGGTTTAGGAAGACGCTTATGGGCTGCAACACCAAACAACATGGGACTACTCCATACCACGGGGAACCCAAGCCTATCAAGAGGTTCTGTAGCTTCTTGTGACTTGCCGTTGTATGGAGTGGTACCCTCTAACCGTGACCAAAATCGGATTTTCAGAGTGGAACCGTGACTGAAACCGTAACTGAAATCGACAATTGCTGAAGGAATATCTAGGGCCACTTATGCCAAAACCTCGACGAAAGCTCCTTGTTCCTAATCCCAGGGTTTTGGAAGACTTCAGGCAAGCAGCAACTCAACCAATTCCGAGTGACAGCGTGACCGTGCAATGGATTATCAAAGGACTCCTATATCGAATAAGCCAATCGACCTCTCAAGAAGAAGCAAATTACGTGAGAATGGTTATCAGAGGATTCACTGCACTTGAAAAGAGTCCCTTAGCTCGGGATAGTAAAATGTTCGAGTTACTGCGGTTCGCATGGCTGTCTATGCTCTTCGAGGGAGTTCCTAAGTCCAGTCACCGTCTGCACACACTCCAAGTTCAAAAATCTTTATTGATTGATCGTCTTGAACAATTTGAGCGTTCTAAGCAGAATAATACGGCACTATGGCTTCAAGAGGAGGGGGGAAAGATTATCCAAGAACTGACCGCTTTCCCATGTTACTGCAATTACGCAACATCACTTCAAGAGATACTCGCTCCTCCTCGATCAACTCCAAGCAGGAAGGATTTCAAACCAATTTGCAATACGTATCATGGGATAAAGTTAGTTCATCTGATTCTCGGCATCCTTCATCACCTCGCCCCTACTAGCATAGAAACTCTTCTGAAAATGTCCATAAAGGAAGAGACGCATCATCCAAACTTTGACCGCCTTCTTAAACTCATGGAAGACGCCCTCTCTAGAAATTAACCGTGCCCCCACTACAGTGTCTGTTCTAGCTTGCATTCCCTTAGCTGCCCCCCCCTTTAAGTTCTAGTCCTTCGTTCGATTGGGGTCACAGGCCCCTTCAGCTCACCCCGATTCCCAGGGGCGATTCTATGAGAATTTAGACGTCATGGAGCTTCCAGAGCACAAGGGGAACAACATGTGGCAAATCAATTCGGCTCTCCGGTCAGTCAAAGAAGGCGCGGTAGAACTCAATGTCTCCACCTTCGCTCTCTATCGACGAATCAAGAGCGGCGACATTCCCGCCTATCGTTTTGGAAGGAAAGTGCTTATCGACCTCCAAGAAGT
>JAQBES010000180.1:0-7183 GCA_032123755.1 Nitrospirota bacterium
TGCTTCGAGCCACGATATGAGCGAGGTGCGAACAGCGCATCCTTGATACATCGTACTAACAGTCCGCGCCGTGGCGAGAGCTATCAGGATGATTAAAAATTCCGCAAGAGGCGTTCTCGATTCTATAAGAAGCTCAACGTACCGAAGCGTACGCCTTCGCCTCTTCGCTCGCTGCGGCCTTGCTGGGCGGCCTTTTTGAGCATCCTGCGCGCGGTTCTTCTATTGTCCTAGATGTGGCGATCTTTGAATATCCACCGTGCCACAATAGTTTTACCACAGACTCCTAGTCGGCATAGCGCAGGTCACGATCACTGGCCAGGGACAGATAGGCTTCCCCCCATTGATGCGGACTTGCGAGATCCCACGCTTCCTCGATGTTTTTCGGCTTGAATCGCAGTCCGTAGATCCCTCCGTAGACTAGATGAGTCAGGCCTGCGCCGGAGTCTTCAGCCAACTGGGCGTAGGCCGGGCACGCAGGCGTCTGCGCAGCGTCGCTCCAACCGGTGATCCAGTACCACTCCCCGGCGGGGTTCCGGTCATAGAGCTTTACCTGTACGACCGGTCGAACAGGCCCGGCCTCCTTGAACCGCGCAAAGAAACTGATTTCGCAATTGTCGTTTGATTCGACTTCGATAATCATGAGTCGTTCCCTTTCGGGTCCATCAAACACGGAGGGCTCAGCGAGTCACCCCGCTGAGCCCTCCATTGCTGAAAGCTGATTGCTTCTCAGCGTCTCTTCTTAGTACATGCCTTCCATGCCGTGGTTGTGTCCACCTGCACCACCGGCCGGCTCTTTTTTCTCTTCCGGCAACTCGGTGATCAACACCTCGGTCGTGAGCATCAATCCCGCCACGCTCGCCGCGTTCTGCAACGCGCAACGCGACACCTTGGTGGGGTCGATGATACCGGCCTTGATCATGTCCACATATTCCTCGGTCGCGGCGTTGTAGCCGGCGCTGAGGTTCTTGTCGTTGCGTACTTTCTCAACGATGATGGAGCCTTCCATCCCGGCGTTTGCCGCGATTTGACGAATCGGCTCTTCGAGCGCGCGGCGGATGATATTGACACCCACCTGCTGCTCAGCGTTCAGCTTGAGCGAATCCAAGCCACCGATGCACCGGAGATACGCCGTTCCGCCGCCAGGGACAATCCCTTCCTCGACGGCTGCCTTGGTGGCGTGTAACGCGTCTTCGACGCGCGCCTTCTTTTCCTTCATTTCGGTTTCGGTCGCGGCACCGACGTTAATCACGGCCACACCGCCCACGATCTTCGCGAGCCGCTCTTGGAGCTTCTCCCGGTCGTAGTCGGAGGTCGTCTCGTCGATCTGTGCCTTGATCTGCTTCACGCGGCCTTCAATCTTCTTCTGATCGCCAAAGCCTTCCACGATCGTGGTGTTGTCCTTGTCGACCGTGATGCGCTTGGCGCGACCGAGGTCCGTGAGCTTCACGTTTTCCAGCTTGATGCCGATATCTTCCGAAATCACCTGGCCGCCGGTGAGGATCGAGATATCCTCCAGCATGGCCTTGCGGCGATCGCCGAATCCAGGGGCCTTGATGGCCGTCACGTTGAGCGTGCCACGGAGCTTATTCACCACCAGCGTCGCCAAGGCTTCGCCTTCCACGTCTTCAGCGAGGATCACGAGCGGCTTGCCCAACTTGGCGACCTGCTCGAGGACCGGCAGCAGGTCCTTCATGCTGCTGATCTTCTTCTCGGAAATGAGAATGAGCGGGTCTTCCATGACGGCTTCCATCCGCTCGGCGTTGGTGACGAAGTAGGGGGAGATGTAGCCGCGGTCGAACTGCATGCCTTCGACCACGTCCAACGAGGTGGTCATGGACTTGGCTTCCTCGACCGTGATCACGCCATCCTTGCCGACTTTCTCCATCGCTTCCGCGATGAGGTCGCCGATGGTCTTGTCGTTGTTGGCTGAAATTGTCCCGACTTGGGAGATCTCGATCTTGTTCTGGCAGGGCTTGCTGAGCTTCTTCAGTTCAGTGATCACCACCTCGACCGCCTTGTTGATTCCCCGCTGAAGTTCCATCGGCTGCGCGCCGGCGGTGATGTTCTTCACGCCTTCACGATAGATGGCTTGTGCGAGTACCGTAGCGGTGGTGGTCCCGTCTCCGGCGATGTCACTGGTTTTGCTGGCGACTTCACGGACCAGCTGGGCCCCCATGTTTTCGTACGGGTTCTTGAGTTCGACTTCTTTGGCGACGGTCACGCCGTCCTTGGTGATGGTCGGGGCGCCGAACTTCTTGTCGAGAATCGCGTTGCGGCCCTTCGGACCGAGTGTTGCCTTCACGGCGTCGGCGAGTTGGTTCACCCCTCTGAGGATGGACGCGCGCGCTGCGTCACCGTACATAAGTTGCTTTGCCATAGTCGTTCCCCCTTTATCGTCGTCGTAGTGTGTAGGTGTGTTGAATTAGCTGGTGAAGACCCCGAGGATGTCTTCTTCCTTGAGGATCAAGCATTCCTCGTCTTCGATCCGGAGCTTGCTGCCGGAATATTTGTCGAACAGGACCTGGTCGCCGACCTTCACATGCTCAACCTTCTTGCCGATGGCTTGGACGATCCCTCGTTGCGGCTTCTCTTTCGCGCTGTCCGGCACGTAAATCCCGCCGGAGGTCCGGTCCAATTCCTCGGTGTAGGTGACGAATACCCGGTCACCCAGAGGCTGGAACCCCTTGGCTAAGTTCTTCTTCTCCGTCTTCTCCTTTGCTGCAGTGCTCATAACGACAACCTCCTCGTGAAGTTAACCAGTGAATATCAACGATGTAGAACAGGTTCGAACTCGGTGGCGTAATCCGTGGTACTCCCGAACGAGCAGAAGGCCTGATCTGCCTAACACGGGTGTAGAGATAGCCTTGGGTTCGTCCAAGTCAAGGGGAGCAGCAAGGAAATTCTTTCACGCCCTCAGCACAGGGGCTGGCACGATCATAACTAATTGATAATGTGGATATTATAGACGATCGTTCGGTGGGGATGTGTGGCGCGCGACGTCAAATCCGCAGGTGGTCAAAATCTTTGATGTCTTTCTTAATGTAGTCGCGCAAGCGCTTGATGATGCGGGCTTCCAGTTGCCTGGTTCGCTCTTTGCTGATGGAGTATTTGGCACCGAGGTCGTCCAGGGTTAGAGGGGTTTCTGAGAGAATCCGGTTCCGTAAAATATCTTCGTCCCGTTCGTCGAGTGTCTTGACGAATTCGGCGAGCTTGGTACGGAAGAGTGTCTGTAATTGGGTTTGTGCAAGTTGCTCGTCCGCCGGAACCTGCGGGGAGGGGAGCACATCCAGGAGGCTGCCTTCCTGGTCCTCGCCGATCGGCTGGTCCAGCGAGAGTTCCCAGTTGCCCAGCCGCTGTCCCATCTCGATGACGTCTCGCTCACGCACGTTCAAGCGGTCGGCGAGCAACTTCGTGTCTGGAGTGAACCCCTCCCGTTCAAGCTTGGCCTTTTCTTTCTTGAGGTTGTAGAACAGCTTTCGTTGGTCTTGGGTCGTTCCGATCTTGACCAGCCGGTAGGTGTTCAGCAAATAGCGCAGGATATAGGCTCGCGACCACCAGGCGGCATAGGCGTAAAAGCGCACGTTCTTCGACGGGTCGAACTTCTTGATGGCATGCATCAATCCGACATTGCCTTCTTGAATGAGGTCCATGTGGTCGGCGCCGGTGTGGAGATATTCGGCGGCGATCGAGAGGGACACGCGCAGGTTGGCCATAATGAGCTTCACGGCGGCGTCGCGGTCCCCGTGTGTTCGATATTCATGGAACAGGCGCAGCTCTTCTTCTTTGGAGAGATAGGGATAACGCCGGACTTCGGCGAGATATTGCTGGAGCGCCGTAACCGGCGCCACGGCGGTCTGGTCAGTCCGGCTGGTCTCAGCCGGGCTGACTTCCATGGCGGCGGGGGATGCTTCAAGCTCCTTGTCCGAAGGTCCCAGGATCTCCGGTTCGAGCAACTCTTCTTTTTGTTCGTCGTCGCGTTTTGCCATACGAATTGCGAACTATAACAGAACCTCCGGCCACGACAAAGGTGCAGCCCGCATTATTCATGAGCGCTTCTGCTGGAATCATCGATGCTGACTCAAGCGAGACGGGCGAGGCTGGCGGAAAAACGTGACAGGCAGGGACAGGGCTCACACGTCACGCGAGTCGCGTTCCTCGCGCTTGTCGCGCGCCACCCCGCCATTTTGTGACGAACCGTCATGAATAATGCAGGCTAGCCGCGGTGACGGTTCCCTTGCGTGGACGAAACAGCGTCCCCTATGATGTCGTCTCTCGTGCGGGCAAAGAGAGAATAGCCAATAGTGTATGACTAAGGGCACGGATCGAACAGACGAAACAGACAGGCCGGATAAGCTAGACCGGAAAGACCGACATGGCGATTTTGGCAGTATTACGGAGCGGGCATTGGCCGTCCTTGGCTGGAGCCTGGTTGCATTTGACCGTCAGCTTCATGGTCTGGCTGCTGATCGGCGCCATGAGCATTTCGCTCGCCCGCGACCTGCAGCTAAGCGATCAGCAAGTGGCGTGGCTGGTGGCGCTGCCTCTGCTCGGTGGTGCAGGGCTCAGAATGCTGGCGGGATGGAGCGCCGACTGGGTGGGCGCTCGGCCCACTGCACTGGTGATCCTCCTTGCGGAATTGGCTGTCTTGCTGTGGGGGTGGCTGGGCGTGTCTGGATATCACGAGGCGTTGGTCTTCGCGCTGCTCCTTGGCGTTGCCGGCGCGAGTTTCGCCGTGTCGTTGCCGATTGCTGGGCGAGCCTATCCATCGGCTGCGCGCGGGTTCGTGTTGGGTCTGGCTGCATCAGCGAATGTGGGTACCGTGCTGATCCTGTTTCTTGCGCCGCGCTGGGCTGCCGTGATGGATTGGCATCAAGTCTGCGTATTGATGGCCGGCATCGTCGGCGTCACGCTGGTCCTGTTCACTCTTCTCGTGCCGCGGGAACAGCCGAGCCTGGCATCCCATCGCGTCGAATGGTGGCACAATGCGGCGGAACTCATCCGTCGCCGGTCCGCCTATTGGCTCTGTTTCTTGTATGCTGTCACGTTTGGTGGTTTTGTCGGATTCTGCAGCCTGCTGCCGCTGCTGTTGCACGACTTGTATCAGCTGGACGCGGTCATGGCTGGGACCGTCGCAGCGTTATGCGGACTCTTCGGCAGTCTGATTCGTCCGGTGGGTGGCTACGTTGCGGATCGGCAGGGCGGTCTCCGCATCCTCTATTATGTGTTGCCGGTCATCGTCGGTTCGGTCGTGGCGGTGACGAGTCCCTCGCTGCCTATGGCTATGGCCATGATGGTGGTCGCGACTGGTGCGATGGGATTTGGAAACGGCGTGGTCTTCCAATTGGTTGCCGAGTGGTTCCCGAAAGACATCGGCCTCGCATCGGGTGTTGTGGGGGCAGCCGGTGGTTTTGGTGGATTTCTCCTGCCCATCGTCGCCGGAACCATGAGGGGGTTCACCGGGACCTATGACCTGGGTCTCTGGCTCTTTGCAGGATTTGGGGTCTGCGCCTGGGGAACGGTGATCGTCGGGTTGAGGGCTCGGGCGGCTTCTCTGGCAGGTCCCTCCTCCTGATCAGTTCCCCTGTTGACAGTCGGGCGAAAAAAACGATGTTAAATGTGCAATGTTAAATGATAAATTGATCATCCATTCACCATTGAACATTTTGCATTATTGATTGGAATCATGGCCACTCCCTTTCACAGCATCGAAGACGCAATTCGGGACATCAAGAAGGGGAAATTCATCATCCTCGTCGATGACGAAGATCGCGAAAATGAAGGCGACCTCGTCATTGCTGCCCAACACGTGACGCCCCAGGCCGTCAATTTCATGGCCCGCTATGCCCGTGGGTTGATCTGTCTGGCCCTGACTCCCCAACGAGTGGAGGAACTCCACCTTCCGCAGCAAGCGGTGGAGAACACCGCCACCTTCGGCACGGCCTTCACTGTGTCCATCGATGCACGGAAAGACATTACGACGGGAATCTCGGCGGCGGATCGGGCGACGACGATTCATGTGGCGATCGATCCGAAGTCCAAGCCCGGCGACCTGGCGCGCCCCGGCCATATTTTCCCCTTGAAGGCGCAACAAGGCGGTGTGCTGAAGCGCGCTGGACAGACCGAAGGCTCTGTCGATCTGGCGCGGTTGGCCGGGCTCACGCCCGCCGGTGTGATCTGCGAAATCATGAACGAGGACGGCACGATGGCGCGCGTGCCGGAGCTGACGAAATTTGCCAAAGTGCGCAAGCTGAAGATGGTCACGATCAAGGCGCTCATCGAATACCGCATGCAGCGTGAGACCTTTGTGCGGCGGATGGCGAGCGCGCGGCTGCCGACGATGTTTGGTGATTTCGAGGCGGTGGCGTTCGAAAATGAAATCGACGGCATTACGCACATTGCCTTGGTGAAAGGGCGCGTGGAGGGAGGCGATCCCACCCTGGTGCGCGTGCACTCGGGCTGTTTGACGGCCGACGCACTGGGCTCGTTGCGGTGCGACTGTCGAGACCAGCTCCATAAGGCGATGGAAGTCATTCAAAAGGAAGGGCGTGGGGTCCTGCTTTACTTGAATCAAGAAGGCCGTGGCATCGGCCTGCTCAACAAGATCAGGGCCTATGGGTTGCAAGATCAGGGGAGTGATACGGTCGAGGCGAATCTGATGTTGGGATTTAAGGCGGATCTGCGCGATTACGGCGTGGGGGCGCAGATTCTCGTCAATCTCGGGCTGCACCAGATCAAGCTCATTACGAACAATCCGCGTAAAATTGTCGGCATCGAAGGCTATGGGCTGCAAGTCGTCGAACGCGTGCCAATCGAGATTCAGCCGCGCGCGGCGAATGTGAAGTATCTGCGAACGAAAAAGAAGAAGATGGGGCATATTCTGAAAAAGGTGTAACGGCTGCTGAAAATGGCCCCCAACTTCGTTCTCGGTTCGAAACGATCCTCAACGTACCTCTGAAGGTACGCCTCCGGTCGTTTCTCGCCTGCGGCCTCGTTGGCTGACCATTTTGAGCAGCCTGATGCGAACGTAATGGCTGAGTGGAAGGGGACTTGTTAGTACATGAAGTTGCGAAAAGGTTCACACGATGCGACGGGGTTGCGGTTTGGAATTGTCGTCGCGAAGTTCAATAAGTTTGTCACGAGTAAGCTGCTGAGTTCCTGCGTTGAAGGGCTGACCAAACACGGA
>JAQBES010000181.1:0-3050 GCA_032123755.1 Nitrospirota bacterium
GAAAAAGACCCCCAACTTCGTTCTCGGCTCGACAAAATCCTCAACGTACCCCAGAGGGTACGCTTCCGGTTTTCTCTCACCTGCGGCCTCGTTGGCGGCCTTTTTGAGCAGCCTGTCCGGACTCAGAACACAAACTCATACCACCTCTACTTTGCTGCGAAATCGAAGACAGGAGTTTGGAGAATTCTCGACGGCGATCGTTGCTCCCACACCGTCTTCTGTAAACGTTCAACTGTTTCAGGGCTATACAGCCGTTCTCCACATTGATCGCAGACCTTCGCAGGGACATGCTCGACAACAACTAACTTCTCATCCAACTGAATTGTATAGGTCACCATCTGCTCGCTCATCGGCAATCCACACACATCACATTTCATGCTATGACCTCCTCACCTTGAACTCGACCCAAAGGACAGGATCTGGTTCATAAACAGTAATAATTTTCACTGTGGGCCTGCTTGGGTCACTGCATTGAACATGAATGGGACGGTCCATCCTCGTCAGTCCGAAGATTAAACAACTGGGACCATATTTATCCTTTGGATAAACCTCAATAACTTCGCCGTCAGTAATGGCTTCTCGTAACTCTTGCACTGAAATATGGCGAAGAATCGCCTGGTCGAGAGCATGTTGGGAAAACTCAAAGTTTCCCCGCGCAACTCTCCTTCGAATCTCATCGATCAACTATTTCCTCCGAGAACCCAACATCTTCCGTCCCTTGACCTCTCTAATAACGCTCATGCTTTACCACTTCTTGTTATGACCCATTTCCCCAATCCGCGCAACCCAACAGGGGGTGAGGCTGGGTTGCCTTCGACTGCGTGCATCGAGCGACCATCTTTCAACTAAATGATCCCTCCAAGCTCGCTTGTTTTCCCTCTACTGGAAGGGCATCCATGTTGGTCTACGTGCGCCCGTCGAACGAGGCCCTTCTGAGGGCGCGCGTTCCGGGAGCACAGGACCAACGTGGGTGTCCTTCCACTCCTTCTTATTGTGCGCGTTCCGCGAGCAAAGAAGGCACCCAGCCTCATCCGCCTAACCTCTTTTTCAGCAACCCATTCACCTTCCCAGGATTCGCCTTGCCGCCACTTGCCTTCATCACCTGCCCGACCAGGAATCCGAGCACTTGCTGCTTCCCCTCTTTGAACTGCGCCACCTGCGTCGGATTCTTCTCGAGCACTTCGTCGATGATCTTGTCGAGTGCCCCTTCGTCGGATACTTGAATGAGCCCCTTCTCTTGAACAATCTGTTCCGGCGTCTTCCCGCTGCTGTAGACTTCCGGGAAAATCTCGCGCGCGACTTTCAAACTGATCGTCCCTTGCTCGACCAACTGAAGAAGGCTGACAAGCCGTTCAGGTGAAACCGGGGAGGCGCTCGCGTCGGTTCCTGAGTGATTCAGCTCTCTGGTGAGTTCGCCCATGACCCAGTTGCTCACCGTCTTGGGCTGGTTGAACAGCTTCACGCAGGATTCGAAGTAGTCGGCCACCGCCTTCGATGCAGTCAAGACGCCGGCATCGTACTCGGACAGCGCACACTCGCTGACAAATCGTTTCATTCTAACTGCCGGCAATTCCGTCACCTGCGTGCGACAGCCCTCGATCCACTCCTTTTCTAGCTTGAGGGGCACCAGATCTGGATCGGGGAAGTAGCGATAGTCGTGCGCCTCTTCTTTGGAGCGCATCACCACCGTCTCGCCGCGCTCGAGATTCCAGAGCCGGGTCTCCTGGTTGATTTTCCCGCCCTCCTTCAACACCTTCGTCTGGCGCTTGATCTCGTATTCGATGGCATCCTTGACGAACTTGAACGAATTGATGTTCTTGAGTTCGACCTTCGTTCCAAATTCCTTCTGGCCCAACGGACGGAGCGAGAGATTCGGCTCGCAGCGGAAACTACCTTCATCCATATTGCCGTCGCAGACCTCGAGATACATGAGCACATCGCGGAGGCCCTTCAAATAGGCCACGACTTCATCGGCCGACCGCAAGTCCGGCTCCGTCACGATTTCCAGTAGCGGGGTTCCCGCCCGATTCAAATCGACGCGGCTCCCGTTCATGCCGACGACGTGGACACTCTTCCCTGCATCTTCTTCCAGATGGGCGCGACGGATACGGACACGCCGGTTGCCTTCACTCGCCGCCATCTCGATCCAGCCATGCTCGCAGATGGGCGCCTCGTATTGCGAAATCTGATAGCCCTTGGGCAGATCCGGATAGAAGTAGTTCTTGCGTGCAAAGAGATTGTCCGCCGCAATAGTACAATTCAGTGCCAAGCCAGCCCGCACCGCCATCTCCACCGCCGCCTGGTTGATCACCGGCAAGGTGCCGGGGAGCCCCAAACAGAGGGGACAGGTCTGGCTATTGGCCGTGAGCCCGAACATCGTCCCACAGCCGCAAAACAGCTTGGACTTCGTCCGCAGCTGCGCATGCACTTCCACGCCAATGACGACTTCGTAAATCATCGTTTAGCCGCGGTCTTCTCCTCGCAACCCATCACGCTCGCGCCGCATGGCCTCACGACCGGCATCGAACGCCTCGCGCAAGACCGCCTTCTTCGTGTCCACGAATTCTTTTCCCTCATCCAGAACATCCTCGAATACTTCGCCTGCCCGACCGGCGAGGTCGCAGAGATTGCCTTCTGCGCGCCGAGCATAGCCACGTAGCTGCTCGCGCGACTCGCGTCCGGTCTGAGGGGTCAGCAACAATGCCGCCACCACTCCCAACGCCGCCCCGCTCAAGAACGCCAGCACGACTGCTGATGAAGAACCTCGATCATCCGCCATTGTGATCCCCTCCTTTTTCTCGAA
This sequence comes from Nitrospirota bacterium, assembly GCA_032123755.1. Lineage (GTDB taxonomy): Bacteria > Nitrospirota > Nitrospiria > Nitrospirales > Nitrospiraceae > Palsa-1315. The sequence continues at coordinate 2,804 of JAQBES010000181.1, forward strand.
ACCGCTCCTTCATGACTTGAGATGCAGCTTTAAATCCGGCTACCACGCTCGCCATATTGGTCAACAGCGTTCCGCTCGAGCCCTTCACGACATCGTGCACATGCTGAACCGATTCCCCCACTTCCCCGACCGCATGCAAGAGGACGGAGGCATGCTCGACTCCCCTGCGGGCTTGCTCAGTCAGATCGTTCACGTTGTGACTCATCGCCCGAAGTTCTCCGATCAGCGGCGGCAGGTCGTTGTTCAT
>JAQBES010000182.1:0-13427 GCA_032123755.1 Nitrospirota bacterium
CCTCATTGGGCGCGTCTCGCTCGTCCCGCCTGTCTCGCTCGGCTATCCTGCGGGGGCCTGTCCTGTTGTCCTAGCCATGCAGGCCATCGAAGTTCGGCTGTGCCGAAAAGGTTTTTCCGCAGCCTGCTAACGCCCCCGTACAGGACATGAGTTACCGGAGATCCACTCAAAGATCCGCGCCTATTCGTACCGGAGCGCTTCAATAGGATTAAGGCGAGCGGCCTTGCTGGCTGGGTACAATCCAAAGAAGAGGCCAACCACGAGTGAGAAGAGGAACGCGATCACGATCACGTTGCCTGAGATGATGGTCGGCCAGCCGACAATCAGCGTCGTCAACCTGGTTCCTGCGATCCCGAATACGATGCCCAACACGCCACCCACCAGGCTCAACGTCATGGCCTCGATCAGGAACTGCATCATGATGTGCCAGCGTTTGGCGCCCACCGCCATGCGGATCCCGATCTCTCTCGTCCGTTCCATCACAGACACGAGCAGAATATTCATGATGCCGATCCCGCCGACTAACAGGGATACGGAGGCGATGGCAAACAACATCATCGTCAAGGTCTCACTGGTGCCTTCTTGCACCTTCCCGATATCGACCTGCGTCCGGATCGTGAAATCGTCGTTCTGCTCCGTCTGAAGCCGATGCCGCGCCCGCAGCACCTCTCGAATCTGCTCGGCAGCCATCGGTAAATCCTCGACCTGATCGGTCGAACCGAACATCGCTCCGACGGACCCAATAAATGACGTCCCGAACACTTTCCGTTCAGCCGTGCTGAAAGGGATGAGAATCACATCGTCTTGATCGGACCCTTGCGCAGACTGGCCCTTAGGCGCAAGAACCCCGATGACACGGAACGGCACGTTCTTGATGCGCATCACCGCCCCCACCGGCTCTTCGCCCGGCTCAAACAAATTCTCCACCACCGTTTGGCCAATGAGCGCGACGCGGGCGGCACTATCCAAGTCCGTCTGGGTGAAAGGGCCTCCACTCGTAAAGGACCAGTCTCGAATGGTGAGGTAACTCGGTGAGATGCCGTTAATCGGTCCGTTCCAGTTTCGGTTCCCATAGACGATTTGCATGACATCGCGCCTGGCCCATCCGGTATCGGCCAGCAACGGGATGCGCTTTTTCAGGTCCAAGGCGTCTGACACGGTCAGCGTCACGCCACTCCCCTGACTTCCTCGTACGCCGCTCGCAGAGGTCACACCGGGGAAGATGATGATAACATTCGTGCCCATCGTCGCAATCTGCGCTTGCACGGCTCGCTTGGCGCCCTCACCGATGCTCACCATCGCAATGACCGCCGCCACGCCGATGACTATCCCAAGCATCGTGAGACCGGCACGCAGCCGATTTCGCGCCAAGATCCGCAGCGCGGTGAGAATCGTGAGCCATATAAACCCCGACATCTAGGCCTCAACTGGGTTGGAGGTTGGCCGCGCTTTGGTCACGCGGTCGCTTAACACTTGTCCGTCCTTGAGCACGATCTCGCGCGCGGCATAGGCCGCGACATCCACCTCGTGCGTCACCAAAATAATCGTAATCCCTTTATCGCGATTGAGCGTTTCCAGGATTCTCATAATTTCCCGGCTCGATTGGGTGTCGAGGTTGCCGGTCGGCTCATCGGCAAGGAGCAAAGAGGGCGACGTGACCAACGCCCGCGCGATCGCCACGCGCTGTTGTTGCCCTCCGGACAACTGGGTTGGATAATGGTGCTCTCTGCCCTGCAGCCCTACCCGCCCTAACGCCGCTGCGGCCTGCGCCCGTTGTGCTTTCAGCGAGAGCCCTCGATAGAACAGCGGAAGCTGGGCATTTTCGAGTGCGCTGGTTCTGGGGATGAGATTGAAGCTCTGAAAGACGAAGCCGATCTGCCGATTGCGGATCCCGGCCAAATGATCGGGCGTCAGATTGCCCACATCTATCCCGTTCAACCGATAACGCCCCTTCGTCGGTTGGTCGAGGCAGCCTAGAATATTCATCAGGGTGGACTTGCCGGAACCGGAAGACCCCATGACGGCGACGAACTCACCCTGTTCAATCGTGAGGCTCAGGCCGCGCAAAGCTTGGACCTCCACGTCGCCGACCTGATAGACTTTCCACACATCTTCGCACTGGATGAGCACGCTCATCATCGTATCTCGTATCTCGTGAAGCGTGAAGCGATTGAGAAGGACAGAAGGTTTATGACGATGCATGTGGCGGGAAGTACGAATCCTTGTAGCGAGCGACGCTTCACGAGATACGCTTCACGCATATTACATTCTTCGATTGCGCGAGGAGCCCCGCTGTCCGCCGGTCCCAAATCCTGGAGGTAGATCGCTTCCACTCCGATCGCCTTTGGGTCGGTCGATCCCCACGACCACCAGCGCACCTTCAGACAACTCCTCCGACATGATCTCCGTTACTAGCCCATCAGAAATACCCGTTTGGACGTGAAGGGGCTCCAGCTCCCCGGACGGTCCTTGTTTCCAAATTGTGCGACTTGGCGCCATGGTTTCTCTGCCGGCACCTGTTGTCTGCGCTGAGTCCTTCTCTTTGGTCGGCTTAACGCCGAGCGTGGAGCGATCGGCCTGGCCTGTAGTCGGAGGTGTGAATCGCAATGCGGCATTCGGTACTTTGAGCACTGCGTCTCTTTGAGCCACAACGATGGAGACGTTCGCGGTCATCCCAGGTTTCAGACGGAGGTCCTGATTGTCGACGCTGACCACGACGTTATAGGTGACCACATTTTGCACGTTGATCGGTGCAAGACGGACCTGACGGATCGTGCCGGCAAATGGATACCCCGGGTACGCATCGACCGTGAAGGTCGCCTCTTTCCCTTCGGTGATCCCTCCGATATCCGACTCACTGACGTTGGTGTCGACTTGCATCTTCGTCAGATCGAGCGCAATTAAGAAGAGGTTCGGTGTGGCGAAACTGGCCGCGATCGTTTGACCAACCTCCACGTTTCTGGCGACCACGATCCCGTTCACCGGAGAGCGAATGACGGTGTACTTCAAGTCCAAATCAGCGGCATTCAGCGCTGCCTCGGACTGCTTCACTTGCGCCCCTGCCACATTCACCTGTGCCTCAGCCGCCTGGAAATTCGTCGCTGCGACGTCGACGTCATTCTGAGAGACGAATTCCTGCGCCACCAGAGATTTCACCCGATCCAGCTCTCGCTTGCGTTGAGCCATCTCGGTTTTGACTCTTGAGAGATTCGCTTTCGACATTTCAAGATTGCTAGCAGCTTGATCTCGACGGGCTTTGAACGGTTCTGGGTCGATCGCGGCCACGATATCGCCGGCTTTGACCACCGAATTGAAGTCGGCATGCAAGCTCTTGATCATTCCAGACACCTGCGTCCCGACTTGAACCGAAACGACGGGATTGATCGTTCCCGTCGCGGTCACGAGCGAAATAACAGGGCCTCGCTCGACGGTGGCGCTCCGATATCGAACCGGGGCTTTGCGCTCTCCATTGAAGAAGACATAGCCTCCGATCGCTAATCCAACAGCCAGGACACCAATGATCATAGCGGCACGGCGCATCGACTCGTTCTCCCATTTCTTCGCTGACTTGACCTGCATTGTATCAACAAGGTGAAGTGGAATCACCTGGCTGCAACGGCCTCCCTACGGCCCTAGCAGGCTGCGGAAAAGCCTTTTCGGCAACAGCCGAACTTCGATGGCCTGCATGGCTAGGACAACAGGACAGGCCCCCGCAGGATAGCTGAACGAGACAGGCGGGACGAGCGAGACGCGCCCAATGAGGTGGAAACCCCAGTCTGTGCACGTCGCGCTTTTCTCGCATGTCTCGCGCATCATGCGTCACGGTCTGTCGCGCTGGCAGCCTGTTTTAACATCCTGCTAGAAAAACGAACAGGCCGTCCGCCTGGTGGCGGACGGCCTGTCAGGTTTGCTGGACGTTCCGATTACGGACTGACGCTAATGCGCTCCTTGATCCTATCAAAGATGTCCTTGGGCACCACATTCTTAGCCACCAGTTCACCCTTCACCCGATACGGACGATTCGTGACGATGCGGTCCGCCACGTCTTTGGAGAGACCAAGCACGAGTACCATATCATCGGCAGACGCCTTATTGACGTTCATCGAAGAAGGCATGGCCTGAGAATCCTTCGTCACCGTGGGAGCAGTCGCCGCGACAGAAGGGGCACTCGGGGGCGGAACTGAAGGCGCGAGAGTTCCGGTTACGGAACGTGACTGATCTTTCAACTCTTTCTGATAGCGCGCAACCAGGGACTTGAGGGTTTCGTTATGCTGCTTCACCTCCCCGTATTCCTGACGCAGAGCCCGATTCTGAAAGGAGAGCTGCCTCACACGGTCTTCGAGTTCCTTAGTCCGACCCTCGACGCTGCCGCGTTCCTTGTCCCGGCCATGCTGAATACGCTCAAGCTCATCGTGGGCGACCTGGGCTTCGTTCCCGAATTTCACATTGAGATCCTTGAGCGTTTTTACTTGCTGCTCCAAGGCATTCTTCTGCGCGCGTGTCCGCTCCAGCTCTGACTTCGCCGAATCGACGTCGGCCATCGCCTCTTCATACTTCTTTTGACCGACACAGCCGACCATTGAGACTGCGCCGATCATCACGACCACCGCCATCCACCCTATTTTCATACGAACCTCCCCTCCCACAAACAGGATGCTGAAAAAGTCCACCAGCTCCGTTCTCGCATCGCTCAGACCCTCAACGTACCCCAGAGGGTACGCCTCGGCCCTTCGCTCGCTGCGGCCTAGCCGGACGGCCTTTTTGAGCATCCTTACAGAAATATTTTTTGTTGTACCACACGTGCGGACCATTGAAGTCCTCGTATACCTCAATAGGTTTTCCGCAGCCTGCTTAGCGTGGTATCTGGAACAGATGTCGGCCACCGCTCTTCCCCCAACATTCCTGCCGGGATGAGAGAGTACTACGACACCTATACGTATAATGTTGGGTGTATGCCATGCTTTCCATTTTGTCAACAGATTTGCGGGTCCTCCGCCTTCGCCGATCATCGTGAGGGTCTGCGGCGAATCGTCTCCCTGCTTGACGGACTGTCGTCACTTTGTGAATATGCCCGAGACTCGCCGTCTGGACACAACCTGTCTCAGAAAGACATCGCATGAACGATTGGGGTCCTGGTCTCGCCACGATCTTGGGTATCGTGGAGGGACTGACAGAGTTTCTACCCGTCTCGTCGACCGGCCACTTAATTCTCGTCGGTCACGTCCTAGGGTTCGAGGGGGACCTCGCTGCCAGCGCCGAGATTTCGATCCAACTTGGCGCCATCCTGGCCGTCATCGCCTATGAACGACACAAGCTCGTGTCCATGATCGGACAAGCCGGCCGGGAGCAGCAGCACGTCTCCGCCATGATCCGAACACGTGGGGCGACCCCATGGTCGAAAATCCTGATAGCCTCCTGGGCGACTCACCAGAATCTCTGGTTTCTCATCGGACTAGGGCTTGCGTTCTTACCGGCAGCCGCGATCGGGTTCCTCACGCACAGCTGGATCAAAGGCCATCTCTTTACGCCTCAAACCGTAGCTGCCTCCTCGATCGTCGGGGGCCTGATTATTCTCGCCGTCGAAGCGCGCCGCGACCAGGCACGAGTCCACCAGCTCGAACAGGTGAGCCTGACATCGGCATTCTGGATCGGCGTGGCCCAGTGCGCCTCATTACTACCCGGCATGTCCCGATCCGGCTCCACGATCATCGGAGGGCTCTTGGTTGGACTTGACCGGAAAGTTGCGACGGAGTACTCTTTTTTTCTCGCCCTCCCGACCTTGATCGTGGCGACGTGCTATCAAATGTGGAAGTCACGGGACGTCTTCAGGCAAGATGACTATCTGGCACTCGGGATCGGAATGCTCGTGTCGTTCGTCGTCGCCTGGATTGTGATCGCGGCTTTTCTCTCGTTTGTGAAGCGACATACGCTCCGACCGTTTGCGTACTATCGCATTCTCATGGGCATCGCCGTATTCTACATCTTTGGCTTCTAGGAGAATCTCTCATGATGGCTCATTCCCAATCTGACACTGTACATGTCTTCGACACATGGGTGAAGGGCTCGAAGGGGCTGCTGCACTTCGATGTGATGACAACTGATGAGGCGACGGCGCTGACGCTCGCCAAGCTGCATCTGGCTAGCCTTGGGGAAGGCGACGTACCGGTTACGATGAAAGAATGTCAGTTCTGCCACACCGAACCGCTCGTGATGTTTTCCCCCGAGCAGCAACGCCAATTCCGCGAGCAGGGCGGGTTCATCCTCACCTTCTCGACTTAGTCCACAGGATGGGCGCGCGCGACTGGCTGAGGTCGAGGCCAAGGTTGAGCGAAGACCTGACGTTCTTCATCTCAGCCTTAACCTTCTGATGACGCTGGCGGACTTTTTCAGCATCCTGCTAGGAAGCAGGCGGGAGCTCGTGAGACTGGAGAGCCACGTCTTTCTTCTCAAAGGCGAAATGGATGATCAAGAAGACGACCCCCACGCTGATCGCCGAGTCGGCGACATTGAAGGCCGGCCAATGGTAGGAGTCCACATAGACGTCGAGAAAGTCGATTACCTCGCCATACCGTAACCGATCAATCAGATTCCCGACCGCCCCTCCTAGAATCCCGGCAATACTGAGCTGCCCCTTCCAATCTTTCTCCGGCAACCGGAAGAGAATCGTTCCCAGAAGGGCCAGAGCAAACAGCGACGTAACCCCGAAGAACACCATGCGAAACGCATCGCTGCTGCCGGCCAGCAACCCAAAGGCCGCACCGGGATTGCGGATATAGGTCAGGCTGAAGAGATTGGGAACAATCGGAATGGACTCATTCAGTCGCATCGACTGCACGATGGACAGTTTCGTCGCCTGATCGATCACCACGATCGCGCCGGCGAGGAGCGCCAGGAGGAGATAGCGAAGGGGTCGTCGATTCACTGCACCGCCTCCACACAACGTTCGCAGAGTGTAGGGTGATTCCGATCTTTCCCCACCGCGTCACGATAGTTCCAGCAGCGTTCGCATTTCTCGAAGGAGGACTTTGCCGCCGCAATTCCCAGCGGGATTTTTACCTCACCACTGGGAATCAGTGTGACCTGCGAGACGATGAACAGCGTGGTCAACTCCTTCTGATAGGGCAGAAGAAACTCGTAGGCGTCGGCATCGGCTCGGAGTTCCACCGTCGCCTCCAACGATGATCCAATCGTTTTATCGCGCCGACTTCCCTCCAAGACACCTTGCACCTGCGTGCGATAGCCCAACAACCGCTCCCATCGCTTGGCCAGCGCGGCATCCTGCCATTGTGAATGGATCTCCGGAAGCGCGCTCAGATGGACACTGCTCACTCCGAGACGCCCTCCTGGCTGCGCGGCCAAGGTCCGCCAGATCTCTTCGGCCGTAAAGCTCAACACCGGGGCCATCAGCTTCGTCATGGCGACGACGATCTCGAAGAGCACTGTCTGCGATCCGCGCCGCAAGGGTGAATCCGCCCGAAATGTATACAGACGATCCTTCAGAATATCGAGGTAGACGGCGCTCAGATCTACCGAACAAAAGTTGTTGAGTGCGTGGAAGATCGCGTGAAACTCAAAATCGTCATAGGATTTCCGAACCCTCGGGATCAGTTCGCTGAGCCGATGCAACGCCCAACGATCCAATTCAGGCAACTGCTCATGCGGGATTCGGTCCTTCCCGGGATCGAAGTCGTATAGATTACTCAACAGAAAACGACAGGTATTCCGAATCTTTCGATAGGCCTCGATAAGATGTGTCAGAATTTCAGGAGAAATCCGAAGATCATCGCGGTAGTCTTGCGCGGCCACCCACAAACGCAGGATTTCCGCGCCCGATCGCTTAATCACGTCCTGCGGCGCGACGACGTTCCCCGCCGACTTGGACATCTTCTTGCCCTGCCCATCGAGGACAAAACCGTGTGTCAGGACTGCCTTGTATGGCGCACGACGATCCGTAACTACGCCGGCCAGCAAGGCACTGTGGAACCAGCCTCGATGCTGATCCGACCCTTCGAGATAGAGATCGGCCGGCCACCACTTCCGTTCTTTCAACACCGCGGCGTAACTGACGCCCGACTCGAACCACACGTCAAGAATATCCCGTTCCTTCTCAAATGCCGTTCCGCCGCACTCCGAACAGGTCGTGCCCTTGGGCAACAGATCGGCAGCCGATTGCTCGAACCACACATCCGCCCCTTTGGATTCCATCAAGGTCGCAAGGTGTTCGATCACGATCGGATCGGCCAGGACAGACCGGCACCCGATACAGGTAAAACCGGGAATCGGCACGCCCCAGACCCGCTGCCGAGACAAACACCAATCGGGGCGATTCTCAATCATCCCGTTAATCCGATCGCGGCCATAGGCGGGAATCCAACGGACCCGTTCGATCTCCGCCAGTGCCTCTTTCCGAAGATCGTTCGTCTCCATCGAGACGAACCACTGTTCAGTGGCGCGGAAGATGACGGGATTCTTACAGCGCCAACAGTGCGGATAGGAATGGCTCAACGATCCATGGCCAAGCAACCGTCCGTTGGCCTGCAGAAACTCCACAATCTTCGGATTCGCCTTCAACACATGCTGGCCGGCAAATTCTTTCACGACATCGGTAAACCGCCCGCCGTCGTCGACCGGCGCCAGAATCTCCAACTTTTCTCCCGATGACGCCGTGGCATTGTGCTTGAGGACGAGGATATAGTCTTCCATACCGTGGCCCGGCGCAATATGGACACAGCCGGTTCCCTGATCGAGGGTCACGAAGTCGCCGAGCAGAATCGGTGACAGGCCGGTGGTCAGGGGCCGTTGCGTCTCGATCCCTTCGAATCCTTCGTTCCCCTTTTTCACCCCAACCACTCGCGCTCCTTCGAGCTTGCAGGCCTTCACCACGCTCTCAAGCAGCTTCTCCGCAATGATCAGCACCTCGTCGCCGACCTGGACAAACGCATAGTCAATATCGCCATGGAGACAAACCGCTTGATTGGCCGGGAGTGTCCATGGCGTGGTCGTCCAGATCACGAGGGAGACCAGCTTGATATCGTCGGGGAACGAGATGTCGGGAAACGTCTTACTGAGCACCGTGGGCGACGTGACCAACGGGAACTTCACATAAATCGAGGGAGAGGTGTGATCTTCGTATTCGACTTCTGCCTCGGCAAGGGCAGTTTGGTCCGCCGTGCACCAAAGCACCGGCTTCAGCCCTTTATAGACGCCTCCCCGTTCCACGAATTTACCGAACTCACGAATAATCGTGGCCTCATAGCCAGGATTCATCGTGAGATAGGGATGCTGCCAATCGCCCAAGATGCCGAGCCGCTGAAACTCCTCGCGCTGAATCGTATAAAACTTCTCCGCATATTCCCGGCAGAGTCGGCGAATGGCCGGAGTATCAAGCGTCTTTTTCTTGTCGCCGAGTTCCTTGAGAACTTGGTGCTCGATCGGAAGGCCATGGCAATCCCACCCTGGTATATAGGGCACTTGATAACCCGCCATCGTCTTTGATTTGATGATGATGTCTTTGAGAATCTTGTTCAGTGCGTGACCGATATGAATGCGGCCATTGGCATAGGGCGGCCCATCGTGCAAGACGTACAACGGCCGACCTTTCCCCGCCTCCTGAATCTGTTCGTACAACCGTTCCTGCTCCCACGAGGCAAGGAGTTCGGGCTCCCGCTGTGGCAGATTCGCCTTCATGGGAAAATCAGTTTTGGGCAGATTGAGTGTTGCCTTGTAGTCCATGACCCTGAATGATGAATGTTAAATGGTGAATTGTGAATGAAGAGTCTGGTTGAATCTGAAATTCAACATTCAGCATTCATAATTCAAAATTGAGGCTAGCTCACAGCCATCATGCGGTCTAACGCAATCTTCGCCCACTGCTTCTCATCGTCCGGAACAACGATATGGTTCACGACGTGGCCGTCGGCAAGGTTTTCCATTGCCCAGCAGAGATGGACGCCATCGATCCGGAACATCGTTGCACACTGGCAGACCGTGGAAGAGAGAAAGAAGACCTTCTTATCGGGGAGGTCACGCTTCAATCGATTAACCAAGTTCAATTCGGTTCCCACCGCCCACACCGTCCCAGCCGGCGCCGCCGTCACCGTACGGATAATAAACTCCGTGGACCCGGACAAGTCGGCCCGATTGACGACATCCTCATGACATTCTGGATGGACGATTACCTTCCCGGCCGGATACTGCTTGCGGAAATTGTGCACATGGACGGACTGGAACATCTGGTGCACACTGCAGTGGCCTTTCCAGAGAATCAGCTTCGCGCGTTGAATCGCCTCACGCGTATTACCCCCGTTGGGTTGATAGGGGTCCCAGACGATCATTTCTTCTCTCGGCAGCCCCATCTTGTTGGCCGTATTGCGTCCCAAGTGCTCGTCCGGAAAGAAGAGGATTTTCTCCCGCCTTGCCCAGGACCATTCCATCACCGCCTTCGCATTGGAGGACGTGCAGGTAATCCCGCCATGTTCGCCGCAAAAGGCTTTGAGCACCGCGGCAGAGTTCACATAGACCGCCGGCATGACGGTCTTTTCCACGGGAAGGATTCGTCCCAGCGTCTCCCAACATTGATCGACCTGTTCGATGGCGGCCATGTCCGCCATGGAGCAGCCTGCTGCCATGTCCGGGAGAATCACCGTTTGTTTGGAGCGGCTTAGGATGTCGGCGGTCTCCGCCATAAAGTGAACGCCGCAAAAGACGATATAGGGCCGCTCTGACCGCTCGGCTGCCAGCTTCGAGAGCAGGAGGGAATCCCCGCGAAAGTCCGCATGTTCAATGACTTCATCCCGTTGGTAATTATGGCCCAGGATCATGACCCGATCACCGAGCACACGTTTAGCCTCAGCCGTCCGGCGGAACAATTCCTCCGCGGACAGTTGCTGGTAGTCCGTGATCGGTTTCGGCAATGTAGAGACGGTCTGCATAGTTTCCTTGGCGAAATGGCGTATGGCCTCATTCTACGTTAGGGCTCCCCGACAATCAATGAACCAGCGGCAGCGGGGAAGCCCTGCGCAGGCTATGGCCCACTCGGTTCGACCGCGATAGGCCTAATACCCCGTTGACAACGCAGAAAGCCGGCGATACGATTCATCGTCGAAGCTAGGGGGGCCACACGGCTGAGAGTCCGCCCGAACGGACGACCCTCAGAACCTGACCTGGGTAATACCAGCGTAGGGAAGCGAGAACAACCAAGCACTGTTGGTCTCTCTGCCGCACCCCTTTTTATCGGTGCGGCTTTTTTATTTTTGACGACTGCACATAGTTCACGATTTGGAGAAAGGATCTCCTATGAGCGACCATACAATCGGCAATAGATCTGCAACTGGTATCAGGCACACGTCTACCGAATCAGCCTTGACGACCACGCCGTTTCCCGCCTCGCGCAAAGTGTACGTGCAGGGGACGCAGACCGGCGTGCGGGTCCCGATGAGAGAGATCAGCCTGACCGCCACAAAGCCGATGAATGGAGGCACGCCCAGCGCAAATGAACCGGTCGCGATCTACGATACCTCCGGCCCTTATACAGACCTGGATGTACAGATCGATGCACGGGCTGGATTGGCCCCCTATCGCCGGAACTGGGTCACCGGCAGGAACGATGTGGACCAGCTCTCGGATATCTCCTCGCATTATGGCCGCCTGCGCGCGGCCGATCCCAAGCTGGACCAGCTCAGGTTTCAGCACATTCGCAAGCCGTTGCGAGCCAAGCCCGGCATGAACGTGACCCAGATCCACTACGCCAGACAAGGCATCGTCACGCCTGAAATGGAGTTCATTGCGATCCGGGAGAATCAATCCCGCGAAGTGGCGCGCGAACTGGCCTCGCGGAATGGACACGGCGGCGGGGTCACCCAGCACCCGGGCCAGGCCTGGGGCGCCAGCATCCCCTCTGTGATCACGCCTGAATTTGTCCGCGATGAAGTCGCCCGTGGCCGCGCGATCATCCCGGCCAACATCAACCATCCGGAAAGCGAACCGATGATCATCGGCCGCAACTTTCTGGTGAAGATCAACTCCAACATCGGCAACTCCGCGGTCGCCTCCTCCATCGAAGAAGAAGTCGAGAAGATGATCTGGTCTATTCGATGGGGCGCCGACACAGTCATGGACCTCTCCACCGGCAAGAATATCCACGAAACCCGCGAATGGATCATTCGTAATTCACCGGTGCCCATCGGCACCGTGCCGATCTATCAAGCATTGGAAAAGGTCGGAGGCAAGGCCGAAGACCTGACTTGGGAACTGTTTCGCGACACATTGATCGAACAGGCAGAACAAGGAGTCGACTACTTTACCATCCACGCTGGTGTGCGCCTCGCCTATGTGCCGATGACCGCCACACGCATGACCGGCATCGTGTCCCGCGGCGGAGCGATCCATGCGAAATGGTGCCTGGCTCATCATAAAGAGAACTTCGCCTATACCCGCTTCGAAGAAATCTGCGAGATCATGAAGACCTACGATGTATCGTTCAGTTTGGGCGATGGGTTGCGCCCCGGCTCCATTGCAGATGCCAACGACGAGGCGCAATTCGCTGAACTGGAGACCTTGGGTGAACTCACCAAGATCGCCTGGCGCCACGACGTCCAGGTCATGATCGAAGGACCGGGCCACGTACCCATGCACATGATCCAGGTCAACATGGAGAAACAACTGAAGGCTTGCCAGGAAGCGCCTTTTTATACGCTGGGACCGCTCACGACCGACATCGCGCCGGGCTACGACCACATTACCTCCGGCATCGGCGCGGCCATGATCGGATGGTTTGGCTGTGCGATGCTCTGTTATGTGACGCCCAAAGAACACCTGGGCCTCCCCGACCGGGAAGATGTGAAGACCGGCGTCATTACCTACAAAATCGCCGCCCACGCAGCGGACCTCGCGAAGGGCCATCCGGGTGCGCAGATTCGAGACAATGCACTCTCAAAAGCCCGCTTCGAGTTTCGCTGGGAAGACCAGTTCAATCTTTCGCTCGATCCGGACACGGCAAAGCTCTTCCACGACGAGACCTTACCGGACAACGCCGCCAAGGTCTCGCACTTCTGTTCGATGTGTGGCCCTCATTTCTGCTCAATGAAGATCACGCAGGATGTCCGGAACTATGCCGCGCAACTACAAGTGGATGAACAGACAGCGATTCAAATCGGCATGAAGGAAAAGTCAGAAGAGTTCAAGAAGGCCGGCTCGGAAATTTACCGATAGAGCAAGCGAGGATGCTCAAAACGGTCATCCAACAAGGCACGAGGGGAATCGAAACCGGAGGCGTACCCTCTGGGGTACGTTGAGGATTTCGATGAGCCGAGAACGAAGTTGGCGGACATTTTCAGCATCCTGCTAGACGATGCCATGTTTGAGCAAATCATGCAGATGCACAACCCCGACAATTCGCTTGGCGCTGTCGGCGACGACGAGCGTGGTAA
>JAQBES010000183.1:0-24644 GCA_032123755.1 Nitrospirota bacterium
CGTGGTCCTTCAGCAGGCCCGTGAAGTCCAGACTGGTGAACTGGCAGCCTTGGTCGGTGTTGAAGATAGCCGGTGTGCCGTAGCGGTTGCTGGCGTCCTGCACCGCTTCCTTGCAGAAGTCGGTGGTCAGGGTGTTGGACAGCCGCCACGACAGCACCCGGCGGCTTGCCCAGTCGATCACGGCGAACAGATAGACGAACCCTTGTTGCATCGGGATGTAGGTGATGTCCGCCGCCCACACATGATTGGAACGGGTGATCGTCAGGTGACGCAACAGGTAGGGATAGATCGGATGCGCCGGATGCCGTTTGCTGGTGTTGGGCTTGCGATACAGGGCGTGGATCCCCATCCGCTTCATCAGCGTGGACACGCGGCGGCGACCGACCGGCTGCCCTTCGCGGTGGAGTATCTTGCTCAGCATCCTGCTCCCTGCAAATGGCAGATTCAGGTGTCGTTCGTCGAGTCGGCGCATCAGTGCCAGATCGTCCGGCGACACCGGGCGTGGCTGGTAGTAGGCCGTCGAGCGTGCCAGTTCCAGGATCTGGCATTGCCGCACCAGCGGGAGTGGGTGGGTTCGGTCGATCATCGCGTTGCGCTCAGCAATCCCGCCTTGGTGAGCGCGCTTTCTAAAAAATCATTCTCCAGCGTGAGCTGCCCAATCTTGGCGTGGAGCACCTTGAGATCAGGCTCTGCGGCCTTGGCCCGCGGCGTCCCGTCAAATACATCGGCGGCGGATGCCGTCAATTGCTGTTTCCATTCTGAAATCTGGTTCGGATGCACCTCGAAATGTTCAGCCAACTCCGCCAATGTCTTGTCTCCCCGAATCGCGGCCAAGGCCACTTGGGCCTTGAATCCTGGTGCGTGATTCCTTCTCATCCTTTTCATGCGCTTGCTCCTCTGTTGGCCGTGCTCTGCACGGCTTGGGTTGAGCAAGACTATCACTTATCGACCTGTCCGAATTTCTGGCACCACCTCTCTGTTCCGTACCTAGGATGATCAAAAAGTCCGTCCAGTGAGACGTGAAACGTTACGCGTGAAACGTAGGACTGCCGAGTGCTCTTTCTCCGCAATCTTTGACGTTTCACGTTTAACGATTCACGTTTTTTGAAGCTCAGGCCTGTTCGACCGGTTCTTCGAGCAGCGCCTCGTTGGTCTCTGCATCGAAGGCCACCACGGCCTCACTTTCCGCACAATCACTCGAAAAGGGGAGTTCGTCGGAGTAGGGCGTCTCGGACGTCTCGATCGCCATCAGTGACTCTTCTTCGATAGGCAGGAGGGCCTGCTCGGACTCGCCGAGTTCTTTGAATTCACGCAACGGCGGGAGCTGGCTCAAATCTTGTAACCCGAAATGCTCAAGGAAGAACTTGGTCGTCCCATACATGATCGGCCGACCAGGCACCTCTTTCCGCCCGACGATTCGCACCAGCTTGCGCTCACACAACGTGCGCAGGACACCGGACGTCTCGACGCCACGAATCTCTTCGATCTCAGACCGCACGAGCGGCTGTTTGTAGGCAATAATGGCGAGGGATTCAAGCGCAGAACGAGAGAGCTTTTGCACCACCTTGGCTTTATCCATCCGTTTCAGCCAGGGCCCATACTCCTGCTTCGTCACCAGCCGATACCCACCTGCAACCTGCACCAGCTGAATGCCTCGCCCATCATGATCCAAGTCGTACGTGAGAAGATCCAAAGCCTGAACCACTTCGGCTTTTGAGACTGTCCCCACGATAGATATCAGCCGAGCGACCGGTACCGGTTCGGGCGACACGAATAAGACCGCTTCGAGAATGGCTTTGAGTTCCCGCGCGTCGATGCCCTCCGTCTGGCTGTTCATCGCCTCGACGCCGGCGTCCTTTGCCGCATCCCCTGGCTCCTCGTTGCCTTCAATAACCGACACTATCTCTGCCGAAGCCATGTCGTCTGTTTCTTGTTCCACAATTGAGCTCATGCTCCCCTCCATTCAGCATCATCCATTTCTGCCGGATCTGGTACGAGTGAGAAAGCGCGCGACACGAGAATCGGTCCAAAATGTTCTGCCTGGAATACCCGAGCCGTTCGCAGCCGCATGAGTTCCAACAACGCCAAAAATGTAACAATGATCACAAGACGATGGCAGGACGGCTCGAAGAGCTCGACAAAATTCACCGACTCCTGCCCCTCCAACATTTCCAAAATCGCGTTCATCCGCTCCCGAACCGTCAAGTTGTCGGGCAGGATCTCCATGAACTTCTTGCCGGGATTGCGCACGAGGATGCCCTGCAGCGCATCGACTAAATCGAACAGGCCAACATTGTCCAACAGCGTCTCATCGGATTCCAATTCGACCGCCTGGCTCTGTTCACGGCTGTAAATCTCCCGCCACAACCGCTCATGTTCGTCCAACTGACGGGCCGCGTCTTTGAACTGCTTGTACTCGAGCAGCCGCCGCACCAATTCCTCACGGGGATCGAGCCCGTCTTCCTCATCAGCGGCCGTCTCATCGACGGGAAGCAGCATCTTGGATTTAATCTGGAGCAAGGTCGCCGCCATCACGAGAAATTCCCCCGCGACAGTCAGATTCAAGTCTTCCATCGCCTCAATATAGGTGAGGTATTGCTGGGCAATCAGGTGGATGGGAATGTCATAGATATTGATCTCGCTCTTCTTAATGAGATGGAGCAAGAGATCGAGGGGCCCTTCAAAGTTCTCGATACGAACCTGATAGGGCAGTTCGGTCTGCTCGGTAGCGTCGAAGTGGTTATCCACAAGCGGACTTATACCAGCTTTGGTGGAGAGGAGCAAGCCTCCATCTATTAGTAGTGGTGGGGGAGGAGGGGGCTTCCCCGTCAACGTGATCGCGATCGCGACCGAATCAGATAGACGATCAGCAGGGCGCAGAACACCAGAATGGAGAGGGTGATCGCATACTGTACTGTCTGATTTTCGAACCCCAGGGGTGCCTGTCCGGTAGCCGATCTAGCCGCTCTGGTAAACAGCGAACCTTTTTCGAACAAAACTTTGGAAAAGTCGTCTCGTCCCTTGAACGACGCATCGGAAAAATCCGCCGTCGATCGGAATCTGGTCCGGCGAAAGTCCGCGTCCCCGTCGAAGAGGGTAAAGGTAAAATACGCCTCGCGGTCAAACGATACATCAGAGAAATCCGCCAGACCTTGAAAACGGCTCCCGGAAAACCCGGTGCCCAACTTGAAAGAGGTGCGCGACAGATTGACATCCTTCTCGAAGACCACCTCCAAGAACTCCGCCAGCCCGTTGAACCCCGACTGCTGGAATGTGACCGCCCCCTGGAAGACCGAACGGTGAAATCTCGTATGCGGGCCAAATGCCGTGTTCTCAGCAACCACGTCGCGCAGAAATCGGCCCTGCACGAAATAGCTCTCCCGCAAGAACCGCGCACCTGACAACGTCACCGGCTGCATGAACAGGGCCCGTGAGAGATCCACCAGCTGCTCAAACCTAGTCCCGCTGAACGTCACAGGCCCCTTCACCACCAGCAGCCCTTGTGTCGATCCGTGCCTGATCGCCCCGTGCACCACCGAATTGACGATGGACATGGGGCCGGAAATCACACGTACCTCGAGTCCCTGCAGCTCCTTCATCCCCTCAAACTCAGGCGGCAACGAACCAACAGGCAACGCGTCCAAAGATAGGTCGCCGCGAATGACCACCCCTGAGAGATTAATCCCCTTCCCTTCCCTGAACGCCTGCAGCAACTCCGTCGCATCCATCGCTCGCGCCTCTCGCTCTTGCTCCGTGCAGTCGCCGCCCAGATGCCGCGTCAACGCCGTTCCCGGTCCTGAAGCCGGCGTTTCCATCTGACAGTTTGAGGCTGCGGCACCGAGCGGTAACCAGAGAACAGCCAGCCCTCCCACCATGAGCCATGCAACCATCCGAATCGTCATGCTGGCCCTTATACGGAATGCCATGGCCCAACGCAAGGCAAGAACTGCCGACTCGCTGTACTACTCAACCGGATTTGCTACACTTTCGCGAGGAGATTGTCTGGTTCATCCGGTCTAGCTGGTCTTTCTGGTTTATCCGGTTAGTCTGGTTCAACCAAATAAACGAAACAAACCAAACAAACCAGAGCAACCAGTCAGCTTGGGAGCCCCACGATGCCACGCCATCTTGCCGCCACCTACATATTGATCGTCACCCTCCTTTGTGGAATCCCTGCCTCAGTCTCAGCGGATAGTGTCATCGAACTCCCGGTCCTGGGGGCCATTCGCCAAAACAATCTTGGCGTGTTTGAAATCCTGATGATGTGGTGGGACAAGAAACCGGAGCCGAATCCCGTTCAACTCCAATGGCTCCTCGCCGGCGTGCGCCTGGGGAACACTCATTTAGGCGCCATGGCTCAGGCCTTTGCCTATGCCGTCGAACGCACGCCCTCGGTCCAGCATAGCGGGACCGTCTCTGTGCAAGGGGTGGCCTATCAACCCACAGGCAGCGACGGACCAAGCGCCGGCGCAGCTATGGCCGTGGGATTCATCGCCATGTTCAAGGGGGAGCACATTCAGCGGGGCATTGCCCTAACCGGAACTATTGAGCCGGGAGGACAGATCGGTCCGGTGGGCAACATTCCAGATAAGATTCGTGCCGCCGCACGAGAAGGGTATCGCACCGTGTTGGTTCCACGCGGGCAAATTCATGACGCGCGATGGAACCTGAACGAATTGGAGTTTCAGCTCAATGTGACGGTGAAGGAAGTGGATACGATCGATGAGGCCTACCAGCTGATGACAGGCCAACGAATCTAGCAGGACGGTTACTCTGGTCTATCTGGTTAGTCTGGTTCAACCAAAAAACGAGACAGACCAGATAGGCTAGATGAACTCCGTCAGTTACCCGCTAGACCCCGTCGCTCCCTGCATGATCGCGTCATACTCCGCTTGCGTCAACCGATGCATGCCCAATTTCAATCGTCGAGTGAGTTCGGCCTGATCGGAAATCTGCAACACGTTAAGCAACAGCGCCTGGCTCACAGCAGATGAGCAGGCCAACCGGCGCACCCCATCAATTCGCACAAAGCCAAATCTGGCCTCAGTTCTCAATTCGTCACTGAGGAACGCATCCAATGCGGAAAAGTCCAACACAGGCGGTACGATCTCAAATTCTGCACAGAGCCCGACCTTCAGCACATAGACAAGTCCCCGGGACTGCGCATCGAGATATGTATGTAGATTCGTCCGGATTAGCCCGGTGCAGAGTCCCCAGAGGCCGTGCCCCAGTTGTAACTCGGCACTTTCCTCCGAGGTGCGTTCTCGCAAGGCCCCGGCCACGAACAAAAAATGACTCATTGGAAATTCATCGCGGAAGATTCAGCGGGAGGATGATACACAAGGGGAACGGGCACCATGATACCGGGACCGACTCACAGCGTCATCCGGCCGGACGACTCGACCGAGTCATGCAGACTAGGCATCCAATGCGAGTGTCAGTGCGTGTGGTAATCGTCTGCGTCGTCTAACAGGCTTTCTGGTTTTTCAGGAAAACCTGCGTCTTCATCTTCCCCGTCCAGCGTGAGTTCCTCTTCCACATCTTCATCGGCCTCAACAGCTATATCCACATCCTCCTCGGCCAGTTCCTCGTCAAGATCGGGTTCCTTCAGCGTCGGCGACCCCATCGGCCGCGATAGCAAGGACTGCTGGGGCTCCTCATCCACAAACAGCTTCATGGATTTTTTGTCGAGAGCTGGGGCCGCTGGTTTGGACGAAACGGCTGGAAACGCCTTCCCCATCGGTTTCATCTGAACCGCTTTGGGTGCCGCTGCAGCGCGCTTCTTGGCAGTCTTCACGGTGGATTTCTTAGCAGCTTTTCTTGTCGTTGATTTCTTGGCTACTTTCCTGGCAGTCTTTTTGGCCGTTTTCTTTGTCGCTGATTTTTTGGCTACCTTCCTGGCAGTCTTCTTCACAGCTTTCCTTGTCACTGGTTTCTTGGCTGCCTTCTTCACTACTGGTTTTGCTTTGGCTTTAGCCTTTGCTTTCGCAGATGTCTTCTTCGCCGGCTGTTTTTTGTTCTTCGCCATCGAATTTCTCCTCTCTCATCCATTGGATGTCTAACGCGGCCTCCATCTAGCATGAACCTCTAAGGTCTTGCAACTCTCACCTCTACTCCCTCTCGCAGGATGGCGAAAAAGTCGCTCTTCTCACCCGCCCGGCCTCGCCCGGTCCATCACCGTGAGCGCAACAGAGAGCAGGAACCAAAGGGGCAAAGAGTGCGGCAATTGTGGGTCTGCCACAGCAACTCCCCCGGATGAACTGCCGACGGATGGGAGAATCCTACAAACAAGCCACGACGTCAAGAGGGAAGGCCAAGAATCATGCCGGGTTGACACTACTTCCTCCATTAACCGACATGATAAAATGATTGTGCGTAAAATCGACGTACGAGTACGACCATGAAAACACGGATGATTATGGCCATCTTGTCGCTTGGACTCTTCACTGCCTGGCCAACAACCGCAACGCCTCCTTACACCGCCGTCATCATCGATAGCGGGTCACCCTATTTCGTCCCAAGGTCAGCCACTGTATCCAGCGGATCCCCCATCAGATGGGACAACCCCACAGCCACCGAACACACGATTACCCACTTGGGCTGTTTTGAAGATGGGAACGCCTGCGCGTTCGATTCCGGGATCGTCCTGCCAAGCGGCAGCTTTACACTTCCAGGGTTGGCTCCCGGTCACTACCCCTATCTCTGTCGCATCCATCCCATCATGCACGGAGTCATTACCGTCACAGACACGTTCGTCCCCTCCCAGCTCTAAACTCGTCGTTCGTATCTCGTCCCTTCAGGCCTTGCGAGAAACCCAGCCCGTCGTGTAGGCTGCGGCGCTCGAACTGGTCACGTCGATCATGAAACCAGCTGTCGCCACGCACGAACCGCTCAACCTCACCGGAGAGACGCTCAGCCGACTGGCCTGGCACATCCCCGATCTCGTCGCCTACCAACACAACGAAGACGAATGGTGGTTCGCCCCCCTCGATGACAACCTGCCGATCATACGACTGAATCGCACAGGCCTGGAGATGTTACAGGCGATGGACGGCCACACCACGGTCGGGGCGCTGGTGGAGAAATACGGGACGAAGGTCTGCGGGCCGGACGGACAGCCGGGCCAATGGCATTTGGCACATTGGACCCTGCCCACCTACTCGCTGTGCTACTTCGGCACAGAGCCCCCGGGCGGCCACCGCCACAAGGCCAAGTGGGATCTGCTCCTTCAACAAATTCGGGAAGGCTGGTCAGGACAGGAAGGGTTCGAGGGGGAAGAGCATCTAGAGGGCTTTCATCACCACGAACTGACCGACAGCGGTGGAGACGACGGCCACTTCGACCTGATCGAAACCACTGTCTCGCATCTCTTCCGGGAGCCGAACGACACGCTCAACGGTTTGACCTATGGCCGGCTGCTCATGCGGCTGTTGCGAAAGCTGGGCTGGTTCACGCCCAAACCCCACGTAATCCTGGAAGTAGGCGGCGGACTCGGATACCTCGCCCGTGAGTTGGGCAAGGACCTCTTGCCGTTTGAAAAACAGACCATCCGGTACATCTCCCTCGACATCACACAACCCTTCCTCATGCTACAAGTCAGCCGCGCCAAGGCTGGAGGCTGGAGCGGCATCGGCACCCGTGCCAACGGCGAATGGCTGCCCTTTAAAGACCACTCCGTCGACCTCGTCATCGACAACGAGAACATGGCCGACATGACCCCGGTGAAGTTGAGCAGGAAAGAACTTCAGGATGGGACAAGCGACAGGCCGCAGCATCAGGAAGCGTTGGATTGGATCAGACGCGTGCAGCTGCCGCTGGGCACGGACCTGCCAGAAGACGTGATCTTCAACCTCGGCCCCTTTCGATTCGTGGCAGAACTGTGGCGGGTGTTGAGACCAGGCGGCAGAGCCTTTCTCACTGAATTCGGGATCGAAGAAGGCTGGCCGGCACCGGTCAAGCTGCCGGGCCACACAGAGTACGAAGTCCAGTACGGCCACCTGCGCCAGGCCGTGCGTTGGCTGGGCTTTCAAGAGCGTTATCTCTCGTTGCCCCAGTTTCTTGCCATCAAACCAGACAGCAAAGTGCTCTGCACTGGCGCGGCCTACACTATTCAGCGGTTCTGTCAGGCCATGAACAGACCGTTCATCGTGCGAGCCTACCAGGAGAAGGAATTGCAGCAGGCGCTGGGCGACATGCTCCCAAAACTCCACGGCTGCCACTACCACGACGTGGCAGATCCTGCTTGGTTCGGCCTCCTCGATTTCAAAGTCTTGTTACTCGAAAAACCTGGCGGGGCCCCAAAAGCCAACTTCTCGGAGAACAAAGGCTATCGGTGGTATTCGCAGAAGTAGGGGGCTTGAGGGTAACCTAGGTGGTTCCCTGTGCGCGCCGACCGCCCACACAGGAATTATCAATTTTTTATATCAAGGGCGGTGCTCGGTCAATGCGCGCAGTGGGGAACCACCCAGGCCACCCTCGGCAAAGTGGCACGGGAAGATAAGGCCCTCGTTGGACGCGCGCAATGAAGGGCAATCTGGTCACCCTGCTTGAAAATAAAAGGGGAGAGCACGGAAAGAAATCATTCGGAAGGAAAAAGGTGTCAGAAGCCATTGCTCACCAACTCCTTCTTCGGCCGCCCTCGTTCTTGCACTATCACACCCACGTTCCACTGCGCGACCATCTGCTCCGCCGACGCCGCAACTTCTCCGTCATCCTGTCAGAATTGCTAAATCCAACAGGACTCCTTCCCGCAACCCCAGGTCGCTGACGAGCACACTCGACTTTCCCAGCGTCTCCATCACCGTCCGAATGATGATCGCGCCAGCAACGATGACTTCTTCGCGGCCTTTTTCTAAGCCAGGCAGACCGACGCGGTCGACTCTGTTGCGACGGAGAAGTGTCTGCTCAAGTGTTTGAATCGCGCTGAGCTGCAACTGATAATTATGAATTCTGGCTGGCTCATAGGCGGGAAGTTTCTGGACCATCGCGGCGAGGCTGGTGATGGTTCCAGCTGTGCCGACGAAGGAGGCTGTTTGATAGTTGCCCATATCGGCAATGGCTGCTTTCGTTTCTCGCGCAACCCACTCGCGCGCCCGTTGCACTTCTCCATCAGTCGGAGGGTCGTGCTGTAGGTGCCGTTCACAGAGCCGAACCACTCCGATATCGATCGATCGCACGACCAGATTCTCGCCAGGGCTGGCTAGGATAAACTCGGTACTGCCGCCGCCGATATCGAGGGCCAGCACGTCGGTCACGCCAGGGGGCAAGCCAGAGCGAATGCCCAGCATAGTCCTCCTAGCTTCTTCTTCTCCTGAAATCAATTCGACCTCGAAGCCAACTTCACGCTTCACGCGATCGAGAAACTCATCACGGTTCTCTGCGTCACGAACCGCGCTCGTCGCAACTACCGCCGTCGCATCGACGTGAGAGGCATCGATCATCTCCCGCCACTCCTTGAGGCACTGCAGCACCCGATCCATCGCAACAACGCTCAGCTGCTTGGTCTGATCGACGCCCGCGCCTAGCCGGAGAATTCGTCGCTCAGATCGTACTTCTTTCAGTCTCCCCCCATGCGGCAAATCAGCAATCAGCAACCGGCAGGTGAGTGTGCCAATATCTATGCCGGCGAGACGCATTGGGCGTACCGAATCGTTCATACGTCGGTCCGAACCTCCGTCATCTCCGATTCAAGCTTGTCGCGTGCGTCTTTGAGTTCTTGGATCTCTTTGACGAGTCGACCGATTTCCGCGTCATACAGAACACGCTCAACTGGTTCGCCCACCTCGCCCAGGCTGACCGCTCGCTCGCCGACATCCCGATACAACTCGTCCAATTGCTGGTCGAGCTTGCGGATTTCGAGCCGGATCCGCAGCAGTTCCGTTTCTTCCAACGCACGGTTCGCCGCCTGCGCCGTGCCTAGGCGCAACGTCGCCAACCCCGCCTTCAAGTCATGTTTCAACCGTTTCAGTAATCTCATTTTCTCCTAACTCTCCACTCCACCAGGCGGGGAATGCGTGAACCATGCGGCTCCATTGCTGAAAGAGCGGGGCACCATCGAGAGTCGACCGGAAAGGAAAACGGAAACTGACCGAGTCTGCGAGTGAATTTCCGAAGGCTTCCCTCCGGCCGACTCCTGAAGGGTCGCTCTGAGAAGCAGGGAGACGCATGGTTCACGCATCCCCCGCCTCAACTCACCGATCCTAGATCCAACTTCGTTTCCCACCGCCGCAGCATCGTCTCTCGCAAAGCACGGTGTGCCGGCGCCTTCAGCTGCGGGTCCTGCTTCAACAGCGCAAAGGCCTCTTGCCGTGCCTGCTGGAGCATATCGGCATCCCGCACCAGGTTCGCGACGCGAAACTCCGGCATGCCCCACTGCCGAAATCCAAAAAACTCGCCGGGCCCGCGAATGCGGAGATCTTCCTCGGCTATCACAAACCCGTCGGTCGATCGCACGAGCGCATCGAGCCGTTCCCGGGCCGTCGATTGGGGATACGGGATAGAGGAGGGGTAGGGGGCTAGAGGGGTACTATTACCTCCTTGCCCCGTTACCCCCTTGCCCCGCCATACCCCCGAGGCCATCAATAGACAATAGGACTGGTGCCCGCTTCGCCCAACCCGACCCCGCAATTGGTGCAACTGCGCCAGGCCGAACCGCTCAGCATGCTCGATCATCATGACCGTAGCATTGGGCACATCGACCCCGACCTCCACTACCGTCGTCGAGACCAGCACCTGGATCTCCCCCTTCTTATACGATGCCATGACCCGCTCTTTCTCTTCAGACTTCATGCGGCCGTGCAACAGCCCGACGCGAAATTCTGCCAACTCGTCCGCTTGCAGCTGTTCTGCGCCTTGCATGGCGGCCTGCAGATCGGTCTTCTCCGATTCTTCGACCAGCGGATACACGACATAGGCCTGACGGCCACTCCGCAGTTCATCGCGTAGAATCTGGTAGGCCCGCCCCCGCTGGCTGTCGCTCAAGAGAAATGTCCTCACCGGCTTTCGCCCCGGCGGCATCTGGTCGATCACCGAGACATCGAGATCCCCATACACCGTCATAGCCAACGTTCGTGGAATCGGTGTCGCGGTCAGCACCAGCACATCGGGCTTATACCCCTTCTCAATGAGCGTCTTCCGTTGAAGTACGCCGAATCGATGTTGCTCATCCACCACCGCCAGTCCTAGCTTCGCAAAGGTGACGCCTTGTTGAATGACCGCATGGGTCCCGATCACGACTTGCGCGGTCCCGGAGGCCACCTGCTCGCGAACGGCTTTCCTCGCTGCCGCACGGCCACCACCACTCACGAGCACCACGGAGAGCCCGAGCGGTTCCAACAGCCCCTTCATCGTCCGATAGTGCTGCTCGGCGAGAATTTCCGTCGGCGCCATCAGTGCCGCCTGGTAGCCCGATCCACAGGCCAACACCATCGCCTGCACCGCCACGATGGTTTTGCCGGAGCCGACATCGCCCTGCACCAGGCGATTCATCGGTTTGCGCGACGTCATATCCGACAGAATCTCGCGAGACACCCGCTCTTGCGCTTCGGTCAACTGAAAAGGTAACGCCCGATCCAACTTGCCGAGGAGCGGCGTCTTCGAATTGAACAGAACCTGTTTAACCTCTTCCTTCATAACTCGTTGCCGCGAGGCCAATGCGAGTTGAAGCACAAACAGCTCTTCGAACGCCAAGCGCCGATGCGCTGGCGTGAGGCCCCGATCGAGCTGTCCTCCATCCGTCCCGAGCTGAGGGAAATGCACCTCTTGAATCGCTTGTTGAATGGGCAGCAATCGATAGCGAGCGCGAAGCGGAACCGGCAGCACCTCCTGCGCTTCGATGACATGCGTATCCAGCAGGCTTTTCATGAGCACACGCATCTGTCGAGAGGTCCACCCCTTGGTTTCGTGGTACACGGGAACAATCCGCCCCACATGCAGCGACGCCTCGGACTCCGCACCCACCACTTCGTATTGCGCAACCTCCATCCTCGTATCGACCCACCCCTGTGCACCGGCCACCACCCGCCCGTTCAGCATGACGCTCGTCCCGACGGTTAAGAGTGGCTCGAGGAACGGCTGATTGAAAAATACCGCCTGGAGGTGCCCGGTTGAATCCTCCACCACAATGTCGAGGATGGCGAGGCGACGACTGCGGGCGCGCTTCGCCTCGCTTCGGACGATCGTGCCGCAGATCGAGGCCTGCACACCCGGCACGAGTTGTCCGATCGGGGTCATGGTCGAGCGATCCTCATAGCGCCAAGGCACGGTCCACAGGGCATCTTCAACCGTTTCGATCCCGAACCGTTGGAGCAACGATGTGCGCTTCGGACCGACTCCCTTCGCGAAACGGATGGGCTGTTCCCACCATGACCGCGAGGGGGTTTCACTCATGCCAGGTTCACGCACCACGACAGGCTCCGGTTCATGCCACGCCTGAGCCGAATCGCAAACGGCCTTGCGCAAGACCCCGATAATGACCGTGGCTTCCTGCAGCCGGCGCTGCTGATCCTCCGCCGGGAGTCGCTGCTGGTCTTCAAGAAACAGCTCGCGCAGCTGGAGCAACGATGCTTCAATCGCCCGTGGATAGACGTGATCGGACAGGGCCTGCATCACCTGTGAGGAGACAAAACGATTCAGATTCTTGACGGTGGGCAGATGTGCGAAGGCATCGCGAGTCGCAAATTCGATTGGACGCGCGACACGGTCCAGCCATTGCTGAAACTGTTCAGAGGGGTTGGGCTCGGAAGAGCGCCGTATCACAGTGGCGGATCGTATCACAGCCTCAGCCCCTCCTCAACGACCACGACAACGCCACAGACCCTGGCGCGTGACGCGCCAGAACCGGATGGTTTCTCTTGTTTAATTGGTTTGTTTGGTTGAACCAGACAAACCTGATGAACCAGTCTTGCGTGTTTTCACGCAACCTGCTCGCCTTGTCTGTTTTCAGACATTCCTTTGTGGTGCCTCCCTAAGGTGCTACATTGAGATTCATTCGAATAAGGCGCTTATGTACCGTCGCAACATTTCTCACATATTGTATCCCATCGCCTGCCTGATCGGGTTGTTCATCGTCTATCAAGCCTGGTTCAAACCGACCTATCTGCCCACGCCACCACCAGGTCAGCCCAATGCCATCGTGGAAGAATCACGGGACGTGCCGCCAGAGCCGCGTCATGATGGCCCAACGGAACTGGAGCCTAAACAGACTCGCCTGATCGATTCTAGCGTGGTCCCGGAAACGACGCATCACGAACTATTGGAGACGATCCGCGACGAGATCGAAAAAGGAAACATCAAAGCAGCAGAAACTAAACTGGGCCATCTTCCGGCCAGCGTGTCATCGGGGGCCAAGACCCGCCTATACGCTGCCGTGCTTTGGAATAATCTCGGCATTCAACTCGAGAAAGTCGGCGGCACCACAGCCTCGGTATATGCATTCAGGAAGGCATCGTCATTGGACGCCAACAACCCGACCATTCATCTCAACCTCGCCCATGCCTTCTGGGAACTGCGCGATCCAGCCATGACGCAGGACTATCTGGAGAAGCTGGTCGCCCTGGCTCCGAACGAGCCCTTCCCCCATCTGGCACTGGCCGATCTCTTTCAGGAACGGGATCAGTTCGGCGAAGCAGTTCTCCATCTCGATCAAGCCACCGCCCGCGCGGGCAATGACCCCGCCGTGCAATCCTATCTGCGCACCGTCACGGCCAAAGTCCGCGGAACCGAAAAGAGCGAAGCGCGGCTCACCAGCCGGAACGGCACACACTTTACTGTAAAATTCGACGGGGAAGCCGATCAGGCAACCTGGACCGCGGTGTTGGAGATTCTTGAGGAGGCCTATCGCGAGATCGGCCAAAAATTTGGGCACTTTCCATCGAAGACCATCGTCGTCGTCCTACAAGCCAAGGCCACGTTCCAAAGCGCGACCGGCAGTCCGGCCTGGGCCGATGGGCTCTTCGATGCCGTGCTTGGACGTATCCAGGTTCCTGCGCAGGACGCCTTGGCAGACCGTGCCTGGCTCACGCGCGTGCTGCGACACGAGTTCGTACACGCCCTCCTGCACGACCACCTCGGCCCCGCCGGCAGCGCCGTCCCGACCTGGTTCAACGAAGGCTTGGCCATGGAATTGTCCGGGGATCGCTGGTCGGATCTCGATCAGATTATGAAACAGAAGTTTACCCTGATCCCTCTGCCTGTCTTAGAGGGGGCGTGGGGAGGGTTGTCCACTGAAGCCGTGCCCGTGGCCTATCTGGAGGCGAACTCAGCCGTGCACTATCTGATCGACCGCTTCGGCATGCATCGGGTGCAAGAACTTCTCGTACACCTCAAGGCAAGGCAGACGCTCTCTGCCGCCATGCAATCGCAGCTCGCACTGTCGTACGAACAATTCCAGTCCAGATGGAAGGATCAGTTACAGGAGCACGGAAGGAAAAGCTAACTCGCAGAGATCTTGCCGCATCCGCAGGGGAATCGAAAGCCTTTCTGCTACGACTAAATCCCGTCCTTGTTCATCTCCTCGGGCCCCGCACCACGCCAAGCCGGCAGATTCTCGGCCATAGCATCATGCCCGATTACCTCGTCTGTCTCCTCCACGGTCGGCTCGATTGTGTCTTCCCACAATATCTGCTGGTTCCGATCATCCATCATTCGGATGCGAAACTCGATCTGCTGAGATGGGGCCGCCAACCCCTCTGTCTGGCCAACGACGGCCCTGCTGACATGTTCTATACGCGCAAACCTGCCGGTCCCGGCTGAGAACTGGTCGGTCCACACAGGCTGTCCGGTTGCCGGATCGACGGCACGAAGAAAAAACTGGGGTTGACCGTCGAGGGCGCTTCGGCTGTGGATCTGGGTCACCGTCGCCTGAGGCGCAACAAGTTGGGCCACGACTCGGTGGGTGGAACTGGATTCTTGATTGCCGCCATTGAGATTCAGGAGGCCTTCCCAGAGAAACCGTCCAGTGGCCGCGTCATAGACACGGAGCGTGAACGCTGACAGTCCGTCAACCCCTGGGCCAACTCCGCCCGCAAAAATCCGCTCACGCGGTTGACTGTCCGCAAACGCTGCATCCTCTTTCACATCCAACTCATACGATTCCTCGGAAAGGATTGCGCCGTTCTCGGCATCGTAGGTTTTCACGGTAATCATTGACGTCTCGGCATTCTCATACCCAACACCAGCTGCCACGACCGTCCGGGGATTCACAGGCGCGAGAGACGATACGTCTGCGGTCCAGGCTGGCAGCGGAAGGCTCGAACCGATCATGGCACAGGCGATCAGCGCGCCGCAGAAAGCCTTTCTCGTTCGACCATCAATCCGCCGCTCCTTATACACAGACACCGACACCAACTCACGCCCGATCGGTCTGAACCAGTCTCTTACTTCACCTATCGTCTCAAACAGCCATTGGATGATCGTCATGTGCGGTTCTCCCTCACTTGTGCTGGAGTCTCGCATTGACGCGTTTCAGCGTAAATTCCCCACTATGGGGAGAAAACCCTTCGAAAGAGGGGGGGCCTTAACTAGTCGCGCGGAACAGCCGGACGAGCGAGAGGGGACGAGAAGACCGAGGGATCAAGGTTCGAGGTCAGAAGTTCGAGGTTTTTGGAGCGTCGAACTTCGTCTTGCAGGTGGAAAATCGGCTATTTTTGAGGTGTTTCTCGACTCGGTGTACGGAGATTCCCGGAAGCCCCTGCAAGCGGAACTTTGCCAAAGATGGAATACCGGTACCGGGCCACAAACCAATACAACAGATAGCCCAAAGGCTTCACCAGTGGAAAACTCAAGAGGACTGAGAGGACCCGCCCACCCTTGAGGCCAGGCAGGAGGGCCAGAAAAGCATCGAGCCCACGGGCAATCTCCCCGTTAGGACGGACCAGGAAGGCGGCGTTGGGACGACCTGGACGATAGCTCTCCCCCAAGGCCTGCTGAGCCTCTTCGCTCTGATAGGGGACCATCCGTATCGGGGTAGCATCCGCGTGAGTCTCCAGTCGCTCAAGGCCCTTCTTGGCGGTAACACAGAGGCGGCATTGGCCATCGTAGACCAGAACACAGGTTTCAGCCTCGCTATCGGATGGACCTGCCATCGCCATCACCCCTCGCGACCGCCCACTCACAGCTATTAGCGCCCTATCAGGCTGCGGGAAAATCTAGGCGCGCGAGACGGGGTGACGGACGAGAAGCGGTAGAAAACCAATTTATTCACGTCGCGCCTTTCTCGCGTGTCTCGCGTTTCGCGCACCACGGTCTGTGGCGCTGGCGGACTTTTTCAGCATCCTGCTAGTCCTGTTGCAGTGTACAGCAGAGGCAGGTATCATCCCATGCATGCGACACACCTGGACGCTGATCGGCCTGCTCGCGGGACTCTGCCTCATCGGAGCCAATACCACCCAGCTCATACCGGCTTCGACGGAGGCAGGCCGAGTCGGATGGATGCTCTATCTCCTCGCATTTCCTATAGCGCTCGCAGGCCTCGTACGGATCGGATGGACCTGGACTGCCATGGCCTGCGTCATCTATGGAACGGTGGGATTGGCGTTAGACCTTGCCACAATCACGAGCATCCTGGGCGGACAAGGCGAAGTCGGCGCCCTGCTCCTCTTCAGTGCGATGAGCGGGATCGTGAACTTCTTACTGCTCCTATTCGGCGGACGCGCGTTTTTTCATTCGTTCCAGGGGACCGCGCTTCCAGTATCCCGCCCTCCCAGTCCTCCGTCCCCTTCTTCATCCGCAAGACCTTGATCCGTTCAAATCCAGCATCCGTCAACCAAACCCTCGTTTCGGCTGCCGAATAGGTATTGCCCTTCTCGGTGAACAACAACATTGAGACCGCGAAGAGACTCGCCTCTTCGGGAAACAGACCGTCTCGATCATGGAGAAAAGCATCCTGAATCAGCAACCTGCCTCCGGGGTTTAATGAAGCCAGCGCGCGCCGAAACACGCCCTGATTGCCTTTCGGCGAATAGATGTGGAGCACGTTCGAATACCAGATGACATCGTAGGTGCCTGGAATGGCTTCCGTCATCATATCCAATGGCAGAAAAGAGAGTCGCGCACCGGCCTTGTGAGTCGACGCAATCTCCTTCGCCACGGCGAGGGCTGCGGGGCGGTCGCACACCGTGGCACGGAGCGTGGGATTCTTTGCGAGGAAAGCCATGGCATAGGTGCCGGGACCGCCGCCAAGATCGAGCAGGGTCCGCGCGCCACGCAAGTCAATCTGAGCCGCAATTTTCGGAGATGTCTCCAGGGTCCGGTGATGCATCGCCCATGTGAACCGACGACGATAGTCCGGCTCTTCCGGCTCATCGTGATCGAGCGGCAATCCACTCCTCACCGATTCCAGCATGCGCCCCCAATCAGCCCAATGGCTTGTGACCAGCTGGAGATAGTCCCCCCGATAGGCCGGATGGTGTGCGTTCAACGCCGTGGAGCCCAACCGGCTGTTCTTATAGGTCTCGCCATTTTTCTTCAGCACGCCGGCCATCGCGAGATTCCGGCAGAGAATGGCCAGCCCCCGCTCACTGACCTTCACGTCACGAGCCAGCTCGGGAACCGTCCATGCATCCGTCCCGATAGCCGTGAAGAGGTTCAGCTCAAGGGCGGCGATCAGGACCCGCGGCAACCGGTATGCCATAATCGCATCGCGCAAGTCATCGAACGTGGCGATCCGCCTCCTCATCTGGCCACGCCGATCGT
The DNA here is from genome assembly GCA_032123755.1 of Nitrospirota bacterium. Taxonomy (GTDB): domain Bacteria; phylum Nitrospirota; class Nitrospiria; order Nitrospirales; family Nitrospiraceae; genus Palsa-1315. Next base: position 17,692 of record JAQBES010000183.1, read on the forward strand.
TCGCACGCACCAGCGCATCAAATCCTGCACAGCCATAGGATTTGTCACGTCCACGCTCCGTTCGAAACGAACAGCCACATACTCTTCATTCATCTCGGTCTGTTCTGAAAATCCAGATGTCAACAGCAACGCGCGATACTTTGAGACGGCCGGTTGGATGAAGTACTTGGCCTGCTTCGCGATCTCGTCGGTGCCAAGATCTTCCGGCGTCCCATCGGATAGAAGGGTCATCACATCGTCAATCGCCACTCCATACTGGCAGAGCAGCCGCCCGTCCGGCATGAGTTCCAGGAGCCATCCGTCGGACCCAAGGTCCATCGACAACGCACCGCCAGCTCCCAATTCCAGTAGTTGTGGAAATGTGGAGGCCAGCGAAGCTCTGAGAGCAGCCCACGCCGTCGAAGCTCCCTCACTCATGCGTGCGTCTTTCGATGAGGCGGTGCCCCATCCTGCCCCGAGAGGCTGGCACGCAAGGCCGCCAGCCGTTGGATATTCTCTTCAAGTTTAGGCAGCTGATATTTGCGATCCATCTGCACCACCAACTCAAGGAGATCCGCAGCCTCACGCAACTTGCCGGTCTCTTCATAACATTGGGCCAGCACATAGCGCGCGCCGCCTGTCCGCAGCTCATCGCGCGATCGCTCGGCAATCGACTGGCTGGTCTGGCAACAGGCGATGGCGTCGTCGTAGCGCTGCTGGAGCAAAAATGTTCGACCGATCATGCGCCAGGCATCGGCCACGCCACCCTCATTCCCCAACCTCCGCATCAGGACCAGCGACTGTTCATAGTATCCAATCGCCTGCTCGTACTCTTTGGTCTCGCGTGCGACCAACCCAAGATCCGAAAACAACACCGCCTTGCCTGCCTCATCATGAGCCTTACACATGAGATCCAACGCTTCGAGATAATAGGCCTGGGCGCGATCCCATTCGCCCGCATCGGCCCTGAGATTCCCTAAATTTCCCAACGTCGTCCCGATCCCCTTGTCATCCCCAAGAATCTTCTGGAGTTCCAACACCTCTTGATAGTAGGTCTGGGCCGATTCCCGACGCCCACTGACCGCACAAATATTCCCGAGATTTCCCAGCGTGGCGGCCAACGCCCGTTGATCCCCGGTCAACCGGTCACATTCCAACGCCTTTGCATAGCAGGTATAGGCATCGGTATAGAACCCGCGCGAAAAATGCTCGTTTCCCTGGCGATTGAGTTCTTCGGAGAGTCCGTTGCGTAGCGTCATGATAAGGGTTGGAACACCCGTTCGACCGCCTGCTTGGCGTCGGTGAGAATCGAGGCCCCGTCGCCGACCAACAAACTATCGAAATTGTACTTGAGGAGACGACGCAGTCCCTCTTGGGCCTTTGTCACATCGACATATTTTTCAGCAGGCAGGAGACTGACGGAGCCGGCCGGCTTCCCGATCAACGCATCGCCGACAATCAGCACGCCCTTCCCCTGCTGAATGAACAACGCCGATTCGCCCGGAGACTTCTGGTCTTTCAGCTGAATCACCCAGATCCCCCCTGTGAGCAATTCCCTGTCTTTAAATGTTTTTGTCGGCTTGAGGTCCATCTGCGGCGCGTCGGCCTCCGGCACATATAGCTGACAATGAAACTCCTCTTGGTACTTCGCCGATTCGCGGGCATGGTCACGATTCGTCACAATGATGTAATCAACGGGGCCGTTGCGGAGAATCACGGAGCTCGCCGCGCCTGTCATCGGCGGAGGATCGATAAGAATCTTGTGTTCCCCGACCGTCAGGAAGTGCCCGTTGAAATCGAGCTGCTTCTCCTCAGAGAACCAGGACCATTGCCAGATGCCTGGAAGAAGTTGTTTCATGATACACCGACGCGAAAAGCGTGAGCGGCGAGACAAGCAAGACTCGCGGGGACAATCTTAATCATTTAGTATTTGTTCGCACTTCGCGCCTTTCCCGCCCCTCCCGCTCGTCGCGCTGTCTCAGAGAGCTGCGATGGCATCTTTGACGGTTTTCGTCACCTTAGCCAGAATACTTGCTTCATTGGGGAGGTCGATGATGTCATCTTCCGAGATCGTAATAAATTTTCGATTCGACCCCTTCGTCAGGGAAATGAGAAACATACTATTAGAAGCCGTCACGGGAATGACGACCTGCACGGCGGCATCAGTCCCCTGCACCACCTCTAAAAATTTCTGCTTTCCCTCTTCCATCTCATCCATCGTCTTCCACCCTCTCCCTTACAGAAGTCGGTTGATTTCCAAGCGGGGAGGCGGGGTTGCTACGAATGCACGCACCGCGCGACCCCCACCCTTCTAGATGATCCCTCCAAGCTCGCTTGTTTCTCTTTCTTGGAATGGCACCCGTGTTGGTCCCACTGCGGCCGTCGAGCGAGCACATTCTGATCGTGCGCGCTCCGGGAGCAAGGGATCAGCACGGGCGTCATTCCATCCCTTTCATCGTGGGGGCTCTGCGAGCAGGGAGATGCCCCGCCTTCCCGCTTCCTACATCTTACTGCTTCCAGCCATTAACAACTTTTCGACTTCCGCCACAATCGCCTCTTCACCAGCCAGATCCATATTGCCGACACGCTGCCATCGGATCACGCCCTGCTGATCGATGACATACACGTTGGGAATAAATTTCCCTCCGCCGTACAAATTGTCCGTAACCTTATTCGGATCGAGCAGATAAGGATAGGTGACGGACACTGGAAAGGCGGACAAGAACTCGCCGACTTCTTTCTTCGAGTTTCCGGAAGAATTGACGCCGAGTACAGCCACATCTTTTCCCTTCGTCCTCTCAAAAACTTTCTGGAGCGTTGACCCCTGCATCATACAGGGGTCACAGATATGAAACAGTCCGAGTACCACGACCTTCCCCTTGTAGGTATCCAGCCCCACAGTCTCACCGGTGATGGCCGTCAGCGCAAACGAAGGCGCCTTCTCACCCACCTTGAACAATCCTGCGGCAAGAACCAGATGGACCGCAAGAATGGGAGCCATTAGTGCAAAGAGTACAACCACTAGTTTTTTCATAACGCCCTCTTTCTCCTCAATGTTCAATGCTGAATGATGAATGTCTGATCACTCTGAAAACCCAACATCGTTCATTAAACACTCAACATTCGCAGCTTCCAGCAGTGTTCTATCCTATCACGCAGATTTTTTCAGGGGCAATGGCGCAGAGATCCACAAACAGCAGCCACAGTGTCAGATCCCGCAGGCTGCTCAAAACGTCTGACCAACAAGGCCGCAGCCGAAGAAAACACCGGAAGCGTACCCTCTGGGGCGCACGGTGCGACGAATAAGGAGCACCAAGTCTGTGCGCGCCGCCGAGTTGGTGAGGCGGCCGGGTCCCCGTTGAGGATTTTTCTGAGGTGAGAACGATGCTCGGGAAAACGCGCGTCGTGGCGCGCAGGGGTTGGGCGGGTGAGAAGAGCGGCGTTTTCAGCAGCCAGCTAGAGGGATGGGTCGAAGAGGCCAAGCTGCCATTCTTCAGCACGGGTCAGGGGTATGGGGTAGCGTTCGGTAAAGCAGGCGTTGCAATACTGGCCCGGTGTGCCGGGGGCGGCGTTCAGCATGCCATCGAGACTCAAATAGGCGAGGCTATCGGCCGTGATGTACTTCCGAATCTCTTCGATAGAGTGGCTGGAGGCAATGAGTTCCTTCCTGGTGGGCGTGTCAATGCCGTAGAAGCAGGGAGAGACGATCGGCGGCGAACTGATGCGCACATGCACTTCTTTGGCCCCGGCATTGCGAAGCATCTTCACAATTTTACGGCTCGTCGTGCCCCGCACCAGCGAATCATCGACCACGACGACTCGTTTTCCCTCCAGCACCTCCGGCACGGCATTGAGCTTCACCTTTACACCGAAGTGGCGGATCGATTGCTCCGGTTCAATGAAGGTGCGGCCGACATAGTGATTCCGAATCAGCCCGAGCTCGAACTGGACCCCCGCCCCCTCGGCATAGCCGAGCGCGGCTGGCACCCCGGAATCCGGTACGGGAACAACGATATCCGCCGGCACCGGCGATTCGAGCGCCAGCTGTCTACCCAAGGCTTTACGTGTGGCGTAGACCGCGTTCGCGCCGAAGATCTTGCTGTCCGGCCGAGCGAAGTACACATACTCAAAGACACACATGGCCGGACTGACCGGCACAAACGGCTTATGACTCGTCACACCCTTGTCGTTCAGCACGACCAACTCGCCGGGCTCGATCTCACGGACAATATCAGCTCCAAGCAGATCGAACGCGCAGGTTTCCGAGGCCACGAGGTAGGTATCGCCCAGCCGTCCGAGACAAAGCGGCCGGAACCCATGCGGGTCGCGTACCGCAATGATCCCGTCGTCCGTCTGCAAGACGACCGAAAATGCCCCGCGAACTTGGCTCAACGCATCGATGATGCGGGCCAGCAACGTATTGGCCCGCGAATGGGCGATCAGATGGATGATGACTTCGCTGTCCGAGGTGGACTGAAAGATAGCGCCGTACGCTTCAAGCTCGTGACGCAGCACTTGGGCATTAATAAGATTGCCGTTGTGGGCGAGCGCCAGATTTCCAAACGCAAAGTTGACCGAGAGCGGCTGGACGTTCTTGAGATCGTTCCCCCCCGCCGTGGAGTAGCGATTGTGACCGATCGCCATCGAACCGGTTAATTGCTCGAGCGCGTGAGTATTATAGATATCCGCAACAAGCCCCTGGCCCTTATGGACATGAAACTGCTCGCCATCGCCCGAGACAATGCCGGAGGCTTCCTGTCCGCGATGCTGCAGGGCATATAACCCAAGATAGGTGAGATTTGCCGCTTCCTTGTGGCCGTAGATGCCGAAGACGGCACATTCGTCGTGGAACTTGTCGAGGCTCTCACGTGAAACGACAGGAAGTTCTCTCTTGGTTCGACGCTTATCCATGCTTTACCGTTTCACGTCTGGTTGAGCGTTCGTTCAATCGAAAAGGCCCATCGGTCGTGAAGTTGATCGACCGGAAGGTCGATGCGGCACCCCTCGCTCCATTGCCCCTTATCTACATCGATGACGAAACGGTCGCCTCCCACCGTCCCGATCTTCATCGCGGGAATACCGGAGTCCCAGGCGCGATTCAATACTTGGTCGGCCATCTCGGGCTTCACCGAAAGGACCACCCGTGATTGACTCTCACCGAACAAGAGCGCATCCAGCCGCAATGCATCGAGAGGCAATCTTACCACAGCCCCTCGCCTGGTGTCCGGGGCAGAGACACAACATTCAGCCAATGCGACAGACAACCCCCCATCTGAGCAATCATGGGCAGATTGCACGGCTCCCTCATGGATCACGTTCAGGATGAAATCATGGAGTGCCTTTTCCGTCTCTAGACTGAGGAACGGTGGCGATCCCTGCTCCCGGTGATGGAGCACTTTCAGATATTCACTCCCGCCCAGATCCTCCTTCGTCCTGCCCAGGAGGAGAATCGCATCGCCATCCTGCTTGAACCACTGCGTCATCGTCTGATCGGCTGAATCGATCAGACCCACCATCCCCAACATCGGGGTGGGATAAATCGAGAGACCGTTGGTTTCGTTGTAGAAGCTCACATTGCCGCTGACGATGGGAACTTTGAAATACTCGCAGGCATCTTTCATCCCCTCGATCACCAACACAAACTGCCACATGATCTCGGGCCGCTCGGGGTTACCAAAATTCAAGCAGTCCGTGAGCCCGATCGGCTCCGCGCCGGAACAGACCAGATTCCTCGCCGCTTCGGCCACCGCAATGCGAGCCCCTTCGTAGGGATGCAGCAGGCAGTAACGGCTATTACAGTCCACCGTCATCGCGAGGGCTTTATTCGTCCCCTTGATCCGAACCACCGCCGCATCGGAACCAGGCCGGACCATCGTGTTGGTCCGCACCATGTGGTCATACTGTTCATAGACCCAGCGTTTGCTCGCAATCGTAGGCGACTCCAGCAACGACATCAGCGCCGCACTCGCATCCTTCACATCGGGAAGCGCATCGTAATTCAGGTTGGTCAACATGTCCTGGTAGCCCGGCGGCGAATAGGGGCGCTCGTAGCGTGGCCCGTCATCGGCGAGCGACTTCGCCGGAATCTCTGCCACCACCTTACCCTGATCCCTCACACGGAGAATCCCGTCACCCGTGACCCGGCCCACCACCGCCACGTCGAGATCCCACTTCTTGCAGATCCGGATGCATTCGTCTTCCTTGCCTGCCTGCGCCACCATCAACATACGTTCCTGGGATTCCGACAGCATCAATTCATAGGGTGTCATGCCCGTCTCACGCCGCGGCACATCGGTCAGGTCCAGATCGATTCCGTTACCGGCACGCGACGCCATTTCACAGGATGAACTGGTCAACCCAGCCGCCCCCATGTCCTGGATCCCCACCAGCAGATCGCCGGCCATCAGTTCGAGACAGGCTTCCAGCAAGAGCTTCTCGGTAAAGGGATCGCCCACCTGCACCGTAGGGCGCTTCTGTTCAGATTGGTCGTCGAAAGAATCGGAGGCCATTGTGGCGCCATGAATTCCGTCGCGGCCCGTCTTCGAGCCGAAATAGATCACCGGATTGCCGACCCCGGCCGCCGTTCCGAGGAAGATCTTGTCCTTCTGTGCAATACCGAGACAAAACACGTTCACGAGCGGATTCTGCGAATAAATATCGTTGAAGACGATTTCGCCTCCGACCGTCGGCACCCCCATGCAGTTGCCGTAGCCCGCAATGCCGGCAACGACGCCCTTAACCAGATGCCGGTTCTTCGCATTGTCGAGCCCACCGAACCGCAGCGCATCGAGCAAGGCAATCGGGCGCGCCCCCATCGTAAAGATGTCGCGCAGAATCCCACCCACCCCCGTCGCCGCGCCCTGATACGGCTCGATGAACGAGGGATGGTTGTGCGACTCCATCTTGAAGACCGCGGCGAAGCCGTCACCGATGTCGACGACGCCCGCGTTCTCGCCCGGGCCCTGGATGACGCG
>JAQBES010000184.1:0-9674 GCA_032123755.1 Nitrospirota bacterium
ACGGCGCACATCACACCGGGGGCCGCCCTGGAGGAATTAATCCGCACACTCCAGGGACAGGGCTACTCGCAACTCCGCAGCCAACTGAGCGTCCGACAGGGCGCCTACTTGGGCTCTCAGGAGCCTTGGATTGAGTATCCGGACCTCCCGAGGCAGCCTGAAACACCAGATAGATTGATCAGCAAGTTCTTCAGATGGTTTAGCCGCTCTACTAGTTGAACGGTGGGGATGATTGAAAGACAATTCCAAATCTTAAGGATGCTCAACAAAGCCTGCGGTCACGCCTACATATACCCAGGCGCGCCAAGACGCACCTCTTTCCCGGGCGAGACCGCAGCGAGTAAAGCAGGCTAAGGTCGAGGTCAAGGTTGAGCAAAGTCAAGACTTTTTGTTCTCAGCCTCAACCTGAGCCTTAACCTTTCAGAAAGTTGGGGGACTTTTTCAACATCCGTGAGGGACTTGTATGGCTAGCCGCGTTGTAATGCCAAAATTAACCGACACGATGGAAGAGGGCGTCCTCCTTGCGTGGAAAAAACGAGAAGGGGATTCGGTGCAGGCAGGGGAGGCGCTTGCTGAAATCGAAACCGACAAGGCCATCATGGACCTCGAGGCCTTCGCCTCCGGCATCCTACGCAAGATCCTGGTGCAGGACGGCGCAACTGTGATGTCCGGAACGTTGATCGGCGTGATCGGCGGATCGGATGAAGACATCACCGAAGCGTTGACCGACCAGATCACTGCTGGACCATCGGCCGGCGGCGGATCCAAGACCAGCCCGCCGCCTACTGCCGGTCCGCTACCCGTCTCACCAGGGATTCTACCGGGAAGTCGTCTCATCGCTTCACCCCGCGCGAAAGCGCTTGCGGCCGACCGGGGGGTCGATCTTGCCACGATAAGCGGAACCGGTCCCGGCGGGCGAATCGTGGAAGAGGATGTCGTGAGAGCCCAGGCGACGCCAACGCAGATGCTGCCGGCTGGAATAGACCACCCACTGAGTCAGATGAGGAAAGCCATCGCGCGAGCGACGACACAGAGCAAAGCGCCGGTGCCGCATTTTTATCTCACGATCGAGATCGACATGGAGCAGGCAGAGCGATTCCGTGATCAGACCAAAGACAAGAAAACCACGCATCCTTCCATCACCGACCTGCTGATCAAAACCGCAGCGATCGCGCTGACACGCCATCCGGACATCAATGTGTCGTTCACCGGCCATGCCATCAGGCGATATGCCTCTATTGATATCGGTATCGCCGTCGGCATCAATGACGGCTTGATCACGCCGGTGCTCCGCAATTGCGGCGCGAAGTCACTGGACGATATTTCGACGGAATCCAGGACGCTAATCGACCGGGCCAGGAACAAACGCTTGCAGCCGCAGGAATACACCGGCGCGACCTTCTCGATCTCAAACTTGGGAATGTTCGACGTGGAAAACTTCATTGCAGTCCTCATGCCCCCTCAGGCAGCGTCCATCGCTGTGGGCGCAATCTGCGACGTGCCCATCGTCAAAGACGCCACAGTCAAGCCGGGCCGGCGCATGAAGGTGACATTATCCTGCGACCACCGGGCTTTAGATGGTATGCAGGGAGCCGGCTTTCTCAAAGAGTTCAAACGCATCCTTGAACATCCCTCGGAGTTACTTCCGTCCAAGGAGACTCCATGAGCTTTGTGCCCGTTAGCGAACTGAGAACTGGTACCGCTGATCTATCTCCAGCTATCAGCTCTTCCAGGCGCCTTCCACCCTGGTTCAAAGTCGAAGCGAAAACCGGCCCGGACTATCTCGACATCAAGCAGACGATGGACCGGCTCAAGCTCCATACCATTTGCGAAGAAGCGCGCTGTCCGAACCGATGGGAATGTTGGAACGCCCGCATCGCGACATTTCTCATTCTCGGCGACATCTGCACCAGGCGTTGCTACTACTGTTCAGTGGAGACAGGCCGACCGCTGACGATCGACCAGGAAGAACCACGGCGTGTCGCAGAAGCGGTCCAAGCCTTGGGCCTAAGACATGCCGTGATCACATCGGTAAACCGGGATGAACTGGAAGATGGCGGAGCCGCGATCTTTGCCGAAACGATCCGGCAAACGAGACAGTTCAGCCCAAGCTGCACGATTGAAGTCTTGATTCCAGATTTCGAGGGGAACGAGGCGGCGCTTGCAGCCGTCTGTGCCGAGAAGCCGGAGATTCTGAATCATAACATCGAAACCGTCCGGCGGCTGTTCCCGGCAATCAGACCACAAGGGAAGTATCAGCGATCGATCGAGTTGCTCGGCAAGGCGAAACAATTGGGCATGCGCACGAAGTCCGGACTCATCCTTGGAATGGGAGAAACCATGGACGAGGCCCGTGAAGTCATGCGCGACCTCCGCTCCGTCGGCTGCGACATCATGACCATCGGCCAATATCTCCAACCGACAAGACAACATCTCCCTGTTGCCCGCTTCTACGATCCCAGCGAGTTTGCGGCATTGAAAGAGGAGGGGAGGGCCCTCGGCTTCACCCACGTCGAATCAGGACCGTTGGTGCGAAGTTCCTATCACGCAGAACAGCAGCTAGCCCTCTAACAGACTGCTGAAAAACTATGTGGGCACGCCAGAACTACACTGTTCCGCATGTCTGGGACAAGTCCGCTCTTTCTCGTCCATCTGCTTGATCTGGTCTATCTGGTTAGTCTGGTTCAACCAGACAGACCAGATAGACCAGACAGACCGGATGAACAAGACAGCTGACGGACTATTTCAGCATCCTGCTAAGCATAAGGGGTATGCCTCAGCCATGAGCCACAACAACGTCGTCATCATTAGCGCTCATCCGGATGACATGGAAATCGGCATGGGCGGGACAGTCGCCAAACTGGTGGAGTCGATGGCAGTGGTTACTTCCATCGTCGTGACGAACGGTGGTCGGTCATCGAATCCATTCGCGTTGACGGAGCAACGGATGGCCGAAGTGAGAAGAGCGGAGGCTCTCCGTGCCGCCGGAGTCTTGGGAGTAAAAGACGTGATCTTTTGTGACGAACCGGACTCGGCGGACGAGGTCAATACTACGGCTGTCAGACGGAGACTCGTCGAGATACTCGCCCGCCTGCGACCAACCAACGTCTATACGCTGGATGAGGAATTTGACCGACATCCAGCCCATCGCCTTGCCGGTAAGTTGGCGAGGGAAAGCGTCCTTGAATCCGGCGTTGTTCTGAGCGGTGGCATCTGGACTTACGAAATCTGGGGCCTCTTCGCTAGCTGGGACCGCCTAGAGTACATTGACCGCTATGTGGCCAAGAAGATGGCCGCCATCGCGGAGCATCAAAGTCAGGTGGCAACGATACCCTATGGGGAAGGAGTCCTGGGATTAAACCGCTGGCGAGCTGTGTTCGCCGACCCCAATGCCAGCGCCCCAGCCGGTGTGTATGCGGAAGTCTTTCGACGGATCACGATCTCTCCTCTTTTCACTTGAGCTACGTTTCGTCACCCATTCTTTTACATCTTGCATCCGAGTGCCAGCCTTCTCGAATCCGGACCGCTGAACCCAGTTCGTACCACACAGAACGACCGGTAGTATAACGCTGTCCCTGACTTGGGTCCCTATGCTTCTTCGGTAATGCTCCTTTGTTCCGCCTCATATACGTACAAAATACGGGATGGCCATCAAGATCACTCCGACCATGACAAGTGCATAGATGTTCGCAATAAAGTAGGGAACGACACACAGCGTGATCCCAACAATCAGAGGCACGACTGCCTTTTGCTTTTTCCCATACAGAAAGTAGCCAAAGCCGATGGCCCCGAAGAGCATTCCCCATATCAGAAGTGCGGAACTATTCATCTCATCATATGGTCTCAAGGAACTGCGACGACTCAATTTCAGAGAGATACTGATGAATTGTTTATGTGGCTGAGGACAGGACCCTAGCGATCAATGCCTGCGCTTCCTCTTGAATTTGCTTGAGATGCTCTTTCCCTCTAAAGCTTTCGGCGTAGAGTTTGTACACATCCTCGGTACCGGAAGGGCGGGCGGCGAACCAGCCTTGCTCGGTGACGACTTTGAGCCCGCCGATTGACGCGCCATTGCCGGGAGCCGTCGTCAACTTTGCGACGATTTTGTCACCGGCCAATTCCGTGCCCTGTACTTGATCTGCTGAGAGTTTCGACAGGAGGGTCTTCTGCGCCGGCGTCGCGGCCGCATCGATCCGCTCGTACACCGGCTCTCCGAGTTCTGTAGTCAATTCTCGGTATAGTTCACCAGGATCACGGCCGGTCTTAGCCATCATCTCCGCAGCCAGAAGATTCATGATGATGCCATCCTTGTCGGTCGTCCAGACCCTTCCGTCTCGGCGTAGGTAGGAGGCGCCTGCACTCTCTTCTCCGCCAAAACCGAGCGAACCATCGAGCAATCCGCTCACAAACCATTTGAACCCGACCGGCACTTCGACAAGTTTCCGTTTCAGCTTTGTCGCCACGCGATCGATGAGGCTGCTGCTTACCAATGTCTTGCCGATACCGGCATCGGGTTTCCAGCCTGACCGATTGGCAAAGAGATAGGAGATCGAGACCGCGAGATAATGATTAGGATTCATCAGACCGGCTGAGCGGGTGACAATGCCATGACGATCGTTGTCCGCATCGTTGCCGAAAGCGACAGCGAACCGGTCTTTCAGCGCAATGAGATTCGCCATGGCATAGGGCGAAGAACAGTCCATACGAATCTTTCCGTCCCAATCGAGCGGCATGAAACGGAACGTAGGATCAACGACAGGATTTACGATCTCGATGTTCAACCCATACCGCTCAGCAACCGGCAGCCAGTAGGCCACACCGGACCCGCCCAGGGGATCGATGCCGAGCTTCAACCCGGCCGATTGAATCACGTCCATATCAACGATCTGCGAGAGGTCACCGATGTAGGTGCCGAGGTAATCATGCGGCTTAGTCGTCGCGGCCCGTCTGGCACGGGCATAGGGGATCCGGGCGACGCCATGAAGATCGCCCTTCATCAGGGCATTGGCCCGATCCTCGATCCACTTTGTTACCGCTGCTTCAGCAGGACCACCATGCGGTGGGTTGTACTTGATGCCGCCGTCCTCCGGCGGGTTGTGCGAGGGGGGTGATAACGATGCCGTCGGCCAAACCGGTGCTCCGGCCTCGATTGTAGGTGAGGATGGCATGGGAGATGACCGGGGTCGGAGTATAGCCACCATCCTGGTCCACCATGACTTCGACACCATGGGCAGCCAGTACCTCTAAGACGCTGGCAAAGGCCGGCTCCGACAGGGCGTGCGTGTCCATGCCCAGGTAGAGAGGGCCGGTAACGCTCTCCATCTTGCGGTATTCATATATCGCCTGCGCGACGGCGACGATATGGATTTCGTTAAAGCTTCGCTTGAAGGATGTACCCCGATGTCCAGATGTCCCAAAGACAACGCACTGCTCGCGCAGATTCGCATCCGGCTTTTCCGTATAGTAGGCTGTGATCAGACGCGGGATGTTGACCAGCATCGACGCCGGTGCGGGCTGACCTGCGAGAGGGTGAAAGGCCACGATATGATCCTTGGGTCCAGGAGGGGAACGATCTCTCCTTCGCGCTGTGTATCCCTGCGACAGTACCTCTGTCAAGCGAAGAGGAACGATCCACAAGGGAGAACCCGTTCGATTCATCCACACTCAATGAGTGAATGGGCCAAGAGTTTTAATTCAAAGTGGTAAAGAGATTTACTTCCTCGAACAAGAAGTGTAAAGGGGGAGGGTACGGGTGAAGCTGAGGAAGAATGTGACTGATTAATGAGTTTACATAATAGTTCTTATCAGACGTAAGAGATTTTTGATCTATGTCCCTTGAACTGCTCGGGCGTATCCAACAAGAACTCTCGATCACCGGCAGTGCGATCTATGAAACCGTCATTGCGCTTGCCGAACGTGCCAACCGCAAGGTCCAAGTCCTCCGATTACACGGCCAGGTGTCAGCCTTATTGAGCCAGATCGAACAGGTTCACGGCGAACTTGGACGTCAGATTGCCGCTCTCTGCGCCAAGCGCCCACCATTCAGCCATGAGGCAACCCTGCCATCTGATCAATTGGAACGTTTCCTCGGTCAGGCCGGCGACCGTGTTCAGCAGCTAAAACGGACGCTGCTCAGCGTCGACAGCCATATCCGCGAACTCAAACTAGAAACCATCCACCACGAGCTCCTGACCCTACAACAGGACTTGAGTCTTCGGGCGGCAGCCATCGAACGGTTCCCTGTCGTCCAGGGATCACCGGCCATTGGGAGGACACTCGCTGAGGTGACGCTGCCTGCGTCGGTTCGCCTCGTCACGGTCCTTCGTGGCCCATTTCTCGTGCCGCCGGACGATGCCCTCGTGCTCCGCGCCGACGACATCCTGGTGATCATCGGGCTGCAGGCAGATCTCGCACTGGTTGTCGCAGAGTTCACCCAAGCTCGGAACGCCAAACCGGCCCTGAGTCGTGAGTGAGACAAGCGCGAAGAGCAAGACATGCGAGAAACGTGGGACGGGTGAGACGGACGACGGTTCGAGGTCTGAAGTTCGAGGTTTTCGGAACTTCGAACTTCGAGTCTCGCTTGTCGCGCGCCACTCCACCTTCTATGATGTACAATCCCGTGAATGGGTACAGGATGATGCGCATGGTACAAGTCCTCATTTGCCTTGTGTTCTTGACCTGGCTCGATTTCCACTCGGCTGCCGCCGAGTCCGCCGCACCAGAATCCAGCGACTCACCGGGCCTCCGCATGCTGGAAGACATCCAAACCGTCATCACCAACCTGGCTGAATCAGCTAAACCATCCGTGGTGAATCTCACTCCCTTGTCCGGACCAGGGAAGGGACGTGAATTGTCTCCTGAGCGGCTTCCCAATTCCTCAGGATCAGGGTCCGGTTTCATCATCGATCCTGACGGACACATCATCACGAACAACCATGTCATTGGCGACGCGACGGAAATTGAGGTCCGTTTTTCCGATAAGTCTAAGCTGATTGCGCAGGTCGTCGGTAAGGATCTGGATACAGACTTAGCCGTCCTCAAGGTGACCGCTGACCATCCCCTCCCCAGCGCAAGATTCGGAGATTCGTCGGCCGTGCGCGTCGGCCAATGGGTGCTCGCCGTGGGGAATCCTTTCGGACTCGATCGGACGGTCACGCTCGGCGTAGTGAGCGGGATTGGGCGGGAGAATATCAATCTCTCGCGCTACGAAAACTTCATTCAGACAGACGCCTCGATCAATCCAGGCAACTCGGGTGGTCCACTCTTCAATCTGCGTGGCGAAATCATCGGCATCAATACCGCCATCATTAACTTCGCCCAAGGAATCGGTTTCGCGATTCCCTCCAACATGGCCAAGCAAGTGATTCAGCAATTGTTAACTCAGGGACGAGTGACACGAGGCTGGCTGGGCGTCGGTATCCAACCGCTCACAGCCGAGTTGGCACGCAAGTTCGGTGTCAACGAAGGCGAAGGGGTGCTGGTCAATGAAGTCTTTGAAAAGGATCCGGCTGCAGCCGCCGGCATCAAACCAGGCGACATCCTGACCCGTATCGACGGCACCGTGATCGACACGCCAAACCGGCTCTCTCGCGTCGTGGCAGGATTGCTCCCGGGCGCAACAGTACAGGTCGAGATCGTCCGCGATCAGCAACGCCTGGCGTTGGATGTCGCCCTCGTTGAACGCCGCGACCAAATCGTACCGACCTCCCTTCCCCAGGCCCGCGCTGAAGTCAAGCTAGGCCTCGATGTGCAAGATCTGACGCCGGGCCTTGCCGAAAAATTCAAGCTGCGGGAAAGCCGAGGCGCGCTCATTACCAAAGTGGAGCCCGGCAGCCTCGCCCAATCGGAAGGGCTTCATGAGGGCGATCTTATCAAGGAGGTGAACCGTGTCGATGTGGGATCGGTCGGAGAATTCAGCAGCGCAATTTCCAATGTCCGACGCGGCGAAACCGTACTGCTCCGTGTGCTGAGAGAAAGCCGCGCCTTCTATGTGGTGCTCAAACCGATCGACCCCTAGTGGCGCGTGAAGCGCGAGACGTGTGAGAAAGGCGTGACGAGTGAGCGGTCTAACGGCTGAAGACTGAAGTGTTCGGAACCTCGAACCCAGACCTTCGGCCTTCGAGTCGCGCAAGTCCCGCTCCTCGCGCTTGTCGCGCACCGCAGTCTAATGCGCCGCCGCGTGAGTGTCCACCTTGTGCGCTTCGATGATTCGAACCGCAAGCTCACGCGGCACTTCATCGTACCGGGTGAATTCCATCGCATAACCACCACGTCCCGCCGTGAGTGAGTTCAGCGTCGTGGCATATGCGAGCAGCTCCGCCATTGGAACAAGGGCCGTGATCTGCTCCGTCTGATCTTTCGCCTCCACGTGGAGAATCCGCCCTCGGCGCGCATTCAAGTCTCCGATTACGCTTCCGATGTGATCCGCTGGCGCCTCGACCTCCACCGTCATGATCGGCTCTAACAGGACGGGATGGGCTGCCTCCAACGCCTTCTTGAACCCCATCGACGCAGCGATCTTAAACGCCATCTCAGATGAATCGACCGTATGGTACGATCCATCGTACACCGCAACCCGGCAATCGACGACTGGAAACCCCGCCAAGCTCCCGTGGTGCATGGCCTCGACCACCCCCTTCTCCACCGCCGGAATAAAGTTGCGTGGAACGGCCCCGCCGACCACCTTATTCTCAAACGTGAATCCCTCCCCGCGCAGCAGAGGCGCGAGCTCCAGCCAGCAATCACCATACTGGCCATGCCCTCCAGTTTGCTTCTTATATTTCCCCTGCGCCTGTGCCGTAGTGCGAATGGTTTCGCGGTACGGAATCTTCGGCATATGAAGCACCACTTCCGCACCGTATTTGCGCCGCAATTTTTCGAGCGCAAGATCGATGTGCAACTGGCCCATTCCGCTTAAGACCATTTCCTTCGTGTCGGCATGCCGAGAAAATTCGAGCGTCGGATCTTCTTCGATCAGCTTATGTAGCCCAAGACTGATTTTTTCGATATCGGCATTGGACTTCGGCTCAATCGCAAAGGACAGCACAGGCCGTGGAAGCAGCGTCTTCGGATAACAGATGGGAGCCCGTTCATCACAGAGCGTGTCGCCAGTTTGCGTATCTTTGAGTTTCCCAATGGCCACAATCTCACCTGCTCCGGCCGAAGGCACGACCATATGTTTTTTCCCCAACACCCTATACAGATGTCCGCTTTTCTCTTTGATCCCCCGAGAACTGTTGAAGACCGTCGAATCCGCGCGAAGGATCCCCGACAAGACCCGCAGATATGACAGTCGTCCGACGAACGGGTCAATCAGTGTCTTGAAAACGATCCCTGAAAAAGGGTCCTCTTGAACGGCACGACGGCTTACCGCCTCGCCTGTATCAGGACGCAGGCCTTCCAGCGGGGTTCTCCCCGCCCGGTCCAGCGGCGACGGCAGAAAATCGACGATCGCATTGAGGAGCGGAACGATCCCGATATTCTTGATAGCGGAACCGCCGTAGAGCGGGACAATCGTGCCGGCCTGGACACCCAGGCGAAGTCCATGGATTAACTCCTCCGGCGTCAGCTCCCCCGCAGCGAGATACTGCTCCAATAATCGATCTTCACACTCAGCCGCTCCCTCCTGCACTCGTTTCCGTGCGTCCCCCAACGCCTCCCTCTGATTCTCAGGT
>JAQBES010000185.1:0-6477 GCA_032123755.1 Nitrospirota bacterium
ATCGAAGGCTATGGGCTGCAAGTCGTCGAACGCGTGCCAATCGAGATTCAGCCGCGCGCGGCGAATGTGAAGTATCTGCGAACGAAAAAGAAGAAGATGGGGCACATTCTAAAGAAAGTCTGAGAGGGGGGACGGCCAGCCCGCCCATCATTGCTCGCGGAGCCCCCACGATGAAACGGTGGTCGCTCGACGCGCGCAGTTGAAGGGCAAGCTGGCCGTCCCCTAGTTCGTGGCGAATGTGATGGAGGAGAAGAAACAGAGGAATGAAACTGCGAAAAGGTTCACACGATGCGACGGGGTTGCGGTTTGGAATTGTCGTCGCGAAGTTCAATAAGTTTGTCACGAGTAAGCTGCTGAGTTCCTGCGTTGAAGGGCTGACCAAACACGGAGTCAAGGCCGACGACATCGAGGTGGTGCGGGTGCCGGGGGCGTTCGAGATTCCCTTGGTGGCTCGGACGATGGCACAGTCGAGCCGATTCCATGCGGTGATTTGTCTCGGGGCGGTCATTCGTGGAGACACGCCGCATTTCGATTACATCAGTGCGGAGGTCAGCCGCGGGGTTGGGCAGGCAGCGCTGGACGCCGACGTGCCAATCATCTTCGGCGTGCTGACGACACATACAGTCGCGCAGGCAATTGAGCGGGCGGAGTCGCCCAAGTTCAACCGTGGTGGGGAAGCGGCCCGGTCCGCGATCGAAATGGCGACGGTTATGCGTCTGTTACGGGGAGAGGCTGACAAGTTGACAGGTCACAAGCTGACAAACGGGAAAGTTGGTCGTAGACGGGCGAGGCGGAAACAATGAGCATCTTCTTGTCGGCCTGTCTCCCTGTGGCTTGTCAGCGAGGCTGTTGTGGGTAGCCGCCATCAATCCAGGGAGCGCGCGCTCCAGATTTTGTTTCAGTACGATATTCACGGCAGGCCGGGCCTGTGGCTGGATGTGTTCTGGATGGAGAACGAGGCCACGGATGAGGTGAAGGCCTTTGCCGAACGACTCGTGGCCGGGGTGTTGGAGAAGAAGAAAGACCTGGATGCCCTCATCGGGAAATACGCCACCAATTGGAAAATCAGTCGCATGCCGATTGTGGACCGTAATATCCTGCGCGCCGGCGTCTATGAACTGCTGTGGATGGATGACGTGCCGGCCAAGGTGACGGTGAACGAGGCGATCGAATTGGCGAAAAGTTTCGGCGACGACGACGCGTCGAAGTTCGTGAACGGCATTCTGGATCAGGTCTTGACGAAGGAGCCCCGCTTGGAATCCAAGCGTCAAGATGCGTTAGGCGTTAGGGGTAAGGAGTGAGGGGTTAGATGAGTCAGTCGGCGAAAAGGCCTAGGAACCGAAACCCCTTACCCTTCACCCTTTACCCCTCATCGGTGAAGCCATGATTGAGCGCTATACCCGTCCCAAGATGAAAGCCATCTGGGAATTGAAACGTAAGTACGAGATCTGGCTCGCAGTCGAGTTGGCTGCCTGCGCAGCGTTCGAACGAGCCGGACAGGTCCCGCGGGGCACCTCGGCTCGGATCGGGAAGAAAGCTGCGATCGATGTGAAGCGCATCGCCAGGATCGAGAAGGTGACGAAGCACGATGTGATTGCGTTTCTCGAATCGCTCATGGAATCGGTCGGTCCGGAGCATCGGTTCCTCCACATGGGGTTGACCTCGTCGGATATTGTGGACACCGCGTTGGCTGTGCAGATGACCGAAGCGCTCGACCTCATTCTCGACGATCTTGACGGGTTGATTGTTGTCTTGAAGCGCCAGGCGCTGCGGTACAAGAACCAGGTGATGGTCGGCCGTTCGCACGGCATTCATGGTGAACCGATCTCGTTCGGCTTCAAGCTGGCCATATGGTACGAAGAAGCCTGCCGGCACCGGGAGCGGCTGACGCACGTTCGGCGGGAGATCGCTGTCGGCAAGCTTTCCGGTGCGATGGGCACGTTCGCGCATCAAGGGCCGGAAGTGGAAGAGTACGTCTGTGCCAAGCTGGGGCTCACGCCGGACCCTGTCTCCAATCAAATCGTGCAGCGCGATCGTCATGCGGCCTATGCCTCGGCGTTGGCGTTGTTGGCTGCCAGCATCGAAAAGTTTGCGACCGAGATTCGCCATCTGCAACGGACCGAGGTGCTCGAAGCGGAAGAGTATTTTTCGGAAGGACAGAAAGGGTCCTCGGCAATGCCGCACAAGCGGAACCCGATCGCCTCGGAGAATCTCTGTGGGCTGGCGCGCGTGGTGCGGGGCAATAGCCTTGCGGCGATGGAGAACGTCGCCCTGTGGCATGAGCGCGACATCAGCCATTCGTCCGTCGAGCGGGTGATCATGCCGGATAGCACGATTCTGATCGATTATATGCTGGTGCGGATCACCGACGTCATCAAGCATCTGGTGGTCTACCCGGCCAATATGAAACGCAATCTCGATCTCACCGGAGGACTGGTCTACTCGCAACGGCTGCTGCTGCGGCTCATCGAGAAGGGCGCGCAGCGCAAGGAAGCGTATGAAGTTGTCCAGCGCAATGCCATGGCCTCCTGGAAAGGGGCAGGGAAACTACAAGAATTAGTCGGCAGGGACCCCTTCGTGGGGAAACATCTCACGGCAGCGGAGATTCGTTCCTGTTTCGATCCGAAGTATTATTTGCGCCATCTCGATAAGATTTTCCGGCGGGTGTTCGGCGCGGGCACGCGTAAACCAGTGAGGAGAAGGAAACGATGAGGTTCTCTATTTCTTTGCTCGTGCGGTGCGCTGTGCTGGTATTGGTCGGCCTGGGGATGGTATCGGCTGTTGCGGCAGCAGATCGTGACAAGCTTCTGAGCGAGCCGGGCGTCTATGGCACGTTTGCCGCCTTCAGTCTCGATGCGGGCTGGGCGAAACAGGATCAGGTGGTGCGTATTGCTCAATTGACCGTGCTGAAGGGGGTGGTCGAGCAGCATCGAGAGAAGTTGGCGATCGATGTCTATCTGCTCCGTGGACTGTCCGATCACGCGGACGTGCTCTTTCGTATGCACGCGACCGAGTTGCGCGACACCCAACAGTTTCTCCTGGATCTTCAAGGCAGTCTCTTCGGTCAGCACCTGACAGACAGCACGGTCTTTTCCGGTCTGACGAAGAAGGCCAACTATGTACCTGGCATGCCGGACAATCTCAGGGCAGAGCTGAAGATTCCCAGTGAGCCTGGCCTTACGCCTTATGTGATCGTGATTCCAATCCGGAAGGATGCGGACTGGTGGTCCCTTCCACAAGAGCAGCGTGCGGCGATGATGCAGGAACATACCGAAGCGGCCTTGCCCTATAGCAAGACTATCAAGCGGAAGCTTTATCATGCGACCGGCCTCGGTGACCTGGATTTCATCACCTATTTTGAAACGTCACGGCTGGAAGACTTTCAGGACTTGATTCTGGCATTGGAGAAGGTGAAGGAGTTCCGGCATAATCGGCGGTTCGGTCATCCAACCTTGCTGGGGACGGTCACATCCTTGGACGAGATCATCGAAGTGTTGGCTCAGTAACTATGACCATGGGTTGAGGACTAGGGATGGTTAGAGGCACGCTACTCTACGAAGGCAAGGCTAAGAAAGTCTTTGCCACCGACCAGCCGGATCAGGTCGTCCAGTATTTCAAGGACGATGCGACGGCGTTCAACGCGCAGAAGCGCGGGACCATCGTCGAGAAAGGCGTCGTCAATAACAAAGTGTCCGAGCGGCTCTTTCGGCTGCTGGAACAGGCCGGTGTGCCGACACATTTTGTCGAACGGCTCAGTGACCGGGAACTACTGACGAAGAAGGTGACGATCGTGCCGGTCGAAGTGGTGGTCCGCAATGTCGTGGCAGGTAGTTTGGCGAAGCGCCTGGGGTTGAAAGAGGGGGATCCTATCGAACCGGCCATCGTGGAGTGGTACTACAAGAACGATGGGCTGGGCGATCCGCTCATCGTCGATGAGCACATTCGGCTGCTTAAGCTGGCGACGCCGGAACAAATGACTGAGATCAAGAGGCTAGCGTTGAAGGTGAATAGCCTCTTGCAGCCGTTTTTCCGTGAGCGACAGATGATCCTCGTCGATTTCAAATTGGAGTTCGGGCTGCACAATGGCCAGATGATTCTGGCCGATGAGATTTCGCCGGACACCTGCCGCTTCTGGGATCAGACGACGAGGGAGTCGATGGATAAGGATCGGTTTCGGAAGGATTTGGGGAAGATTGAGGAGGCGTATCGGGAGGTATTGAAGAGGGTGTGCGGATAGGAGAGTAAGGGTGCTCTGGTGGCTTCCTTGCTCGCAGAACGCGCACGATAACACGGTGCTCGTTCGATGCGCGCAGTCGAGGATGATCTGGCCACTCCCTAGCGTGAGGATGTAGAGAGAATTACAGAAGAGGAAGGCCCTCGCAGGGGCAAGGACGCGTCTTGGCGCGTCCAGGGCTGGCGGGTGAGAAGGTCGCGCAGTCGAGGACAACCCCACCATCCCCTCATTGGAATCTCCCAATCCTTCCTCTATAGGAAGGGAGGAGGGGAAGAAGGAAGGGAAAAAGTGAAGGGGTTTGGGCGGTGGTTCGTAAATTATGGGTTGGTGGCGTCAGTTTTTCTGGGGACGGCGGGGGTGGGTGTACTGGCCTATCGCCTGGAAGGGTCACCCTGGCGCTGGCCGCTTGTGGCGCTTGTCTTGGGTGGATTCGGGACGATCGCGGGGATTTTCTGGATCAGGAAATACGTGGATCGACACACCAAAGTATCTGAGCAAGGGAGTCAGCGGTGAGGGGAGAAGGGCGCGATGAGCGCTCCCTGTGCTCGCAGAACGCGCACGATAACACGGTGCTCGTCCGATGCGCGCACGCCGCTGGCGGACATTTTCAGCATCCTGGTTGGTAAGGAGGGGGCAGTGAAGGCAAGGATTCATGTGACGCTCAAACAGGGGATTCTCGATCCGCAGGGGAAAGCGATTGAGCATGCGCTCGATTCGCTGGGGTTTAAGAATGTGGGCAATGTGCGAGTCGGGAAGTATATGGAAGTGGATGTGGATGAAACGGATAAGGCGAAAGCCGATGCCGTGGTGAAAGCCATGTGCGAAAAGTTGTTGGCGAACACGATCGTTGAAGAATATCGGTACGAACTCACTGCGTAAAACGTGAAACGTTAAACGTGAGACGAAAAGGCTACGGATTATGAAGATCGGAGTGGTGGTTTTTCCGGGCAGTAATTGCGACCACGACTGTCAGCATGTCTTCAAGGATGTGCTGGGCCAGTATGTGGAGATGATTTGGCACAAGGAGACGTTGCTCGCGGGGCTGGATGCGATTGTGCTGCCGGGCGGGTTTTCCTACGGGGACTATTTGCGGACCGGCGCCATCGCGCGATTCTCGCCGGTGATGGGGGCGGTGAAGGAGTTTGCGAAGAAGGGTGGGATGGTGCTCGGCATCTGCAACGGGTTTCAGATTCTGCTCGAAGCAGGGTTGCTGCCCGGGGCCATGCTCCGGAACAAGTCGTTGCATTTCATCTGCAAGGATGTGTCTGTGAAGGTTGAGAATGCGGCCACGGCGTTTACCGGTGCCTGCCAGTCCGGTCAGGTGCTCAAGATCCCGATCGCCCATGCAGACGGGAACTACTATACC
Source organism: Nitrospirota bacterium (assembly GCA_032123755.1). Lineage (GTDB taxonomy): Bacteria > Nitrospirota > Nitrospiria > Nitrospirales > Nitrospiraceae > Palsa-1315. The sequence continues at coordinate 5,601 of JAQBES010000185.1, forward strand.
GATCCGGTCACGCTTGCGGCGATGCAGGCCAATGCGCAGATTGTGCTCCGCTATTGTACCCCGGAGGGTAAGGTGACGCCGGAAGCGAGTCCGAACGGCTCGCTGGATAACATTGCCGGGATCGTCAATGCCGAGGGGAATGTGCTGGGCATGATGCCGCATCCGGAACGCTGCGCGGAAGCGGTATTGGGCAATGACGACGGGAAGCTGATTTTTCTGTCGATGCTGGAGTCATTGAAGGGGAACAAGAAGCAATTGAAGATGGTGGGGGCTGGGTGAGGGCATGGCCAACCGCTCCTCTACCTTCGCGGTCACCCTTTCGGAGTTCGCTAGGTGGAAGCCTTCTGGAGTTCCTTCCGCCACGGTCCAGTTGGACCGTGAAGCGTCAGTCAGTCCTGCTTTCTCTACTGGCGTACTCTCGACGGGTTTCCGATCGCTTTCGGCAAGGTCGCTCTGGCCATGCGCTCACACGCTTTGGACGGTGAGTGGAAGGGGGAGGAAAACCCATTCTGTTGTCCTTAGCGCTGCAGGTCCATACCATTCAAGAACGCTATTTTCGGGACGTGTTATCTGTCCGTCTAAGTGTTGGAGCAATTGATTCATGCAGATGGTACCAATGACCAAAGATCTCATCGCGCAGCATAATCTGACGGATGAGGAGTATCAGAAGATCGTCGAGATACTCGGGCGGGAACCGAATATCACTGAGCTGGGCATGTTCTCGGTGATGTGGTCGGAGCATTGCTCTTATAAGAGTTCGCGCGTGCACCTTAAAAAATTGCCGACGACGGGACATCGAGTAGTTCAGGGGCCGGGGGAAAATGCCGGCGCCGTGGATATCGGCGATGGGCTCTGCGCGGTCTTCAAGATGGAGTCG
>JAQBES010000186.1:0-3063 GCA_032123755.1 Nitrospirota bacterium
CGCTGCGTCCCAAAGTCGGGCGTGACCGCGCACATCTCGATCGCACTGCCGTCCTGATTACCAGCGGCGCCGTTCGCGTCCCCGAGATCACGACCTATAAGTTATCGGAAGCCGCCGCAGCCCATGCGGTGAGCGAGGGACGCCACCTGCGCGGCAAACTGGTCTTCAAGGTGCGGTGATGGTGAACCGAGGTCGCGAGTTTAAGGGAAGAATCATGAACGGGGTTCGTCTGTGAGCGACGCGACACGCGTGCTCGTGCCCGACGGCATGGACTACCGGTTCTCCTGGAAGGTGGAAACCATGGCCAAGGGCAGGCCTTTCACAGTGGTGGTGCCCAAGGCCATCACTGAGGAGGGCATTGCCGCTGCTGCCGCTGATGCGGACGTAATCCTTGCATACAAGGCGGCGATCACCCGGGCGGTGCTGGATGCCGCCAGAAACGCCCGGATGATCCAGAAGTTCGGAATCGACTGCAAGAACATCGATCTCCCCGCCGCGCGCGAAAAAGGCATCCCCGTTTTCACGCGTTCGCTCATACGCCAGAGACCGAAAACCTGCTCAGCCGCGAGCGTATCGCCCGCATGAAGCCGACGGCCAGCGTCATCAACGTGGGGCGCGGGGGCTTGATCGACGAGGATGCTCTGTGCGCGGCCCTGCGCGATGGCAAGCTCGCCATGGCCGGGCTGGACGTCTTCCGCTGGGAGCCGCTGCCTCAGCCCAGCCCTCTGATCAGTCTGCCGAACGTCGTACTCTCGCCCCACATGGCGGGAGGCTCCTCCGATCGCTATTGGGAGGTGGACGTGGCGGGAGTGCTGGAGAATATCCGGCGCTTTTTCGCGGGAGAGCAGACGACCGGGCAACTCGCGCTCTAGCAGCCTGTCGGACTTAGGTGTCGAACAGGCTGCTAACAGCAAAACCGCCTGCGGAATTCGAATGAAAGCCCCGATAGCGACCCTCATCGGCCTCAAAAGGGCGGACGAGTAGGCTCGAAATGAAGTTTTCATTGCTTTTTGCCTCGATTTTCGTGCAGGCGGTTTTGCATAAGGAGTTTGTCGGAGCTAAGTCCGACAAACTCCTAGCGGAGAGAGTCGTGCGCGTGCATCAATCCATAGAATTTGGCAGATGACGTTCGAATTCGAAGAGCTGGACTACCAGGAAACCCCGCTGGGTGATATCAGTCTCAGGCGCCGGGCGGACCCCAAACTCGACGGGGAAATTCTCTACGAGGTGAAGCTCGGCGACGAGTTCCTGATGTCCAGCCTGTTTACCAAGGCCGAGATTCAGCTTGCGAGACTCGGGCTCGCCGAGCTTGAAGGCACCGGCTTGGACATCGTGGTCGGCGGATTGGGTCTGGGCTATACAGCGGCTGCGGCCCTGGAAGACCCGTCAGTCCGTTCGCTCATGGTCGTCGAGGTGATGGAACCCGTTATGGACTGGCATCGTCGAGGCCTCGTGCCGCTTGGGAAGAAATTGGTGTCGGACCCCCGTTGCACCCTTGTCCATGCCGATTTCTTCGAAGTTGCATCATCATCCGGCGGCGGATTCGATCGTGCAGCCCCGACCCGGCTGGTTCACGCAGTGTTGCTGGATATTGATCATTCACCCAGCCATTGGCTTAACCCGGGAAACAGCGCTTTTTATACGGCGCCGGGGCTTCGGAACCTGGCTGACAAGCTCCATCCCGGCGGAATCTTCGGGCTGTGGTCCAACGATCCACCGGATGCAGAATTCACTCGTCTGCTCGATACCGTATTCCATTCATCCGAGTCTCATATTGTGACCTTCCCGAATCCCTACTCAGGCGGGGAGTCGTCCAACACGGTCTACCTGGCTCGCAAGAGCAAATAATGGCAAAGCGTGAACGAACTGGAACAATGATGAATGATGAATAGTGTATGGATCCGAACTTCCGTGAATCGTGAATTGTGAATCGTGAATCGGAAAACCAAGAACATTCAACCGCAGATAAACACAGATCAATCTATACAAAACACCGAAAACCAAGAGCCAGATCAGATCCGATTAGCCGCCGATGAACGCCGATAAGTTCCAACATTGAACCGCCAAGACGCCGGGAGAAGCAAGAATTAAGAGCAGTTACTCATCATCGGCCTTAGCGCCGTCAGCCGTCAGTCGTCACTTCTTCAACACTAGGCACCAGTCACGCTTTATTTGGTTGTGGCGCGGGCGCGGCATTTGAACGGAAGGTAGCTTACGGGAATGTTCGTTCTGTTCTTGCCCTTGACCTTCATTTTTTCAGGGCCCGCGGCGTTCCCGCACACCCATGCAATAGGAACGATGGGCGCGTCGGGGACGATGGCAGGGCGTATGCTGAGCGTCTTGCCCATGATCTGCCCGTTCGCGCTGTTGCCGAACGTAATGTGAATTGCGCCGTCCTGCACCAAAGTCGCGCTGATGTAGTTGCTGACGATCTTGTCGGCGGCCGGCAGGCCGGCCGACTTGTTGTCGCGCGGGAAAGCCTGAACGGCCGACCAGGAAGCCGCGACCCGTTTTTTCGCGATGTCGGCCAGCGGCGAGGCTTCCACGATCTGATCCCGGATGAACTTGTCCTGATAGGTGGGTACCAACATCAACGCCAGGATTGCGACGATCGCCATGACGATCAGCACTTCAATCAGGGTGAATCCATGATGCGGTGTCTTCATCTGCCGGCTAGGATCCGTCGATTAGGGAATCATAGTGGGAAAACGGGTTCAGTGTACCTTTGTTGCCGTCGGTGTGCCGACGAGAGGCGAAGCTTTACACTGACCCCCTTTGACCGTGACTAGCGCTGAAAAAGTGATGACTGACGGCTGACGATTCACGAATTACGGATTTTGGGCGTTTATCTGCGGCTAATTCTGGGTTCTGTATGAAGTCCGATTCACGATTCACGATTTACGATTCACGGAAGTTCTGAAAATGGGGACCGACCCCACCGACTTCAGGGATGAGGGATGAGGGATGAGGGATGAGGGCGGAAGGCGCCACCCTAAACCTGGTGATGGGAACTGGCGATGGAAATACTGGTGATGTGTACTGGTGACGAGGCGGGCAACGCGC
>JAQBES010000187.1:0-26398 GCA_032123755.1 Nitrospirota bacterium
TCCCCGTGCCGTGCTACACTGGCAGAAACCTACCGAGGTCATTAATCACCTCGTTGCGTTAAAAGTTTGAAACCAAGCATTTAAAGAAGCGTAGATTCCTTGATCTCTGCTAGCTCATAAGGAGACTTCCATGAAACGGTCATGCAGCTCTGGATTGGTCGCTGCGTGTTGTTTCGTCCTTTTTGCCTCTCTCGCTCAGGCTGAACTTCTCGCCATGCTCAATTATGAGTCCAAACCGGAACAGATGACCCGGAAAGAAGGGCTGGCCATTCTCGACGTAGACCCGAAGTCCCCAACGTTTGGAAAGATGCTGATGGATATCCCGCTGCCGCCCGATCTCGTGGCACATCACATCTTTTATAATCGCGATCAGAGCAAGGCCTACGTGACCGCGCTCGGAAAGAGTATTCTGCACGTTCTGGATATGACACGGTTCCCCTACCGCATGAAAGCCGTGGAGACTCCAAGCTGCCAGGTGCAGGAGGACATGGTCTTCTCTCAAGACAACCGTACCTGGTATCTCACCTGTATGGGGTCAAGTACGGTTGTCATCGGGGATGCGACGACTGATACGCCGCTCAAAACCGTAAGCGCACCAACACCTGGACCTCCGTTCATCAGTTACCCCCATGGGATCGCCGTCCATAGTGGTATCGATCGCCTCCTCATCACCAGCACGGTGAAGCCATCGGATCTAGGGGACGCCGGGGAGACGATAACGGTACTCGAAGCCAGCAGTGGGAAAGTGCTGTCCACCCATAAGGTCTCCTTGAAGCCCTCCCCTTCGAAAGCGGCGCCGGTTGAAGTCATGTTCTCCCATGGAGCAGAACCCCCCGTGGCACACATCACAACGATGTTCGAGGGCACGCTGTGGACTGCCGTCTGGAATACCAACTCCAAGGAGTTTAGCTTTCAGCAGGTTGATGACTACAGCGCACGAGGTCACGGGATGCCGTTAGAGATGCTGTATAACCGAAGAGGGGACCGGTTGTTTGTCTCCACAGCCAAGCCAGGCCATGTGCACATCTACGACAACGCCGACCCCCAGCACCCGAAGTTCCTCAAGGCGATCCTCGCAGCTCCCGGTGCTCACCACTTAGTTCTCTCTCCCGATGAGCAGTACCTGTTTGTCCAGAACAGTCTCTTGAATCTGCCGGGAATCAGTGACGGCTCGATCACGGTGATCGACGTGACAAAGGGTGAGGCCGTCGCCAGCGTAGACACGCTGAAGAATCAGGGATTCAACCCCAACTGCATTGTGCTTCTGCCGGCGAGTCATTGAAGAAGATGGCGGGCAAAGGTGAGCACGAACGGAACGCACTAGGTTCCTGGCGCAGATGGGCTTGCCTCAACAAGGTGTGAAATTCCCCTGTCTCGGGAAACCCAATGATTGCCCAAGAGACCGAGGCAGGCCGGGTACCGTCGGAGGGAAACGGAACCAAGACCGCACGATGCCAAAGCACCTCCAGGCCCTATCAAAATCAGTATGTCTTGCCGACAGCTATATCGAAGATTGTCTCGCGGCCAGCCGGGCGCCAACGCTTTTCGATGAGCGCTTTAAATCGTTCCAGATCGCCCTGGACGCGCTGAGACACCACGTCCAGGGCCTCACCCCCATGTTCGGCAACACCCTGAGAGTCATACTCTAATTGCAGCATAACCTTTGTCCTGGCATCCGAAAGTCGGTGAAATGTCACGACCCATCCCTTGATGACGCTGCCTCGACTCGTCCACGCAAGGCGCTGATCCGCCACCAGCTCCGTAATCTCCAAGTCCCACTCTTTTTCCTGGCCCGTGATCACAGCTTTCCAATGAAACCGCTTACCATCCAGCTGCGTGACTTCTTTCACACCTTCCATGAACTGAGGAAATTCCGCAAATTTCGTCCATTGAGCGTAGGCCGTATATTCAGGCACGTTGACTTCAATAGACTTCTCAATGGTCGACATGCGTTTCTCCTTTCCGTAATTTCCGGTGAACGGGGTGTATAGATCTATCTCGAACTTCAGGGGCTCAGTGAGTACGGCCTTGACGACGTCCGTCGCGGCTCTGAACTCTGACTCCTTTTCACTTCGGGTGGTTGAGATGATTACACCACACAAATCGAGTGCTCGCTCCACTTCTCCTCCGCCTCTCCCAGTTCGTACGGGTCAGCGAGGTGATTCCGACTGCGGCCGTGAACCGAAACTCTTCCCTCTACTCCTACCCACTACCTCAACACTGATCGGGAGCAGCCAGACTGTCCTTTACTGCGCGCATCGAGCGAGCACATTCTGATCGTCCGCGCTCTGCGAGCAAGAAGGGCGGCTGGCTGCTCCCGATCCCCCTCACTTCTTAAAGATCAACCTCGGCTCCGTCATATCCCCCATCGAGACCGCTACCAACTCCCACCCACTCGCGCCAAACTCGTTCAGCTTCGTTTGCATATTCTGGGTGTCCGGAAGCACCTCGATGATTTTGTACTGAAACCGTCTCGGCTCTTGAGCCTTCGCTGCAAACGGCTGCCCCATGAGAAGCAGGAATCCAAACGAACAAAGACTGACGCCCGCGATCACCCACGCCGACGAGAAACGAACGTTCTGCATATCTCACCTCGCGTTGTTCTGTGTTGTGGATGCACCTCTATCTCGCTTGCTTCACTTGGAGTGGCTGGGATGATCCCAACTGCGCGCGTCTTCCTAATTCCTCATTTCACTTTAAGGGTGGCCTGATCGATCCTCGATTGCGCGCGTCGAACGAGCACATTCCTATCGTGCGCGTTCCGCGAGCAGGAGGACGACCAGGCTGCCATTCCTATCCTCTGCTATGGATGCGCCACTCGCCAGTTGTGTCCTGTCCCTAGATCAACCTTTAAGGGCACCGACAATCCCAGCTTCTTCCCCGTCGCCTCCATCTCTGTCTTCACGAGTTGCTTCGCCTCTTCCAATTCCTTCTCAGGCACTTCGAAGATTAACTCGTCGTGAACTTGCAGGATCATTTTGGTATGCGGCAGCTCATGGCGCAGCAACTGATTCACATCGATCATCGCCACTTTGATGAGATCCGCCGCTGAGCCCTGGATCGGACTGTTCACGGCCATACGTTCGCCGAATCCACGCTGCACCGGATCGCCGCTCTGCAACTCGGGAATCGGACGCCGCCTACCGAGGATCGTGGTCGTGTAACCTTTCGTTTTTCCTTCTTCGATGTTCCGGTCCATCAACGCGCGCACCGCCGAAAACTTCTCAAAGAAAGTCTCGATGTATTTCTTCGCGTCCGCCTGCGATACGCCGATATTCGAGGCTAGGCCGAACGGACTGATCCCATACACAATTCCGAAGACGACCGTCTTGGCCACGCGTCGCATGTCTCGCGTGATCTGACTGGAGGGCAGACCGAAAATCTCCATGGCCGTGGCCATGTGAATGTCTTCGCCTTTGGCAAACACGGCAAGCAAGCGAGGGTCTTGTGACAGGTGCGCGAGGATACGCGGCTCGATCTGGCTATAGTCGGCGCAGAGGAGTGTGTGGCCTGCAGGCGCAATGAAGGCTTCGCGAATGCGTAAGCCATAGTCGCCCTTCACCGGAATGTTTTGCAGATTGGGCTCGGTGGAGGAGAGCCGGCCAGTCGCAGCGACGGTTTGATTCAACGAGGTATGCAGCCGCTTGGTCTCCGGGTTCACCATTTCCGGCAGCGCGTCCACATAGGTGGACTTGAGTTTACTGAGGCTCCGATAGCTGACAATCTGCGCGGGCAATTCGTGTTGGGTGGCGAGCTGCGTCAGTGTGTCTTCGTCGGTCGAGTACCCGGTCTTAGTTTTCCTGATCGGTTTGAGTCCCAACTTCTCGAACAGCACTGTAGCGAGTTGCTTCGGCGAATTGATGTTGAACTCGCCGCCGGCCAATCCTTCGATCCTCTTGATCATCTGGTCGAGTTCCCGTTCCAATTCTTTGCTGAGCTCGCGCAGGCCCTCGACATCCAAAAGGAATCCGTTCCGCTCGATCTCGGCCAACACCGGCACCAGCGGCATTTCAACATCGTTGAAGAGTCTGAGGCTGCCCTGCTCCGACAATCGATCCGTCATGACCGGGGCGAGCCTGGCCAGCACCGACGCAGCCTCTGTCGCCTCCTCGCGTGATCCGCTGTCCTCGTCGAACAGGGATTGCGGTGCAGCGCTTTCTTTTTGTCCGGTCCCAAGCCGATAGTCCAGCACTTCCAGTGCGATGGTCTCAAGCTGGTGATCGCGGCGGTTAGGATTGAGCAGATAGTCCGCCACCATGGTATCCATATAGGGGCCCGCGAGGGTCACTCCGATGCGGTGAAAGGACAGCAGGGTCGATTTTAGATCGTGGACCACCTTGGTTCTCGTGAAATTGTTCAGCAACGCCGTGATAGGCCTCATATAGGTTCGGACGTCGAGCGGAATGAACGCGGTCTTATCTCCTGTAGACAGGGCGATCCCCTCCACATCCTCCTGCACACCGGGCCCAGGGGAGAGCAGACACTGCAGACCGAGGACGCCACCCTTCGGCAAGCCCTCCACAAATCGCTGTGCGGAGGGTTCATCCTGAATGAGCTCTGTCCCAACCGCGTTCGTGCCAGCTAGTTTAGGCGCAGGCTGAAAGGACTTGAGGAGCGTGGTGAACCCCAGCTCGCGCAACAAATCAGTGAGCTGGTCCTGATGGGGCGGCTGAACGTGATAGGTCTCGGGATCGAATGTGGCAGGACTATCCAGCTGGATGGTCGCCAGCCGCCGGCTGAGACGGGCGTTCTCGGCCTGGTCGATCAACAGGGCTTTGATTCGAGGCGGCGTGACCTCCTCGACGCGGCGTAAGAGCTCTTCAATCGTACCGAATTGGGCGATCAGTTTCATCGCCGTCTTCTCACCGATGCCCTTCACGCCGGGAATATTGTCCGCCGCATCTCCCATAAGCCCCATGATCTCCACGACACGCGCCGGCTCCACGCCGAACCGTTCACGGCATTCCGCTTCGCCCAGCCACTTGTCTTTCACCGGATCGTAGATGCGCACATGGGGCGTCAGGAGCTGGAACATGTCCTTGTCGCCTGTGACGATGACGACGTCGAACCCGGCCTGTTCGGCCTGCTGCGCGAGGGTGCCGATCAAATCGTCCGCCTCGTATCCCTCCTGCCGGACGGCGGGAATGTTGAGGGCCTCCACCACGCGATGGATGTAAGGGATCTGGGCGCTCATGCCTTCCGGCATCGGCGGCCGCTGCGCCTTGTAGGCTTTGAATTCCGCGTGGCGCAACGTCGGACCCTTTTCGTCAAACGCCACGACGAGGCCATCCGGCTTCTTCTCGCGAATAATCTTCAGCAACATCGTCGTGAAGCCGAGGATGGCGTTGGTCTGGAGCCCTTTGGAATTATTCAGCGCCGGCAGGGCAAAGAACGCACGATAGATATAGGCGCTCCCATCGATCAGGTAGAGCGTCTTACGGCTGGACTCGGTGCTCGGCATGGGGCTAACCCGCACTATTCATGACGGTTCGTCGCGAAATCGCTGAGCCGCGTCGCGAGACCGGCGGCCGAAGGCTCGTCGTAGCAGCAGATCGGCGATTGCAGCAGAAGTGTTCATGAGTAATGCGGGTTGTTAAGGACCAGGGGCCAGCGTCAGCGGTGGTTTACCAAACTTTCGGCGCATGGAATTAATGACGCCCATCAAGGTCGGCTGGCCTACCATTCTGGCTTCCAGCTCGCGCTTTCTGGGGAAATCCAGGAGCGAAACCCCAATCAACATAGTCAGCAGGCCCTGCCCCGGCAAAAAGATCATAGCAAAGCCGGCCAAGAGGAGCACGACGCCAACGACGTTCTTGACGACCAACCCCAACAGGCGCAACACGGGATGATGGTCTTTCATCCAATGGCGGGGAGTACGCGTGTCAAAATAGTCGGCCGGCAAGCGGACCAGAATCAACGGGATGGCAATCAGGGAGCCGAGAAAGCCGATGACCGAGGCCACGGTGAGCCCGATGAGCACATCGACCGGAATCCATTGCTGGACTGTTGCGAGTAAGCCATCCATGGAGCGCGACATCCTACCATGCGACCTGGGGGCACTCAAGCCAATGACCGAGCGGCACCGACGGTTTACGGCACGTTTCTCAACCAGCTATAATTCTTACATTATGTGGCGTCGTAAGCCCCTCACACTTCGGATCAGCACCTTGCTAGGGATCGCGGTCCTTGGCATGGAGCTCCTTACGATTCCTTCCTCCATCTGTGCAGCCGATGATCTTCATATCGAGATTATGAAGAAAGGCCTGGGCAAGGAGGTCGTCATCACGCAGGGGGCACGCGAGTGGTTCTTGCTGATCGAGGTGACGCCGGAGAATTCTGTGGTCCTGCGGCAGGAAAAAGAGCACGATACGTATCTCGTGGATGAGAGTGAAACGCATGACCGTCCCATGACCACGGGCGAAGTCGACGCGGCCATTACCGATTATGTGAACAGCGTCAAAGCACGCGCCACAAAGAAATAGCCACTACCCATGCCACCCCAACCAAAATTCGTCATCTTCGCCCATCACGCCACCTACGATACGCTGCACCAGGTCGCAACCCTGGGCCTCACTGCCGCGGCGATGGGGAAGGACGTGATCGTGATCCTCTTGTTCTGGACGATCAAGAAACTGGCCGAGGGAAAGATCGACGAGATCGACTTTCCTCCGGAATATGCCTCATCGGCGGACGAGGTGGCGCGGCTCTTGAAAGAAAAGAAAGTCCCGAAGATTTCAGAGATGTTTCAGGACGCAAAACACGTCGGGAAGTTTCGTCTGATCGCCTGCAGTGCCGGACTGGAATACATGGGCGTAGACAGTGCCGTCGTCGAAAAGAACGTTGACGAAGTCATGGGACTACCAGCCATTATCGCGCTCACCTCTGACGCGGAAACGAAGCTCTTCATCTAGCGGGATGCTGAAAAAGTCCGCCAGCGTCGTTCTCGCATCGTTCAGACCCTCAACGTACCCCAAGGGTATGCCTCGAGCCTTCACTCGCTGCGGCCTTGCTTGGGACAAGGCGCGTCTCGGCGCGCCAGGGTTGGGAGGGTGAGAACTCTGGACTTTTTGAGCATCCCGCGGAAGCGCTTGCCGGTTGTGACACAATAAGTTCTCCCGCAACCTGCTTGCGAGCGACAGGCACTACTTGCCTCTCGCTTTTCTCGCCTGTCCCGCACGTCTCGCTTACGCTCAGCGCGAGCGCGTTATCCCGACCCGATCACAGTATTCAATGAGTTTGCACTTGCTACAGAAGGGCGAGACTGGTTGGCAGAGGTTCTGCCCGTAGGGGACAAGCAAATCATTGAAAGTAATCCAATGCTGCTTGGGAAGCTTCCGGCGTAGCGCTTCTTCTGTTTCCTCAGGCGTCTTCGTGTTGACGTAGCCCCAGCGATTGCTGATCCGATGCACGTGGATATCCACGCAAATACCGGGCTTGCCAAAACCGACCGTCACCACCAAGTTCGCCGTTTTCCGGCCGACCCCTGACAGAGTGACCAGCTCCTCGATGGAGTCGGGAACCGTTCCTCCATAGACGTCCAGAAGGCGACGGCAAATGGCATGGATGGATTTGGCTTTCGTCCGGTAGAACCCGACGGGATAGATGGCTCGTTCGATTTGCTGGAGCGAGCGGGTCAGCATCATGGCAGGCTGATGCGCCAGTGCGAACAACCTGGCACTGGCCTCACGTGTCGTCTTGTCTTTGGTCCGGAGGCTGAGGAGGCACGATATGAGGATGCGGAAAGGGTCTCGGTTCGATTCGCGCGCCACCACGCCGAGGACCGGCTCCTCCCACTGCCGAACCTCGCGCTTCACAATTCGAAGCGCAGCAGTGATCTGGTCCTGGCGCATGGACGAGGAAGGAATATGAAGGCCTTGAGAGGGATGCGATCAACCGAACGGGGGAGCCCGTGGAAGGACGCTTACTCTGGCTTACGCTTCGACAACCACTTTTGACGCCGCCGCTGCGCCTCGCGTTCCTTGGCTTTCTTCCTGACACTCGGCTTCTCGTAAAACCGCCGACGCTTCAGTTCGCGGAAGAGTCCTTCCCCCGCGAGTTTTTTCTTGGCAACTTTGAGAGCTTTCTCGACGTTATTATTGAAGACTTTGATTTCCATTCTTCCCGTCTGTGTACTTTCCCAGGCGATGCCTGTAGAGGTTTTTTTCTCGTGCCAGCCTGACCCTGACCAAGGGGCGCAGTGTAACATAGCCCCCTGAGTTCCTCAAGACGGTTTGTCATTTGCTGAATCCGATCGAGAAGAGATGACTTAAGACGTTGATTGCGTTGAATATTTATGTTTTCCGCGGCTGTATGACGTCCTGCATCGGCCGCGGCGATCGCCAGCACCAGTCCAACGGTGATATCAGACCGAACCCGTGGCTTCACCTCAGCCGAGCAGGCATGAAGAAGGGCTCCGGCCTCCGCTGCCTGTTCGGCGATTTCAAGCGGAATCTCCGTCGCCAGATGGAGCGCAGACGACAAGACAGCGGGACGAGTCCGGTCTGTCTTCGCGAGCCTCGTTGCCTGGAGAAATCGCCGATAGGCTTCGCCATCCGCTTGCATCAGCTCGAAAAGCCGCCGACCAATCTCACTCAGCCGATGTTCCACTCCTCGTTGCCGGCTGAGGCGCGCCCCCATAATCCCCAGCGAGGCTGCGAGAGCGCCCACCAAGGCCGCGACCGTGCCGCCAGCCGGAATCGGGGTCGCCGCGGCCACAGCGTCCAAAAAATCCGCGAGCGATTGCGCTTGCAGATCAACCGGCTCCTGTTCGCGAGACGGGGTATGGCGTGCCAGCTCACCGAACAGCCGAGTCTCCAATCTCGTCTCCAGCACCTGCGTTGCATTGAACTGTTCCAGCGCCAGGCTATGCGCGGCGGCCTGAACCAGCGCCGCCTGGGGCACAAGCCCGACCACTTCGCTTCCCGCTACCGCCACGCCTTGTTTGGCTGCGCAGGCTCGGACCGCTTCAAACGCGACATGGATAGGGGTGATGATGAAATCGGTCAGATTCATGGCGACCTGAACCAGCTGACGACTGGCCAGCTCCACCCCGATTGCTTTGAGGTGGGGCAACCCGCCGTTCGATTGGCGAATGTCCTTTGCGATGGACCGAGCCAGCGCCAGATCTGTTGAGCGGAGATTCACATTAAAGGCGATCAAGGAAGGTCGCGCGCCGATCACTATGGCACCGGCCGTCTTATGGAGACGGGGGGGACCAAAATCTGGTGTCCAGTCCGGATCGGAGGCCATGCGGAAGGCGAGGCCTTGAAGTCCTCCTCGACGAACCGATTCGAGCGGGGCATGATCGCAGTGCATGGCCGCTTGTTCATAGAGGAATACCGGGATCTCCAGCTCTGTCCCCACCCGTTGCCCCAATCGCTTCGCCAGATGAATACAATCCTGCATCGTCGCACCCTGTACCGGCACGAAGGGCACGACATCCGTTGCCCCCACCCGCGGATGGACACCCTTGTGCTTCCGAAGATCGATGAGATCGGTCGCCACGCGAATGGCGCGAAAGGCCGCTTCAGCGACGGCATCAGGTTCACCGGCAAAACTCAAGACAGAGCGATGGTGATCCCGATCCATCGTGTGGTCCAACAGCCAGACCCCTGGCACAGACTCCACGGCATTCACCAGCACACGCACCGTCGTCTGGTTTCGTCCCTCACTGAAGTTCGGCACACATTCGACGATTCGATCCACGTCCTGCCCCATCAAGAATTAAAACAACGAAGCCGGAGGTCTGATCATCATCCCTCCGGCTCCTCTCTCTCCACTGAGTTCCTGTCTGTGCCGTTACTTCGTCTTTTTCACAAACGCTTTATAGATAGTTCCCGACTTCGTCTGTTCTTCTTCAAGCCCGACCATCTGATGGCCGGTCGTGTCGCACCAGGCCGGCATGTCCTTCTTGATGCCTTCGTCGTCTGAGACGACTTCAAGAACCTGACCCAACGTCAACTCCTTGATCTTCTTCAAGGTCATGATAATCGGCATCGGACAAAAGTACCCGAGCGTGTCGAGCTTCACATCGGCTTGAATCATCAATAAGACTCCTGGCCTCTAGCCTCTAACCTTATTTTAAATAAACAAGTTCACACTGCCCTGTTTGGCTTCCGCGAGATAGGTGGTCACCCCCGCGAACTGATCGATGCCCTCGATGAGCGTATCTTTCGTGATCCCCATCAGCCCCATGGTCGTCGTACAGGCAATAAAGTGAACACCGAGGTCCAGCGCCGTCTCCATGAGTTCCGGCACACCCGGCATCCGGTTCTGCTTCATGACCTTTTGCATCATCTTCGTGCCCAGCCCCCAGAAATGGAACCGCGAGAGCGGAAGGCTGTCTGCGCCACCTTTATTCAGCAGACCGAACATCCGACGAAGCCAGTCCTTGGCAGAACTGGACGCTCCTTGTCGGCGAATGGCATTGAGACCCCAGAAGGTGAAGAAGACGGTCACCTGCATCCCCATGGCGGCTGCCCCGGTGGCGATGATGAACGCCGCCATCGCTCGGTCCATGTCGCCGCTCAACAGCACAATCGTCACCTTGTCAGGCTTGGTGGTCTGTAAGTCTGCCAACGCGACTGCTGGATCCATCTGCGCGATTGTCATGGCACTCTCTTCCCTGTCCGGGTCGCATGAATTTGCTGAATTCAACGGGATTTTGACTATAGTCTCCGCTTCTTTTTCTTGTCAAGGAAAGGGAGGGAGCGGGGTAGCCTGCTGGTCTCCTGTGCTCGTGCAACGCGCGGCCTCAGAGGGCCCTCGTTGGACGCGCGCAGTAGGAAACCAAGCAGGCCACCCCGCTATGAGAAGCAAGGGATCGTGGCAGAAGAGGAAGAGAAAATGCAGCTCCCTCGATGTGCGCAGTGAAGGACAGTCTGGCTGCTCCCCTTAGGGCAAAGTGGGGGAAATCGGAAGGCCCTCGCCTGGGCTAATGGTGGCGGCTGGCTTGACGTTCCATGACCCACTCGCTATATTCACGATCAAGCTGCTGCAGTCCAGGCTGGTCCTCTCACGTACCTCCTTCCTCTGTCAATGAACAGCGACCTTATTACCGAGATCAAGCCATCCAAGAACGCGCCACTGTTCGGTTTTTGGTACCCCGCTTGTCTCAGCAGTGAACTCGCTCCCGGCAACCTGAAGGGGACGATCCTGTTGGGCCTGCCGATCCTCGTCTGCAAGACAGCACAGGGTTCGGTCGCGGCCATGCGCGATATTTGCCCCCATCGCGGGATGCCGCTGTCCTTCGGCAAAATGAACGGCGATTGTGTCGAATGTGCCTACCATGGTTGGCAGTTCGATCAGGCAGGCCGTTGCCGGGAGATTCCTGCGCTGGTCGAAAATTCCCCTATTCAAGTCGACAAAATTGGCATCACCACCTACGCTTGCCGCGAACAGGACGGCTACGTGTGGGTGTTCGTTCCCGACCCTCAACAACCGAACCAGACCATCCCGGACGTGCCGCCGCTGCCGCTCCCCTCGTCTCCCTATCGGATGATTCACATTTCGACGCTGTTGGATTGTACCATCGACGACGGCATCGTCGGCTTGATGGACCCGGCTCACGGCCCCTTTGTGCATCAAAGCTCCTGGTGGCGCACCCAGGCGAGCATGCACGAAAAGGCCAAGACCTTTGAACCGATTCCTAACGGCTTCCGCATGGTGCCGCACGCCCCCTCAAAAAACAGCGGACCGTACAAGCTCCTGAACCTGTTTTACGGCGGGCCGCTGACGACGACCATCGACTTTGTACTGCCCAACCAGCGCTTCGAATTCGTCCAGTGCGGATCGCTCTTCGTGTCTAGCCGCGCCACGGTCACGCCGATTAGTGACCAGCAATGCCGCATCGACTTTGCCGCAGCGTGGAACTGCCTCAGCTGGGTTCCATTTTCCAAGGCCGTCTTTCGCTATTTCGCCAACATTTTCATGACGCAGGATCGAGAGGCGATGGAACGCCAGGCGGTGGGATTGCGCTACAAACCGGCCTTGATGCTCATCGACGATGCCGATACGCCGGCCAAATGGTACTACAAATTGAAAGCTGCGCACCTCGTGTCGGTGCAAACCGGCCAGCCTCTCGACCATCCGCTCAAAGAACGTGTCACGCTTCGCTGGAAGAGTTAAACGCAGTCAGGATCTTGGTGGACAAGAGCGCGACTCGAAGAAGACCTCACCTTATTATCCTGCTCTCGACGATCATTCTTTGCACGCAGGCCTTCCCCCTCTGGTCAGCCGACAGCCGTCGCCTCGCAACGGTTCCGGCACTGGGTGTGCTCGCCGGAGGACAGACCGGAATCATCCACTACATCGTGCTCCAAATCGACAAAGACCCTCGACAAGAGGGACCGACAGTCCAATTCAATGAGATGAACCTGGGCGGCGGTTCAATCGTCAGCGAGGATTGGAAAGAAGGCGTCAAGCAAGCCGTCGCCGCTGCCACGAAGGCGGTGGGAGAGGACGGGCGAGAGTGGGTGATCACGATCAAGAACCGGTCATACAATGCATTGACCGAGGGAATGAGCGCCAGCAGCGCCGTCGCGGTCGGCATCGTGGCAGCCTGGCGAGGCGACGACATCAAGTCAGGCGTCGCCCTGACCGGAAAAATCATGCCGGACGGTCAGATCGAGCCGGTGGGTGCACTTCTCATCAAAGTCGAAGCGGCCGCCCGCGCACAATTTAAAACCATTCTGGTGCCTCGCGGGCAACGTGACACGGCTGACTGGGATCTCTCCCAGCTGGCAACCCGATGGAACATCAACGTCATTGAAGTGGCAACACTGGAGGAGGCCTATCTGCTCATGACGACGGCCGCGCCTTAGTAGTTCATTTCGCATCCATCTGCACTAACAGCTCCATCGCCTGCCGAATCTGGGCACGCGTACCAAGTAACACCACGATATCGCCCGCCATCAACCGAGTCTTCTCCGATGGATTCGCTTGCATCACCCCGGCACGGATCCAGGCAATCACCGAAGCGCCCGTGCGTGGGCGAAGAGCAATCTCTGTCAACGTTTTCCCCTGCGCAGGGGAGTCGTCGTCGATGCGGCAGGTTTCGACTTCTGCATCGGTCGAGGTCCCGCCACGAAGATGATGCTCGAATTCCGGCAATTCGCTGCGACGAAGCAAGGCATACCCTTCACGGCGAACTTGTTCAGCCTTATGCCTCACAAAGTCCGGCGACATTTTGTAGGTGCGCAGCACCAAGGCAAAGATCGCGATGGAGGTTTCGAATTCCTCCGGCACCACATCATCCGCGCCGAGTTGGTGCAGTTCCTCGAATTCGCGCAGATAGCGAGTCCGCACGACGACATGGAGTTTGGGGTTGAGTCCCTTGGCGATCTGCACTGCCCGCCGGGTGATAAACGGATCCGAAATGGCGACCACCAACACCTTCGCGTCCTCAATCCTCATGTGCCGCAACACATTCGGATTCGTGGCATCGCCGTAATAGACGGGCACCCCGTGGTTCGCTTCGCGGCTGACGGTATCCCCGTCGAGATCCAAGGCGAGATACGGGATCTCCGTATCGCCGAGAACGCGGGCGAGATTCCTCCCATTCAACCCATACCCCGCAATAATGACGTGGCCCTTCATCCGAATCTGTTTCCCTTCGGCCTGCAGGACATGGGCGGTGGTGCGACTAGGCAACCAGTGGCGAAGCCGTTGCCACGCCTCCACGCGGCGGGCCAGGTGCGGCGACCACTGCATGAGAAAGGGCGTCACGATCATGGAGAGCACCGAAACCGCAAGAAAGACCTGATACGGATCACCCCGCAAGAAACCGGTCTCCTGCCCCTGCTGCGCCAGCAAGAAACTAAATTCTCCAACCTGGGCCAGGGCGATGCCCACCATAATCGCCGAACGTGGGGGAACCTCCGCCAACAAGACCGCTCCAGCCCCGGCGAGAAACTTTACCAACAGAATCGTCACTAGTAGGCCAACCACCGGCAGCGGATGCGCCAATAACACCCGCCAGTCCATGAGGATACCGATCGACACGAAGAAGAGACTGTTGAAACTGTCGCGGAACGGCAACACTTCGGCCATGGCCTGATGGCTGTACTCCGATTCGGAGATGACCAACCCGGCGATGAACGCGCCCAACGCCAACGAAAGACCGCCGAGCGAAGTGAGCCACGCGATGCCAAGACAGGAAACGATGATCGTCAGCAAGAACAGCTCGCGGCTCCGGCTGCGGACGATATGTCCCAACACCTTGGGAACCAGATACCAGGCGGCTGCAATGACGAGCACGACGACAAGAACAGACTTCCCCAAGGTGAGCAGAATCTCCAGCCCGCCTCCATCTGATTGGCCGCCAAGAATCGGCGTCAACAACATCATGGGTACGACGGCCAAATCCTGAAAAATGAGAATTCCGATCGTGGCGCGGCCATGAATCGAGTCGCTGTCCCCCCGTTCGGCCAAGGTCTTCAACACGATCGCCGTGCTGCTCAGGGAGAAGAGGAATCCCCAGAACAGCCCCTGCTGCCAGGACAGTCCGACGAGCATCGCCCCGAGCCACGCGATCAACAGCACGCCGCCGACCTGGATCGGCGCGGCCAGAAACATGAGGCGGCGCATGGAGGCCAAATGCACCAACGAGAATTCGATGCCGATGGTGAAGAGGAGCAGCACGATCCCGATCTCCGCCAACACTTGGACCGTGCCGATGTCCGAGATGAGGTTCAACCCATAGGGTCCGATGATCGCGCCGGCGACCAAGAATCCTGCGATCGAGGGAAGCCGGAACTGGTGGAATACGAAGACGACGGCGATCGACGCCGTGAAAATCACGAGCAGATTTGCAAGCACGCCGTAGTCGGTCATAAAGATTCGTATCTCGTCGTTCGTCTCTCGTGAATGAATTCCGGATTTGACCTGACGATCAGTTGAATGTCCGACCAATCATCAGATCAACAGATCCTCAGATGTCTGCCGCTTCACGTTTCACTGGTTGAGGGCGGAGAATACCCCAGCAACGAGACAGGAACAAGGCAAAGCTGCTAGCTCAACAAAGACCAGTTCGCTACAGTAGCTGCACGAGACAGACGGAGCAGGCGGGAAAGACGAGACAGTCGGAAGAAGGGCTGGCGCATCACGCCTGTCGCGCTAGACCTCCCCGTCATGCGCTTGAGCCTCTGGCCTCCAGCTATCCCCCCGAACAACTGACCGAAGCCGCTCTCGCCCTGCCGAATTTGGAAGGCGTGCGCCCCGAATCGATTGAGCATTGGTCTCGGCTAATCAGCCAGCTGAGCCATCTTGCCACGCCCCCCGTCAGTAGCAGGACCCCCCTCGAAAGATGAATAGACGGCTTTATCTCTGGTGGAATAGTTTGTCAGCACCATCGGTGAGTATAATTAAAAAAAGGTGAACGATGATGAAAACCCTGTCTGTTCCACCGTCTCAAGGGAAGCGCTCTATGCAACCGGCCCATGTGCTCATGATTGCCGCAACAATCTTCACCCTGTCCTCAACGTCGGCATTCTCCGATACGACGATCGCCTTCGATCCGTTACTGATGCGGGAATGCCCCCAAGCCGATGGGAGTTCCCTCTACACCAACAAGGATTTGCCGGGCTGCAAACTGATGACGCTGAAAGAACTGTCGATCGTGCCCTCGCTGGACGACATGCCAACCTATCGCCCCACAATGGCCACAGCTCCTCACTACGATATTCCTCCGTACGCTGACCGCAATCAGGCCGGTATGACCGGCGGAGGACAGGCCGTCCCCGATTGGGCCAAAGATTGGCACGCCAGCATCGCCTCGTCCGGGTCCGTTCAAGCTGAAGTCTGCTCCATGTATGGAGAGTGGCTCCACCTCAATCAGAAAACCCGTGGCGGGTTCTTTTATGGAACAGATCCCTCGTATGGAGGAGATCTTTCCGGAAGAAATCAGCAGGGTACGAGCTATTCGTTCTACGACAACGCGCGTTTCGTGACGCTCTCGAGAATGTTTGGGCAGGGATTTGTGCCGATCGGCTGTCTCTAACGAGTCCGTCTGAGGCGAGAGACCGGGGGTGCCAGGCTAACTGAAAGGCTTGGCACCCTTCACTTTTTGTAGAACTCCCGATACCACTGCACAAACCGGGGAATCCCCTCCTCAATGGACGTCATCGGCTTGAACCCGACATCCCGTGACAGGTCCTCGATGTCGGCATAGGTGGCAGGAACGTCACCTGGCTGAATCGGCAGCAGCTTCTTCACCGCTTTCTTTCCTAACGCGTTCTCCAACACCTCGATAAAGCGCAGCAGCTCGACTGGCTGATGATTACCGATATTGTAGATCCGGGCCGGCGCTGAGCTGGTTCCGGGATCGGGCTTGTCGCCGGACCATGCTTGGTTCGGCGTGGCCGGATGATCGAGGGTCCGGATCACTCCTTCGACGATGTCATCGACATAGGTAAAGTCTCGTCGCATCTTTCCGTGGTTGTAGACCTCGATCGGTTTTCCCTCCAGAATCGCCTTCGTGAAAATGAAGAGGGCCATATCGGGCCTCCCCCAGGGCCCATAGACCGTAAAAAACCGCAGACCAGTGCAGGGAATCCGATAGAGATGCGCATAACAATGGGCCATGAGTTCATTGGCCTTTTTGCTGGCCGCATAGAGAGAGACCGGATGATCGACGTTGTCATGAATCGAAAACGGCATCTGGGTATTGCCGCCGTAGACGGAACTCGACGAGGCATAAACGAGATGCCCGACCTTCGCGTGCCGGCAGCCTTCCAGAATGTTCAGAAACCCTTCGATGTTACTGTCCGTATAGGCATGCGGGTTTACCAACGAATAGCGCACACCGGCTTGCGCTGCCAGATGGACCACCTTCGCAATCGGTTCCTTGGCAAAGAGCCGGCGCATTTTCACCCGGTCGGCTAGATCGGTCTTGGTGAAGGAAAACTGCTTGAAAGGTTTCAACTTCGCCAACCGCGCCTTCTTCAATCGCACATCGTAGTAGTTGTTGACGTTATCGAGTCCAATCACCCGCTCGCCTCGCTCCAGCAACCTGGTCGCGGTATGAAAACCGATGAATCCGGCGACACCGGTGACGAGGATCGGGGCTTGTTGCCTGTTGCGTGTGGTCATAGTCAGTCCTTATCGATGTATCGAGATGGTGTGGTGCGGCTACTGGCTTTCATAAACGGAGGATCACCGTGGTCAACACGGTAGAGCGACAGGGGCGTCAAGGCTTCCCCGGTCGCCACCGGTTCCACCAACCCGTCGGTCGTGCGACGAAACAGATCCAACGCATGGCCATAATGATACCTGCATCCATTCATGACGAGAAGTTCTTTGAGGGTTTCCGGCCGTTCCCAGTGGGCCGTCAGCAGCGCTGTGCGGGCGGGATTCCGTTGGCTGAACATGAACGAGAGATGGTCCGGATACCATTCTGCACCGCCGGTGGCATACGACACGAAAAGCTTGGCCTGCGCCGCCGCACACACATCGGCAAGATACGCATTCGTGAGATAGCCGTTTTCTCCCACATCGAGCCATTTTCCGGGGTGAGACAAGGGGGCGTGGGCCGCATGGCCACGGACTTCGAGCAGTTGTTGTTGTGAGGCAAACACCAGCGGGATTGGCCCATGCTTCTGCACGAGTGACTGGATCACTCCGTCCTTGAGCGCAGACTTGCCGCTATTCGTCGGCCCGCTGTCCGCATGCACGAGCACGTTATAGCCACGATCGGCGATAAGATAGCAGTTGCGCGGCATCTCCAGATCGCAGGGATCTTCGCCATAGAACGGCACGGAATACACGGACCCTCCTTCAAAGGCCCAACTTTCCCCGTGCGCCAATTCGATCACGCGGCCAAATCCCAATTCTCGTAAGAGCGAAAGATAATCGTAGGAGAGCGTGCGCCGATTCCTTCGGCTCGGCACGATGATCGGCGTGTCTTTGGGCAGGTGCAAGAGCGTGCGAGAATCCACATGATCGTCGTGATCATGGGTTAAAAAGACGGCAGCCGGTTTGGGCAGCAGCGATCCCCAAAGCGACGGGACGGAGGATTCCGCAAACCAGGGAAGCAGCCAGGGATCGAACAACAGCGCCTGGTCCCGTTGCCGATACAGCAGCGCGGCATGGCCGAGATGGACCGTGTCTCTATCTTGTACAGTCTCGAACCAGCGGGACCTGACGGAGGAGGTGCTCGAGCTGACCAAGCACTCATGCTGGTGAAGGGATTCGATCAATCGCGTGAGCATTCGTTCTCCATCTCGCCCCGAGGTCGCCACCACCGTTTTAATTTCGTCGGTTTGATGCGTGCCGTCCAAGAACCCCAAGACCTTTCCCACCAGCGGCCCCAACTGTCGCTGGTCGAACCCGATCGGAATCGCCTGCCGCTTCACCGAATGGAAGATCCGGAGCCCGCCGTTGGTAGCCGTGGAGGATTTAGTGGGATCGGTCGGAAACTCCCATTGAAACGTACCGTCCGGCTTCCGCCCACAATGAATGTGCTGCTGCAGATAAGGGCGGGCGCTGATCACCTCCGCATAGGCATCCTCCAATCGCCGCTGACGATCGGGATCGTCGAGCGGGGCCCGCTTGGAAAAGACATCGCTGATGGCCGTATCGATCGCGCTGGAGAGGAGGCCATGGGCTTCATGGAGACTCGCGACGACTTCGGGGGCCACCCCTGCAACAAATGGGAAGGGACCGGGAGGGTCCGCGCTCTCCAACTGAACCCAGACCCAGGGAGCAAGGCTGAGATATTGGCACTGAGGCAAGCTGTTCCAGATGTCCATAGTCGTTAGGCCTGAGGCGTAAGGCGTAAGGGGATCGCCTCTCCGTCTTTGACCTCGTTATTCTGCGTCGTCTCACCCCTCACGCCTTACCCCTTACGCGTGAGCTCCAGCTTACTGACGGTGGGCTCGTACAACGCTTGAATGACATTTCCGTCGGGATCGGAAAAGTAAAAGGAATAGCTGCCGTCGCGATGCTGCTTCGGCGGTTTCACGACCTGCCCGCCCAGCTGTTGTATACGCGGCTCGACCTCCCGATACATCCGGTCGACCATCTCAGGGCTCTCAAGGATGACGCCGACGTGATCCAACAATTGCCCCTTCAAGGGCTGATACGCGGCGAGTTCGGACGGCGGAATCTGGTGTAACGCAAAATTATCCGATCCGGAGCTGAAATACACATTGTCCGGGTCGGGCTCCCACATCATCTTCATCCCCAACAACTGTTCATAGAACATACGAGAACGTGCGAGATTCGTGACGCGCAACGCCACATGGCGTAACCCTCGATGGAGCGGAGCACTCATAGCCATCCTCACTCGTGCCCGTATAGTAGGGAGCCACCTCGGCTCCGTCAATTGAAAATCCAAGGAACAGAATCAGATCAGCCGGGGGCGACCAGACGGCTGCGCCTCCTTACCCGGCTATGATACGATATGCACGTTTACGATCTTGAAGAAGGAGTCCACCCCGATGTCTGTCCGACCATTGCTTGTTTCAACTGTGCTCTGTGTCCTGTGCAACATGTCCCCGCTCTTCGCAGCCGACCAACCGCCTCAGGCCCTGCTCACGCCACCGCTGGGCAAAGATGGCGCGCCGATGGTCGAGGTCACGGCCAGTTCGTTTCCGATGGGGGTCCCGCACGGAGACCGGGATGGCGGACGCGATGAGTACCCGCGCCATGACGTGTTTGTGGACACCTTCTTTATCGACAAATTCGAGGTAACGAACGGTCGCTATCTTGAATTTGTCAAAACCACAGGCCATCGTGTCCCACAGAATTCCAAGAACCCGACGCGAAACCTCTGGCAAGGAGACACCATCGCTGAATCACTGATCGACCGACCCGTGATCAATGTGGATTGGTTTGACGCCGAGGCTTACTGCCAGTGGGCGGGGAAGCGCCTCCCGACCGAAGCCGAATGGGAAAAGGCGGCAAAGGGAACGGCCGATCGACGATTCCCCTGGGGAAACGTCGAGCCCACGGTCAAACATCTCAACTTCAATCAACGATGGATCGGCGAGAAGACCCTCATGCCCGTCGGGAGCTACGAAGCAGGCAAGAGCCCGTTCGGCGCCTACGACATGGCCGGCAACGTATGGGAATGGGTCAACGACTGGTACGACGCCCGGTACTACGAAAAGAGCCCGGCGAAGAATCCCAAAGGCCCTGACAACGGTGTCAAGAAAGTCATTCGGGGTGCCGGATGGCAGAACGAGACCCCCACGGTTCGCATCTTTACCCGCGTGAACAGCGATCCGACGATTCGGAATGAATCGACCGGTTTCCGCTGCGCTGCTGATTCAAAGTGAAGAATCAGTCGATCTGACGATCTGTTGAATTGTGAAAGACTTCGGCCCAACATAGGATCTGGCCAAGCGAACGAAGGATTTCGCGCTCAACATTATCAGACTGTCCGGAGGGCTTCCTAAGACACCTGTAACTCGCGTGCCCGGACATCAGATTGTCCTATCTGGGACATCCGTCGCAGCCAACTAACGAGCCGTCTGCCGGGCTCGTTCACATACCGAGTTCATCGCAAAGATTGGAACAGTCGTTGAAGAAACAGACGAGACGGTGTTCTGGTTAGAGCTTCTGACTGAGTCCGGTATTGCATCGCGAAACCGAACATTAGATCTCTTACAAGAAGCCAGCGAGCTACTTGCAATCTTCTCGGCGTCTAGACGAACGGCAAAATCGAGGAGAATCTGATGATCTGTTGATCTGATGATTGACCGGAATTTCCGAACACTCAACAGATTAACAGATCGACAGATGATTAGATGATCCAATGAGCAACTCTAGTTTTGATGGTCTGACTGTGGTGTCGTTCGAAAGTCGCATGGCGCCGGAAATGACGCGCCTGATCGAACGATACGGAGGGACGCCGGTTGTGGTCCCGGCCTTGCGGGAACTCCCGCTTCCCCTTCAAGAGAATGGGCCCGTCTTCCGCCTGGGCGTCAAGCTCATCCTCGAACAGATCGACATTGTGATTCTGCTGACCGGCACCGGCACCACAGCCCTCTTTGACCTACTCCTGACTCGCTATCCCAGAACCGACCTGGCCGAGGCACTCAAGAAAACCTTTGTGGTCTCGCGAGGGCCGAAATCCTTCGCGGCCCTCAAGAAGGCACTCGGCCTGACACCGAACATCACCGTGCCAGAACCGAATACATGGGTCGAGGTCGTCTCCACGCTCGATGAGTACCGTCCCGTCAGGGGTCTCCGCGTCGCCGTGCAAGAATATGGCACGTCCAATCCGGATCTCTTGGAGGCCCTGAAACAACGTGGCGCAGAGGTCTTTCCCGTGCCCATTTACCGTTGGGCACTCCCGGAAGACACAGGCCCGTTGAAGCAGGTGCTTGGCGAGATCATCGCCGGGAACGTGCAGGTCATGCTAGTCACCAACGCCGCGCAGATCGATCATGTCATGCAGTTACTCGAACAGGAAGGCACCACCGCGCAGTTCAAAGAGGCCTGCGAAAAGATGGTCGTCTCGTCCATCGGCCCCACCGTGAGCGAACGCCTCCGCCATTACGATCTCCCCATCGATTTCGAACCTGCCCACTCAAAAATGGGCATCCTGGTCAAAGAAACCAGTGAGCAGACTCAGGCGCTACTCGCGGGGAAAAGATGATGTGAGGGAGAGACCAGACGAAGTCAGTCCCCCTCCCAGCAACCAACTTCTTTCGAAAATCGGATACTGAACCAGCGGGCTGGCTGCTCGTTGTGCCTGTGACACTCATAGGTCGGTGAACCAGGATCATGATGACGAGGCCGAGGGGGACGAGCCGCGTAGCAGCCGTCCGAGCGTGAGACCTTGCACAAGAATCGAAAAGACCACCACCGCATAGGTGATTGTAATAATGGCGTCGCGGGCCTCTCCCAGAGGAAGCGAGAGGGCGAGAGCCACGGAGATCCCGCCTCGGAGCCCGCCCCAGGTAAGAATCGCAATGGTCTTATCATTGAAGTCCCTCACGAGGCCGAAGAGCTTGATCTGCACACCGACGCTGACGAATCGGGCCAGGAGCACCAGTGGAATCGCGACCAACCCGGCCACCACATACTGGTTCTGGAAGCTGATCATGAGGACCTCCAAGCCGATCAACACAAAGAGCACGGCGTTCAACAGTTCATCGACCAGTTCCCAAAAACTATCCAAATGCTCACGGGTCTTCTCGGACATCGCCAATTTGCGACCGTGGTTCCCAATGAACAGCCCCGCGACCACGATCGCGATCGGACCGGAGGTATGGAACGCATCGGCGAGTGCAAATCCACCTAATACCAGCGCGAGTGTGATCAGAATCTCGACCTGATAATTATTCACGGATTTCAACATCTGGTAGGCGACATACCCCAGCGACCAGCCAAGCGCCGCCCCGCCGATGGCTTCCCTGAGGAACAGCTCAACAACGTCCGTCAGAACGACCGGCGCTGACGGCACGAGACTCAACAACACGATGAAGATCACCACGCCCACTCCGTCGTTAAAGAGGGACTCTCCGACAATCTTGATCTCCAACGGCTTCGGAAGTCGTGCGGTTTTGAGAATGCCCATTACTGCAATGGGATCGGTCGGCGCAATGAGCGCGCCAAACAGCAAGCAATAGATGAACGGCAGATGGAGGCCGAAGAGGTCGAAGAGATAATACCCGAGACCTCCGGTGATCAGCGTCGACAATACGACACCGACGGAGGCCAACGTCCCGACAACCCACTTGAGGTCGAGCAGTTCTTCGAGATTGACGTGCAACGCCCCGGCAAACAGCAGGCAACTGAGCATCCCATGCATCAAGGCTTCATTGAAGTCGATGCCTCCGATGAACCGTCTGGCCTCATCTTTGATGCCGAACCCAAGTTCGCCCAGCGCGACCAAGGCCAGCGACATCGTCAAGGCAATGGCCATAAGGCCGATCGTAATCGGCAACTTGATGAACCGGTGATTGAGGTAACTGAAGCCGGCGGACAGGCACACCAAGATGGTGATCGTATGAATGAGACTCATGGGCTATTAGGTGTCGCTCTGACGGCGTTCAATAAAGAGATAGTGACCTGACGCAGCCCCAACAAATGGTTACGCTGAAACAGCCTCTCGATGCGTTATGCTTTCATCGAACCCCGCACACACTATTCCACTTTCCACAGGAATACCAATTCGCGAATGCTGCAGTGATTACATTCTCCCGGGAACTCTTTGAGTTGTTTGTGCGAGCAGGCCCGCTCCGGCGTCATACAGTCACAGTTCTCGTTGACTCCTGCCAGTCTGGTTCTGAGTCTTCGTTGACGGAGTGAAACGACCTACGGTGTCGGATCAACTCGTGCTCGATGACTCAATTCTTGGTGGAATCAGAAGCCTGCCCTGCCACATTGGGCGACAGACGACCCTCAATAGTTATTGCCACAGTCATATAGACCACGCCGAGGGCGATCACCGACAACGCGTAGACCGGGAACAGTTCGGTGTCGGAAATTCCAGTCGTCATGGGAACAAACGCCATGACCGCCGTAGCCACCCCGCGCGGCAACATGGAGGCCACGATCCGGCGTTCAGATCCTGACCATGCTCCGGTGATCCGACCGATGAGTTCCGTTGCGGTCCAGCGGACAATAAGCGTGACGGCGAACAATCCTAGTCCAGCCGCTGCGACCATCCCTGTCATCGCAGATAGATCGAAAATCAGTCCCAGCAACACATAGAAAAATGTCCGCACTAAAAACGAGAGTTCTTCATTGATGCGTTTCAAGAACTCGTCGAGCTCAAACTGTGCATGGTCGAGCTCATAGCCGATCCACGAACGAATCGGCTTGGCCATGCGACCGACCAAAAATTGCATGTTCGACAGCACGAGGCCGAAAAGCAGAATCGTGATGGCACCGTTCCCACCGAGGAGTTCTGCAACATAGTACAGGACGAGGATCGCAGCGAGGGTCAGCATATAAGACAGGGTCTGGCCTTGCATCCACGCCAAGAGCCTTGCCCAGAGAGCTCCCGCAATCGTCGCCAGCAAGAGCGCGTCCACAAAGGCGTGAAACAGGCCGCTCACCACATGGCCTGCTCCGATCGACCCAGTCATTGTGGTCATAATCGCCAGAGCGATCACCACCACGAACACTTCGGAAAAGGCGGAATCGAGACTCAACAATACTTTGGCCGGCTCACGGAGTGAGGTCAGTTTCCCCGCGACGGGAATGACGATGGCTGCGGCAGTCCCGCCCAGAATCGCCCCTAAAAGGAGACCGTGCAGCCATTGGCCCTCCAGCCCCCACACATAAAGTGCGGCGATCCCGCCCACGGTGCACGTAAAGACCGTCAACGAAAACAGCACGGCAAGCGGGGCCTCCTTGAGCACCTTCATGAATTGAAGATTGAGTCCCCCGTCAAAAAGAATGATGAGCAACGCCAATGTGCCGAAGTACGGAGCCATCACGGTGACGTTTGAAGCCTCCGCCAAATGAAGGACAGGGCCCAGGAGCACACCGAACCCCATCAGAAACAGCACGCTGGGAACCCCCGTTCTCTTGAAAAACAATTCGCCGGCTAATCCGACAAGGATCACCAGCCCGATCAATCCGAGAACGGTTTCAACGCTGAGTTGCCCCATAAAACTCCTCCGCACACCGATGATCACGTCCCGAAAATTATTCTGAGGAAAGTAGGCTCCGACCTATTCTGAGTCGCGTTTGGGGATCAAGAGAGAAGGCATACGCAAGTCAGCCCATGACCGCCCGGCGAACCAGTACCCGCCACCCTCTTCAAGTGCACCTCGACCCTCGCTCTCAGCTTACGACAGAAAAAGCGCGGCACGACCAACGCCAGAATGAAGCCGAACGGAACAATCGATCGTACCAGCCTGAAGCTGGATACGATTCAGGGAATTGCTGTGCCGAGGAATAGCGTGCGACCAAGCGACTGATCTGATCCACGGCAATAGTCTGGCTGGACCACGATTGTTTCCTCGCTATTTCATTCATCCAATCTCAGCAGCCTCGGCCCGTGCATCACCATCGCATATTTTCCCGTGTAGATAGCAAGTTAACTTGTCCGGTTTATGTAGCACATGATCTGTCCGGTTTTCTCAGCCGCGAAATTTCATCTGTTCCTGAAACAGCGAGCGCTCATATTTGGTCTACGATCGACGATCGGGTCGCAGGCCGAGCCAGGCATCGGCCTCCTGACGAGAGCTGCGGCCGGGGTTGGCCAAGGAGATGGCCCTCGGCACTATACCGCGCCAGACACCGGGGCCCATGGAACACCGCCAAGGTCCCATCCGGGTACTCGTGGACCCGCACCGTGACTTTCACATAATGGAACCGGTGGGGGTCCTGCGGGATCTGCAGGCGCTGGCGGTGATAGTGCACGGTGTTGTCCTTGGCCACGACCCGCTCCTCTTGTACACACAGGATCTCGGCGAGGTGCGTACCGACCCACGGGATGAAGGCGGTGCCCGGTTCCGTCGCCCGTACCATAAATCGGTCGTTATACTGGGGGAGGAACTGCTCGGTCAGGTACCGGTTGGCCGCCGCCATCTCCGTGATCCCGGCCAGCGCCAGCTCTTTGGGCAATCGATCCTGCAGGGTCCGGAAGGCTCGCTCTGACCGGCCCCGCGCCTCCGGCGAATAGGCGGGAATGAGCGTCACCCCTAGTTGCTGTAAGGCGCGGTGTACCTGCGTCGGCCGGCTCTTGTCCACGTGGCCTCCCGCCTCGTCGGTGTGCCAGTAGTGGGAGCCTCGGTCGGTATAGAGGGAACTGAAGAGCCCCTTCGTCTCCATGACCTCCTGCAGACCGCGAAGGCTACTCAAGGTCCCTTCTTCCTCGACGAAGAAGGCGGAATAGAGCTCGCTGGTCGCATCATCCAGCGTCACGATCAGATCCCACTGACAACCGGGGACCCATTCATGGGTGGAGCCATCTTGGTGGAGCATCATCCCCGGCAAGGGTTTGCGCGGTCGCTTCTTGCGATGCGCGCCGCGTCGAGTGGCCCGCGTGACATGCCCCGCGGCCTGTAACGTCTTCTTGGTCCAACTATAAGACCGCGTCCCGCCATGCTCGGTGTGCCAGCGCTCGTGGAAATGTTTGACGGTCCACCCGGTATACCGGGTCTCATACAGCGTCACCATACGCAGCGCCTCGTCGACCGGCACGGCCCGCCCCGATGGGCGGCCGAGACGCCGATCCTGCAACCCCTCGGCCCCCTCCGCGTCATACCGACCACTCCACCGCCGAAACGTCCGCTCCGTCACCCCCAGCATCTCGGCGGCCTCGGCCATCGTTAACTGCCGCTGCTGCCGCCGAGCATACAGTTCTTCAAACCGCATCTGTCTCACCTCCTGTAGGATCCTCGCCCGTGTCATAGTGGCCCTCCTTGAGGGCGCACCCTAAACCGGACAGATCACGTGCTACAAAAAGCGGACAGATGATGTGCTATCTACA
>JAQBES010000188.1:0-9717 GCA_032123755.1 Nitrospirota bacterium
CGCCATGGCCTCAAGCACCAGATAGTCCGTCCTGGCCAGGGGCGTGACCTGGACTTTCCCGTCCCTCCGCGTCACGACGACGCCGGTCTCCTGCTCTGGAAGCGGCAGGTCGACGACTTCGTCTGTTGGCGTGTCCGGTTGCAGCGCCAGCCAGACTCGATGGACCGGGAAAGGAAAGGAGAGGAGCCGCGCGGCCGCCTGCACGTGAACGGTCACCTGAGAGGGATCCACCAACGCGAGGGCGTGGAGTTGATCGTAGGAGAGCGGCGGGGAGTCGGCAGCCTGATAGACCTCATGGCAGGCCCATTCCAGTCGTGCCAACTCGGCCAGCAGAGGAGGACTCTGTACGACGTTGAGCCACGCCGGCAGATGGCGCCCGTAGGGAAACAGATCGCCACTGATCGAGGGATACTGCTTTACATAGCCCCGCGCGACGAGTCCGAAATAGCGTTCGCCGACCACCCGAAACAAGACCGGATAGGTGATCTTCAACACCTGTGTATAATTGTTGCGAATCAGCCGCCGATAGAGCGCCACACTCCGTAGGGCCGACTTGCTCGGATAGATCGCCCCTGCCACGGCGGGATAGGTCCCCTGGATGATCCCATTGGCCAACGCCTGTTGGATCTCACGAAGTTGCGGCATGGCAGCCTCCAAGCATGGCATCCGCCTGTGTAGCGTGGTCCACTAACAGAGCAAGCGGTGGCAGGTTGGTGTCCCATTCAATGAGGGTCGGGCGCGGGCCAAAATGATCGATCGCCCACTGGTACAGAGCCCAGACGTCCGGATGCACCACCTGGCCATGGGTATCGATAAGCCATCGTCCGAAGCGATCGAAACCAGCTAGGTGCATCTCCCGGACGGCCTGGGCTGGAATCGCGCGCAGAAACTCAAGCGGGTCCAGGCCGAAGTTCACGGCGTTGACATAGACGTTGTTGAGATCGAGCAGAATCCCGCAGCCGGTTGTCCTGACGACTTCGGTCATGAACGCTCCCTCCGGCACCGTGGAGTCCTGCCACGTGAGATACCGCGTAATATTCTCGATCAACAGTGGCCGCTTCAAGATCGTCTGGACTTCGTCGATCCTGGCACAGACATGGCTCAGGCTTTCCTGGGTGTATGGGAGCGGCAAGAGATCGTTGAAGCAGCGACCACCGACGGAACTCCAGGACAGATGTTCCGACACGAAGGCCGGCTCGAAACGATCGATCAAGACGTTCAGTTTGTGGAGATGGGCATGGTCGATCGGATCGGTGGAGCCTAACGAGAGGCCGACCCCGTGAAAGCTCAGCGGATATCGGCTCCTGATCTGCTCAAGCACGCGAAGCGGCGCGCCCCCGTCCCCGAAATAATTCTCCGGATGGGTCTCCATCCAGGCGACCGGAGGCGGCGCGTCCAGGATCTCGCGAAAATGATGCGACCGCAAGCCGATCCCGGCCTGGGCCGGGATCGGGGCGGAAGAGTGAAAAGACATTGGCTGTCGTCCTACATCTTTTTCATACTCATCTCTTTCATCTTCGCCAGATCGCCTTTGGTGATGGCCAGCACAGCGCCGTTCGAGATCTTCGCGCACAGCCCTGTTGGCAAGAACACATAGGAATCGGCCTCATTGTCGGTCTTGGCCATACCCACGCACGAATGGAGACTGGTCTTGACGGCGCAGTCGTTCATCCCTGCCTTGGCCACGCCTCCACAGGCTTCCCATCCAGACGGCAGTTCCGGCACCTTTGGAGCCGCAGCAACCACCTGGGCTCCTGCCAGACTCAAGGCGACGAGCAGCGCGGAATGGACGAGGGCATTCTTTTTCATATTCGCATTCATGTGAGTCTCCTTGTTATGGATGTGTGTCTGTTCTTGAAACGACTCGCTTGCCGATTGACGGAACAGGGTCGCCAGCTGATCCCACGTGATGATGCACTTCTCGAGAGACCTCCTTTCTAGCGTGCGAGCATCTCATGGTCCCGACATCACGTCAGTCGGCGCCCGACAGGACGATCACATCCTACCGCTCGCGTGGTAGACCCGCAGTGAGCTAGCTTACAGTTATGAAGATAAATCGACCGATGAGTACGTGGCGGGACCGGCTGGAATGGTGTGACCATCCCTGCCGAATCACCCTGTTGTCAGGCGACGGTGGCGGCCGGGGCCTTCCACGCTTGCGATGCAAACTGGGGATCGAGCGGTGTGTGCGCAATGTGATTCGCATAGTTGCTCAGGG
Organism: Nitrospirota bacterium; assembly: GCA_032123755.1. Classification (GTDB taxonomy): domain Bacteria; phylum Nitrospirota; class Nitrospiria; order Nitrospirales; family Nitrospiraceae; genus Palsa-1315. Next base: position 2,219 of record JAQBES010000188.1, read on the forward strand.
TCTTGAGCGCCACGATCGTGAGCACATCCAACACGTGCCGCTGCGTGTAGCCTGCCGCGACCACGTGCTCCAGATCCGCCTCCGGCACCCAGCCCCGATGGTGCAGAACGGACCGCACCAGTGCACACAGCGCATTGAGTTTGTGGTCCGACAACGGTCGCTGCTCCCGTAAAGCCGCGAGCACGTCCTCGGGCATGCACACCATCTGCGCCACCGCAGAATGGGCTCCCATGCAATAGGCACAGCCGTTGGTGGCGCTGATCGTCAACGTCACCACCTGCTGCTCCACGGGCGTGAGCGCACTGTGCTCAAGCGTGTTGTTGATGGCCGCGTGGGCTTGCACCGCCGTCGGCGACTCCGCGAGCACGCCAAATAAATTGGGGAGAAACCCGTACTTCTTTGCGATGGCTTCGAGCGTCGCGCGCGACGCCTCCGGCGCTGTCTCCTTCGTATGTACCTGGAACTGCATGCTCGTCCTCCTTCGTGTGATGAGTGATGAGCGATCGTTACTTGCTGTATTTGCCTTGTGCGGCCACCTTCTTGAGCACCTCGGTCGTGACGAGTTCGCCACCGACGCCCCGGTCGCCTGAAGGAACTTCTTCAATGATGATCCTATTCACAGGCCGCGACCATTCTCCTTGGCCGATACGATGCCGTCTGTGACCTTGCGAATCAGTTCGCCCTTCTGCTCCGCGCTCAGAAACCCGCTGAGCCCTTCAATTGGGCGAGTAGCATAACTTCACCTCCTTCTCTGGTGGATTCCTCGTTCTGGACCGATTGGTCCATCACAAGTCAAAACAACTCCCTCTTTGCTGTTCGCTCGAGGATTCGTGACCATATCGGTGCTCACGCTGACTTACCCCGCCACGAGCCGCGGCCTACGAGGGCCCCTGAACATGATCGGCTCGACCGCGTCGGTCGAACGTGATCGGTTCTCGAGAATCGCCGTGTCGACAAGATTTCCGTACATGAGACCGCGATACCTGTCCACGCACAGGTCGCCGCCGGTCCCATTCATATCCCAGGTCCGCTCGCCGACCATCAGGCCGTTGCATCGGTCGTAGCGCATGATGCACCTCCTTGTGATTGATATCTGTGATCACATCATGAGCGCGATCCTACCGACCAGCTTGTCAGCCATCTGTAAGACACCCCACAATTCTGAAATAAAATGAGTCAAGAGAGCACACGATCTTTTCTCCTCACTCACCCTCCTGTAAGAATTCTCTTGAACACCCGTCTTTCTGTCGCTTCCACGACAACAAAACGTGTGTGTCGTCACTGTAAGCCAGCTTACAGAAACCTGGCACCTCTCACTATACGCTTGTATGGAGATATCCAACTGCTTACTAAGAACGTGATTGACCTTGAATGGGAGGGGTTGATACATCTAAACACAGGATACGTACCTTAAATGGTGAGGACGCTATGCAAATAGATGAGATTACCCAAAAGGTCAGCGATCGCTATGCCCTAGCTGCTTCAACGGGCGAGCAGATGTGTTGCCCGACTAGTTACGACATGGCCGATCTCCAGTCCTTCATCCCGGAAGAAGTCCTCAGGATTTCGTATGGTTGCGGGACGCCAGCAGGGCTCAAGACCGTCTCTCCAGGGGAAACTGTGCTGGATATCGGTTCAGGTGGCGGCATCGATTGTTTCGAAGCGTCCCGGCTCGTCGGCCCCACAGGCCACGTCATCGGAATCGACATGACTGACACGATGCTGGCCATTGCCCGGAAGCATGTCCCCATCGTCGCAACCAATCTTGGCTATCCGACTTCCAATGTCGAGTTCCGCAAAGGTATGGCGGACGCGATGCCGGTGAACGACGGCGCCATCGATCTGATCATTTCAAATTGTGTAATCAACCTGGCACCGGATAAACGGAAGGTCTTTAGAGAAATGTTTCGCGTCGCCAAACCGGGCGGACGATTTACGATCTCCGATATCGTAGCCGATCAGCCCGTTCCGCAGTATTTGGCACATGACGCTGAAAAGTGGGGCGACTGCCTCTCCGGGGCGTTAACGCTCACCGACTATATCGCAGGGATGGTCGGAGCCGGTTTCCTGGGCATTCATCTGCTCAAGTCCTCGCCCTGGCAGGTAATCGACGGCATCCACTTCTTCTCCGTCACCTTGACGGGATATAAACTTCCCACCGGCGCGCCTCAGTCGGCCGTTCGTTACGCCACGCTCCGCGGGCCGTTCAGCCGAGTGGTCGATGAACTGGGCACGACCTATCTCCGAGGCATTCCCCAGCCAATCACGCCGGACACTGTGTGCCTCTTGAGCCAGACTCCGTTGGCTTCTCACTTTATCCTGGCCTCCGGTCCCCTGTGGTTGGATAGAGCCGATGACCGATGGACCGCGGTCTATCCGGCAGATGCCCCCTGCCTCTGGCAAGGGCATTTTGCTATGCTCGCCGGACCCTTCGTCGAAGCCGCCGATGACGATCACCATGTGTATCGCCGGAGTGAACCGTTGGAGATCTGTTCGAAAACGCTAACTGTATTAGAAGCCGACGGCTACACTCCTCATTTCGCAATCATCAATCGTGCGGGCCAGAAAGTCAGCGGTGATGCCGTCACCTGCTCCCCCAAGGGGGACTGCTGCTGATGCTTGGTGACGCTGAGTCACGCACGTTATCTCGCTGATTGGTTCCGAAACGGGCCTCGGCATAGTGAAAAAGAATTCTATGGCGCTGACCCTACTTGGACAACAGAGCTCCCTCGCCTCCCCAACGGAGCAGTTGAAGATGCTCGGGAGGACAATGAACTGCCCCCCCTTCGACACACAACTTGATCACATCGGCCTGTTCCCGCTCCGCGCCACCGGGATCACAGTCTTTCAGATCAACGTCGGCAAGCTCTGCAATCAGACCTGTCGGCACTGCCATGTCGATGCGGGACCGGATCGCACCGAACGCATGCCCCGTGAAACGGCAGAACAGTGCATCCGCGCGCTCGCACAGACCGATATTCCGACGGTCGATATCACGGGTGGGGCACCGGAACTCAACCCCAACTTTCGCTGGCTGGTTGAACAGAGCCGGGCACTAGGTCGCCACGTGATGGATCGATGTAACTTGTCTGTCTTGCTCCTCCCGTCCCAAGCGGACTTGGCAGAGTTCCTTGCCGGGCAACGTGTGGAAGTCGTCGCATCACTGCCCTATTACCGCGCCAGTCAGACCGATGCGCAGAGAGGCGAGGGCATTTTTGAGAAATCGATCCAGGCGCTGCGCCTCCTCAATCGACTCGGCTATGGCCAGCCTGGCAGCGGGCTGTCCTTAAATCTCGTCTGCAATCCGGTCGGAGCTTTTCTCCCTCCCAAGCAAGAGGCGATCGAAGCCCAGTTTCGAACAGAACTCCAGGCTCGCCATGGCGTCGAGTTCAACCATCTCTATACGATCACCAACATGCCGATCAGCCGGTTTCTTGACTTTCTCCTGGAGAGCGGCAACTACGAGCAGTATATGGAGCGATTGGCCAATGCATTTAACCCAACTGCCGCGACAGGCGTCATGTGCCGCTACACGATCTCAGTGAGCTGGGATGGCACCCTCTACGACTGCGACTTCAACCAGATGCTCGATCTGCCGGTGGATCATGGTGCGCCCGCTCATATCCGAGACTTTGATCCCGTTCAACTCAATCAGCGCCAGATCACGACACGCAACCATTGCTACGGCTGTACCGCCGGGGCCGGTTCGTCTTGTGGCGGATCCGTCACCTAAGACACGGTGACGTGTAACAAGCTCAGAGGGACGCTGTGGAACTCCCCTTCCTTACCTTTCTCCTGGTCCTCGTCTTGTCCTATGCCAACGGCACTAATGACGTGTCGAAAGCGGTCGCCACGCTTGTGGGAAGCGGCGTCACAAATTATCGGGCCGCAATCCTCTGGGGAACCATCTGGACCATCGTCGGCGCAGGTGCCTCCGCATTCATCGCAAGTGCGATGGTCAATACGTTCAGCCATGGCCTCATCCAGACCGGCACGGTCATTCAACCTGCCGTCACCTGGGCCGTCTTGATCGGAGCAATGGCATGGGTATTCCTTGCTTCGCGCACCGGCCTCCCGGTCTCGACAACTCACGCGCTCACCGGGGCCATCGTCGGCACCGGCTTCGTCGCCTTCGCCGGAGAAGGATTGATCTGGTCCGCGATTGGAAAGAAGATCGCTCTTCCTTTGTTGCTCAGTCCGTTCCTCGCCTTCACCATCTCTCTACTCATCCATCCGGCCGTTCGTACGCTCGCAAAGAAGTGGGAAGGGGCCTGCTTGTGCGTGATGCCCGCTTCTCGTGCAATAGTCACCATCGACGAACGTGGTGGAACCAGAACCCTGTTCCAAGGCAACAACTTCAGACAGCCAGTGATCGCGGTGCCGTCTCAATGCGATCGAGCAGGTTTATCAGGGTTGGTGGTGGGGCTCGATACGATCCACTGGATCTCCAGTGGCCTTTCGTCGTTTGCCCGGGGCACGAACGACGCACCGAAGATCGTCGCTATACTTCTGCTCGGCGGTGCGACCACCGCATGGCCCAGCGCCTCGTCCCAGCTTGCCGCCTTCGGGGGAGTCGCCATTGCGATGGGGCTCGGTAGCTACTTTGGCGGGCTCCGCGTGACGGAAATCCTCGCTGAGAAAGTGACAAAGATGAATCATGCGGAGGGACTGTCTGCAAACCTGACGACATCTTCTCTGGTTCTCATCTCCGGTTCTCTCGGACTGCCGGTCTCGACCACTCATGTCAGCAGTTCGGCCATTATCGGAATCGGCCTTCTCAAAGGCCTGGACGCCGTACGCTGGACGACCGTGCGTGACATGGTCCTGGCGTGGGTCGTGACTCTGCCAGCGTCGGCTCTCCTCGCTTGTATCACTTACCTCATCCTCGCCAGAATTCTCTAGCAGGATGCTGAAAAAGTCCGCCAGCCTGTCTTGTTCTTTTGGTCTGTTCGGTCTGTCTGGTTCATCTGGTTGCTCTGGTCTATCCGGTCCAAACAAAATAAATGAGATAGACCAAACAGACGAGACAGACCAGACAGACCGGGCTTGCCACGGACGTGCAGGCCATCGAAGTTCTGCGTGCTGAAATGGTTTTCCCACAGCCTGCTAGCAAGGGCTCATCGTTGTTGGGAAACAGTCGCGATGAGATCGATCCAAACCTGTCGCTCGCAAATGACTAGAGTAACGCTGGCAAGGTGGATCATGCCGGAACTGACTCTAGGAACTCGCGATTGGAGAATGCAATCTCGTCACGAATTCTCCGAAATACTTATCGCCGTTGTTCGACGGGCTCTGTGACGGCTGCCAGATCGTCGAAACTCCAATAGATGAACCGAACAGCTCAGGACCAACGAAGGCAACTCTCTTTGGCGTGATCGCGCACCGTGATCACATAGTCGATGGGCTTCGCTGCATCTTCCGCGACGTGCTTAGATCTGGAAGATTATCATGGTTGCGTATGCTTCTGCCGGTCTGCTAAGGTGACCGAGAGAGATCTTCCGCAATTATCTATCTACGGACGAATACCTCACATGGTCTGGGACCCCAAAGAAGATCCTTGGAATAAGAAGCGCGACCCGCTTGAGGATGCCCTCAGGCAGGCCCAATCCCAATTCAAGAATCTGATGCCCTCATTCAAGAATCTGATGCCTTCAAGCGCTTTCAGAAACATCGCGCTGGCAGGACTGCTCGTCTTTCTCGCTTGGCAGAGCGCCTTTATCATCGCCCCGGATGAGGAGGGCGTCGTCAAGCGATTCGGCGAACCTGTACGAACCGTGGCGCCTGGCCCTCATTTGAAAATCCCTCTTGTCGAATCGGTCCTGCAGCCGAAAGTCCAAAAACTCCACCGTATCGAGGTAGGCTTCCGCACAGATCGGCAAGGCCGCCAGCAAATGCTGGCGCAAGAAGCCCTGATGCTTACCGGCGACATGAACATTCTGGCCATCGAATTCATCGTGCAATACAAGATTAAAGACTCTGCGAACTATCTCTTTAACGTAGCAGAAATCGAAGAGACGATCGGCAAAGCTGCCGAGGCATCAATGCGGGAAGTGGTCGGCAAGGGCAAGATCGACGAGGCGTTGACGACCGGCAAAGCCCAGATCCAGCAGGATGCCCAGGTACTCCTGCAATCCCTTCTCGACCAATATCAGGGCGGCGTCCAGATCGCAGCCATCCAGCTCCAGGACGTCAGTCCTCCCGAGGCCGTGGCGGCTGCGTTCAAAGATGTGACGAATGCGAAGGAAGATCGAGAGAAACTGATCAACCAGTCTCAGAGCTATCGCAACGACATTCTCCCCAGAGCCCAAGGCGAAGCCGCTCAGATAGTAAACCAAGCCAAGGGCAACGCCCAGGCGCGACTGAATCGCGCCCAAGGTGAGGCCAACCGTTTTCTGGCGACTTTAAAAGAATACAATCAAGCCAAAGACATCATCAGCAAGCGGATCTATATCGAAACAATGGAAGAAATCCTCCCGCACGTCGAGAAGATCATCATGGATGGCAAGGCAGCAGATCGTGCGCTTCCTTACCTTCCGCTCGAGCGTCTCAAACCCAGGACCAACACCGCCGTTACCGACACCACCGTTGAGGGCCAGACACCATGACCAAGCAGGGAATCATCATTGCACTCGGGGTAGTCGTCATCGGGTTGTTTGTCCTGGGGATCTCACCGCTCTTCACCGTGGACATCACCCAGAATGCGATCGTGGTCCAACTCGGGAAGCCTGTCCGCAATATCACGGAGCCGGGGCTCTATGTGAAAATTCCGTTTATTCAAGAAGTCACCTACTTCGATAAGCGCCTGCTGGACTACGATTCAGATGCGCAAGATGTAATCACACAAGACAAGAAGACCCTCCTTCTTGACAACTACGCCAAATGGCGGATTGTCGACCCACTCAAGGTCTATCAGAACTTTCAAACCCAGCGGGGAGCACGGACACGGCTGAACGACATTATCTATTCTGAACTCCGGGTCGAACTCGGGCGCCATGACCTTCTGGAAATCGTCGCAGATCATCGCGCCGATCTCATGAAAATCGTGACCCAGCGGTCGCATGAGAAGGCGTCTGCGTATGGGATTGAGATTCAGGACGTGAGAATCAAACGTGCCGACCTTCCTGAGCAGAATGAGAAGGCCGTGTTCGCCCGAATGCAAGCTGAGCGGGAACGACAGGCGAAGCAATACCGTGCGGAAGGCGCTGAGGAAGCACAGAAAATCCGTTCAGAGGCGGAAAAGGATCGCGAGATCATTCTGGCTCAGGCGTACAAGGAATCAGAGGAACTTCGTGGTGCGGGAGATGCGAAGGCCTTTAGGGTCTATGCTGACGCCTACCGGCAGGATCCTCAATTTTTTGAATTTACTCGCACGATGGACGCCTACAAGAAAACCTTCAAAGATAAGACCACTCTGGTGGTGGGTCCTGACACAGAATTTTTCCGCTATCTTAAGAAGCGCTAGCCTTCAGGACAGCCCCACGATCTCTCCCGAGCCTGGA
>JAQBES010000189.1:0-8154 GCA_032123755.1 Nitrospirota bacterium
GGTGTCCCTTGGGTATGGCGAGCCCTACGAATTGAGCAAAAACGACGTGATGGACCCTAAGGCCTTGAAGAGTACCGATATTTCACTGTTTGGAGTCAAATTGGGAGACTCTGACGCAAAAGCTTTGGACTCTCTAGTGAGTGAAAAAATCCCTGGAGTGAAAGTGGAACAGGAAGCCTTGTTTATCTTCTTGCTCGACCAGCGTAAACCGACTGGTCCTATGGCTGGCGTGCGCATACAGGACGGCAAAGTCGACCTGATCTTTATCAATAATCGATTCTCCTATAAGACTCGCGGCATCTTTCGCAACGTGCTGAACAGCGAAAGCCCTGATGACATTCGAAAACTATTGGGGCAGGAAGAATACGGGGACGAAAACATATTGGGCGCCGTACTGGCTTACGATAAACAGGGGTTCCTCATCAACTATATGGGGAAAGATGTAAACGTCGAGTTTTCCCCGCTGCGGTAGTGATACGGGCCGGATGTTCGACTCCAAATACGCCCCGGCAGATCTAGCACACGTACCATCCTTCTTCCAGATCACCAGCTTGAATTCGTTCCCGCTCCGTTTCTCCTCCTCTATTCCAACACGCCGGAATCAAGGCTGTTAATCCTCGCCAGAGCTTCCGCGGAGGACTCGCACGGTAGATTGCGGGTACCCCTCAGGCTGTAGTGACCCTTACGCCGCAGCCTGCGTACATCCCGACGTGATCAAATAGGGGAATTCAGTGCGGAGATTCGACTGCCTGTAGCCCGTAGGCGATGAGGTTCTTCGCGGTATTCCAGCGACGCTTGGAGTTGAGAATCACGAGGAGAAGATCGTTCCCGTTCTGAGAAACTTTTGCGATAAGGCACCGACCGGCTTTGGAGGTAAATCCTGTCTTGATGCCTTCGACGCCGGGAATACGTCCCAGTAATCTGTTCGTGTTGTGTAAGACGTACGCACGGTGACCGTTGACTGGGATAATGATCGCGCGCTCTTCACGCACTAACTGCCGGAAGATTGGCTGATCGAGGGCAATGACACTCAACGCGGCGAGGTCTTCGGCCGTCGAGTAATGGTCCGGGTTATCAAACCCGCAACCATTACTGAAATGCGTATCAGCCAGTCCAAGAGCCGCAACCTTGGCATTCATGAGAGTCACGAATTGTGCTTCGTCGCCACCTACATGCTCCACCGCTGCAAGGCAGGCATCGTTCGCGGACATGATCAACATGGCCTTCAGCAGATCTTCCAGCCTAAAGATCTGCCCTGCCTTCACGCGCAAGTGCGTCTTGTGAGCCCGTGCGGCATTTGGACTAATCGTGACGAGATCATCTAACTGACCCTTTTCCAAAATGACCAGGGCCGACATGATTTTCGTGAGGCTGGCAGGGGACATTCGCTTCTCGGCATCGTGTTCATACAACACACGCCCACTATTGAGCTCCTTGAGAAGAATGCCATGGGCTGGAGCGACTCGCCATGGAGGGAACTGGTGCGTGGCAATTGCCGTTCGGACATGCGCCGGTTGAGCCGCCTTGTTCTTCGCAAAAGCGATGGATGGAGTGACGGTCTCGGCACTGATCAACAGGAGACCGATGAACACCCCAGCAGCGCTGGCGAAAAATGGCGCCCGACGGAATCTCCTGCAATCTCTTTTCATCATAAAATTGTCATTCCTACTCAAAGCGTAAATGACTCCCGCACCTTTCCTCCACGAAACCCGCTATCGATCACCTTATGGAAAAAGCGGAGCAGATCGGCAAGATCGATCCAGAATCCGCAATTCAAACAGCGGGCATAGAGTCGCCGATTTACCAGCGTATAGTGACGCTCGACCATCATGAATCCCTTACATCTCAAACAGTGCATCGACGCGCCTGCCTTCAGACTCCGTGTCTACCGGAGTCGATTCATCACCAGAGCCAAGCAACCTGCCAACAATCCTCCGCCGACAATCGTGGTACCAAACGAGAGGTACGCGCTGGCCCCACTGCCGGGAGAGGCTCCGTCGAGCAGCTCTCGCACACCCCCCTGTACCATCAGCACAGAAAGTGTGAGTAGCGCGCCGATAGCAAACCACCATCTAAAGGATCTCACTGGTGTCCTCGAAACAGAGCGCTAGAGGCGCTGGAAGCAGCGCCCATTGGCCACTGTAGCCGAGGGTCGACAGGCTGTCAATAAGACTGTCTGTTGATTCAGTCCAACTCTCGACAGACGTCGTACGCGCTTCACGGAGGGAATGCAACGGGCGTGGACACCGCTTTCAACCCTCGATGGAGAAAGATGGAGACGCTTCCGTTACCATTATCCGCCGTCACGAGTCCAGGCTCTTCAACCTCCTTCGTCGTAACACGAAACGTCGCAAGAGCGAAGGGGCCTGGCTTTGTACGATAGTTTCTCGGCGGATATTCAAAGGTCCCATCGCCACGGCCAAAGAGAATGGAAAGATCACTCGATTGAATATTGACGATGGCCACGTCGATGCGGTGGTCTCCGTTAAAGTCGCGAGCGAGCCCGAAATTCGGTCCTGCGTCGGCCCCGGAATCGCGCCCTGGCTGGAAAGTCCCATTACCTATTCCGAGAAATGTGGTGAAGCTATCCTGCACACCGTTGATCACAAATAGGTCACGGATCTGGTCATGATTGAAGTCGGTGAAACTCACCCCAAGCGGGCGCTTCCCCGTCCGATAGTCGGTGGGAGGGCGGAACGTGCCGTCGCCATTTCCCATCCAGATGGAAACCGCGTTCGACATCGGCCCCCCGTTTGTCACGGCCAAATCGATCTTCCCATCGCCATCCAAGTCGGCCAATGCCACCGAGGTGGGCGTATCGCCATATTCGTACTGCGCCCCTTGGGTAAACTCACCGGTTCCGGTTCCCAAGAAGACTTTAATCTTGTCGTTCCGCAATGCGACCACGAGGTCGGGCGCCTGATCGCCGTTCAGATCGTCGCTTGCGATGGCAATGGGAGTCCGATGCACGGGATAGCGCGGTCCTTCCTCAAATTTTCCATCGCCACGGCCGAAGAGTACGGCCACTTCGTCGCCCCCGGAACAGGCCAAGACCACATCGGGGTAAAGATCGCGGTTGAACATCCCGAGAGCGAGCGAGCGGGGCTCTTTACAGACGTTCAGTTGAACTTGATCGAGAAAGGTGCCGTCACCGTTGCCTAAGAGAATCGACAGGGTATTGCTGCCGATGTTGGTTGTCACCAGATCGGTAAAACCGTCCTGATTGACGTCCATGGGGGTGACGGTCGTCGGGTTCTTACCTACTTTGTAACTGGCAAAGTAGTAGAAGAGATCGGGTGGGGCATAGGGGTCTTGCTTGGTACAGCCGCTTGCCAATAGCAGGAAGAAACTTATCGCCATGACGACCACAAGGTTCCACGATCTACACTTGTTGTGGCCGTCAGCGTTTCTGATCACACACCCTTCCTCGAGCGAGAAACAGGCGACGTGTTGAATCGCCCGCGTGAGCAAGCGCCCCTCAACCAAGCCTTCCAACCAAAACGACTGTGGTCAGTATACAGACGACCGCTTTCTCCTGGCAATCAAACCATCCGCGCAACGATCCCTACCAGAACGCAGTTTCCCCAATCCTGGCCCGCTCGGCAATAGCTTTGAAAACGGCGCAGTGTTTGGGGTACAATGGCGATCTTGATAAGGAGGAATTCATGAGCAAGATAATGAAGATTGAATTGTCGATGTACGGAATCGCCGAGATACTGCATTGGTGCCACGACCGCAATAAGGGGCGCGTCCCCGGGGTGGACACGGCAGGCTTCGATAAGATGAAGGTGCTCTTGGCTGAGAAGCCGCAGTCAGGAGATTATTTTACCCTCGATCAGTTTTGGAAGAAGAGAGTCACCTTGGACTTGACCGAAGATGAGGTGGCGACGATCGATCGCTGTCTCTATGATATCCCCAATTTTGATAGCGAGCCTCTCCCGCAAATCCGTCATAAATTTTGGCCTCAACAGACGGCTTCCCTCTGAGAGAGTAGGGGCCATCTTTAAACTGCCCCTGCTCTCTACCTTATAACAATCCGTCCAGCCAGATCCGCCGAGATGATAAGGCGAACGCGCGTGAAGAACCCGCTGTGTTCGTATAAGCTCGTGGGAATAAAGATCTGGAGAAGGAGCAGCCCTGGAAAGTAGCGGACAGCTCACTCACGACCGCTGGAATCTCTGCCCTCACTCTGCATATTGAACAATCAAGCCCGATTAGGCCCCGAGAAACAACAAGCCTGCTCATGGGCTACGTCAAGAACTTCAGCGACAGGAATACGACCCCGACAGTCTTTGCGAGTATCCTGCTAGAGCGTTCCTTCTCCCTTGAGATACTGGCGAAAGCGGCCCATCAAGTCGGCACCGAGTGTCCCACCTTCCGGCTTCTTCATGTCCGGATCGGCAAAATGCCCGCGGATTTCCTGAAGGCGTTTTTCCGCCTGCTCATTCCCCTGCAGTCGCTTGGTCTTCTCCAGTGCCGTATCGAACGCCTTAAAGGTCAGCTCGTTGTACCCGAATGAGCGAATCCGTTTGACGGCTTTCATCATGGCTTGATTCCGGAAGGTCGTCAGATGCTCCGAGTCGATCTCTTTGAGGCCAAGCTTCCGCGCTCGGCGCTCAGCGGCCATACGGATTCCGCTCCGCACGAAATCCGGAGACGTCTGCAGTCGCTTCCATGCCTCATCGGTCCAAGTGACTCGCTCCTGGGGTGCGTCCCACAATTGAAGCAGCATCGACTCGTCAATCCGCGTCACGCCTTTCTCTCTCGCCAAATCTTCGGTGTCCCGCCTCAACATGTCGGTGACGAATTCAACGGCGATCGGCGGGGACTGTTTCAATTTCTCGTGAAGTTGGGCCAACGCCCCCTCGCTCCACTCCAACGGAGGAGCCGATGCCTCACGGAGATCGCCCAGTGCTTCCACCTTTTCGAATAATTCGACGTTCACCTCGAGATGACCCCGCTCCCTGGCGATCTCTTCGGCAATTTGCCTGGTCATGTTGCGCATGAATTCAGGAACCGTACTCAGCCGTTCCTTGGCGGCGGCAGTCCAAGGGAGACGACCCTGCTCCATTTGCTCCACAGCGTCCGCCATGCCTGCTTCGCCGCCCATACGGCCCATCATTTGGGTCTTGAACTGATCGAGAATCTCCACTGTAATCTCCGCATGGCCAAGTTCTCGGGCCTTTTTTTCCGCCAGACGACGAACCATTCCACGCAAGAATAGCGGTGCCCGCTCTAGACGCTTGGAGGCCTCGTCCGTCCAACGGACATCTACCCCGGCCGTATCGTGGAAGTCTGGTGCGTTCATGATGCGCGTCCTGTTATGACTGGTTCAGGAGTTCCTTCAATTCCTTACCGGCTTTGAAAAACGGGACTTTCTTGGCAGGGACGGCCACGGTCGCGCCGGTCTTTGGATTCCGCCCTTCTTTCATCCGACGAGCCCGTAGTCGAAAACTGCCGAACCCTCGAATTTCCGTCTTATCGCCATTCTTCAACGAATCACGCACACAGTCAAAAATCGTGTTAACGACGACTTCCGCCTGCCGCTTCGTCAAGGTTGTAACCTGTTCGGACACGCGCTCGATGATTTGGGCCTTCGTCATATTGGACTCCCCTTTCGTGGTGATGAATCGACCTGCGCGTCGATCCGACCGCGTTAGAACGCCATGAGATACTTGAGACTGACCCCGGAGTAAAAGTCCAACTTGGGGAAAAGCACCGATAATCGCGATTCGATCAATTCTCTGATCGAAAATCTCCGGCGCGGCTCAGTGACTTTCGGCTCACCCTCAATGCCGGCCATATCCGCCGCAAGTTGGATTGCAGCCTCGAGATCACCGAGCTCGTCCACAAGCTTTGAAGCTTTGGCCTGACGGCCCGTGAAGATTCGACCGTCCGCCAAGGCCTGCACAGCCGCCAAGTCGAGTCCTCGCCCTTCTGCTACCGCCTCAATGAACTGCTTATGGACATCGTCCATGACGGATTGGAGCAACGCGTGTTCTTCATCACTCATCTTCCGAAGCGGCGATCCCACATCCTTGAATCGTCCACTTTTGATCACGACACCTTCGACCCCGATCTTCTTGAGCAGCCCTTCGACGTTAGCCATCTCCATGATGACCCCAATACTCCCCGTCAACGTCCCTGAATTGGCCATGATGCGATCGGTCGCAACCGCAATATAGTATCCCCCTGACGCCGCCACAGAACCCATTGAGGCAACCACCGCCTTATTGCTCTTGCTACGAACCCGCTGGACCGCATCATGGATTTCTTGCGACGGCACAACCCCGCCGCCGGGGCTGTCGATTCGCAATACAATCGCTTTCACGGATGGGTTATCAGCAAAACGCTTCAATTCACCGATCGTGGATTGCGCATCCATAATGACCCCTTCGATACGAATCAATCCAACCCGGTCCTCCATCGAAATGTCAAGGTCGGGAAAGAAGAGGTTCACCAGAAAAAGCAGGCCCAGCCCGATTCCGAGCGCCCAGAGCACTTTGCGAAATATCCCTCGCTTGGCCGGCTTTTCTGCTGTTTCATCACTCATGGTTCTGCTCGCTCACAGCGCCGGAGGACGCGACCGCGCCCCCCGGCTTACGCTGAGACCTGGTGTATCGGACCTACTTATCGTCCTCGGCTTGGCCTCGGTTCCGGTTCTGCTTCGCCGCACGGCCCAAGCTTTGGTCCAGCACGCCTTGCGTGGCATGATATTCATCGACCTTTTGCCGATCGGAATCCATCTGATGGTCACGCAGGCTGAGCGCAATCTTTCGTTCTTCACGATCGACCTTGATAATCTTGGCCGTCACTTCATCCTGCAGCTTGAATTTCTCTTCGAGCTTGGCCTGCGGGTCGAGGCCAGCCTCACTAATGTGAATCAACCCTTCGACTCCCCCCTCCAATTCGACGAAGATGCCGAAGTCGGCGACCTTACTGACCTTCCCGACCGCCACATCCCCAACAGCATACCGGTTCGGAATTTCATCGTCCCATGGATCGCTCTTGAGCTGCTTAAACCCGAGCGACAGCCGCTCCTTTTCCTTGTCGATCCGCAAGACCACGGCCTCTACCTTCTGCCCCTTCTTGAAGAGTTCAGAGGGATGCTTGATATGTTTCGTCCAAGACATGTCGGAAATGTGTATCAATCCATCAATGCCCTCTTCGAGTCCGACGAACGCGCCGAAGTCAGTAAGACTCTTCACTTTCCCTTCGATACGCGTGCCGATCGCATACTTCCCTTCCACCATATCCCAGGGGTTCGGCGCAGTCTGCTTCATGCCGAGCGAAATCTTCCTTGTGGCCGGATCCACGTTCAGTACCGCCGCTTCAACCTGATCCCCGATGGATACGACGCGTGACGGATGACGCACCTCGTGCGTCCATGACATCACAGAGACATGCACCAGTCCCTCGACGCCGGGCTCGAGCTCAATGAATGCCCCGTAGTCGGTCAGGCTCACGACACGACCTCGGACGCGGGTACCGATCGCGTACTTACTGGCCACGCCGGTCCAGGGATCGGCGCTCTTCTGTTTCAAGCCGAGTGAAATGCGCCCGGTCTCTCGATCGTACTTGAGGACGATCACTTCCACCTTGTCGCCGATGTTGAACATTTCAGACGGATGGCCGACACGGCCCCAGGACATGTCCGTGATGTGGAGTAGCCCGTCGATGCCCCCGAGGTCGATGAACGCCCCGTAATCCGTGATGTTCTTCACCATGCCTTGAATCAATTGCCCTTCCTTCAACGTGGAGAGAGTCGTCTTGCGTTTCGAATCCCTCGTCTCTTCCAAGAGCACGCGCCTGGACACCACGACGTTGCCGCGCCGATGATTGATCTTGATGATCTTGAGCGGGAACGTGCGCCCGACCAACCCATCAAGATCCCGCACTGGATGAAGGTCGATCTGCGAGCCCGGCAGAAATGCCTTCACGCCGATATCCACCATCATGCCGCCTTTGATCCGCGCCACGATCTTGCCGTCGATGCTTTTGCCGTCATTGAAGAGCTTTTCCAGCTCCTCCCAAATCTTCATCTTGTCGGCTTTCTCTTTGGACAAGACGAGATTGCCGTCCGAATCCTCGCACTCTTCGATGTAGACTTGGAGCTTGTCGCCGACCTTGAGGGTTTGGAGTTCCTCGGGCGAG